>NZ_JCACER010000027.1:0-87395 GCF_059502445.1 Kumtagia sp.
CCTCCACCGCGATCTCGTCGAACGGGTTCATCGACATCTTCACATTGGCCAGCTCAACGCCCGACCCGTCCGACTTGACCCGGATCTTCACATTGTAGTCCACTACCCGCTTCACGGGGACCAGAACCTTCATGGACGTCTCTCCCTTAGCTGTCGCCGCGATCGGGCGGTACTCGATCTCGCCTATCGCTTCCCCGCCCTAGCGTGACCTCGGTGTTCAGCGCCCGCGCCTCTCCGGCTTCGAACGCCAGCGCCTCGGCAAGCGGCATGGCGTAGCCGCGATCGATCAGCGACTTGATCCGCCGAACATGGCCGGCCGGCCATTGCGCGATCGCGCGCGCCAGCGCCAGCGCCTCCGGCAGCAGCCGGTCGTGCGCAACGACGCGGTTGACGAAACCGAGCTGCGCGGCCTCGGCGGCGGTCACCTTGCGCCCGCTCAGCGATATCTCCTTGGCCCGATACGGCCCGGCGACGCGCGCCAGCCGCTGCGACAGGCCCCAGCCGGGCAGCAGGCCGATGCTGGCATGGGTGTCCTGGAACCAGGCCGATTCGGCGGCGAGCACCATGTCGCAGGCGAGCGTGATCTCGAAGCCGCCGGTGACCGCCAGCCCGTTGATCGCCGCGATCACCGGCGTCGCGGTCGCGGCAAGTGCCGCGCCGAGATCGCCGCCATCGACATTGTCAGCCACATTGCTGCCGGAGGCGCCGAGCTCCTTCACGTCGAGCCCGGCGCAGAAGGCACGGCCCGCCCCCGTCAGAACGATGGCGCGCACGTCCCGGCGCGCATCCATGTCGGCCAGGCTCTCCACCAGCCTCTGCCGCAGCGCCCGGTCGAGCGCATTGAGCGCCGCCGGCCGGTTCAGCGTCAGGGTCGCGACCCCGTCCGAAATGTCGATCAGAAGCGGCTTTTCCTCCAACCCCTCCTCCTCTCCCCCTTCGCTGGCCAAAATCACAGCCCGCTGGCGAACCGCTCGGCCGCGGCGATGAAGCGCGGTGCCTGGGTGGCGTCGCGATAATAGGCGTCGCGGCCGAGGCGGTGCTGATAATCGTAGAGCACGGCGAGCTTCCACGCCGCCATGGCCGCATACCAGCCGAGATGGGACAGATCCCGTCCGGTCACCTCCGCGTAGCGGGCGAAAATCTCCGTGCGGCTGGGAAAGCCCGGCGCCAGCAGCGCGGCCGACAGTTCCTGCGTCGGCGTCGGCTCCTCGCCTTCCGCTGGGTAGCAGCAGGCCATGTAGCCGAGATCGAGCAGCGGGTCGCCGATTGTCGCCAGCTCCCAGTCAAGGACAGCGAGCAGCCGTGGCGGCGCTTGCGCCGACCAGATGACGTTGCCGAGACGGTAGTCGTTGTGGACGATCGCCGCCCCGGACTCCTTCGGCACCCGCGCCTTCAGATGGGTCGCCATGCCGGCGAGCCAGGACGGCGCCGCGGCGTCGCGCAGGTTCATCAGCGTTTCCAGGCGCTTCAGGTGCCGTGCGTTGAAATCCTCCGGCTGGCCGAAGTCGCCGAGCCCGCAGGCGCGCCAGTCGACCGCATGCAGCTTCGCCAGGCCGTCGACCAGGGCGAAGGCCAAGGCGCGCCCGTCCCGCGCCGCCTCGAAGCCGGCCGGCAGCGTGTCGGTGATGACGTGCCCCGGCACATGCTCCATGACGTAGAACGGCACGTCGAGCACCTCGCCGGCCTCGGCCACAGCGAGCACCCTCGGCGCCGGCACGTCCTGGCCGGCCAGCGCCTGCAGCACGCGGGCCTCGCGTCGCATGTCGTTGGCGCCCCTGGGCAGCGGCGGCGGCGGCGGACGGCGCAGCACCGCGTGGCCGCCCCTTACCCGGATCATGTAGGTCAGGTTGGAATGGCCGTCGCCGATGCGGCGCGGTTCCGGCGCGCCGTCGCGCAGCCCCTTTCCTTCAAGGAAGGTTTCAAGGGCGGCAAGCGTCGCCGCGTCCCACTCCCAGCTCATGGCGTCATCTTGTTCAGCTCGATCATGGCGTCGAGATAGGATTGCGGCCACTGGCACTCGAACTGCCCGGCGGCGTCGCGGCCGTCGATGCGGGCGTGACAGGCCGCCTCCATGATCATCGTCGCGTGACGCCCGCCGGTCGGCAGCTTGACCAGGCCGAAGCGCTCCATCAGCATAGCGCAGGGGTTCCCGCGGATATCGGTGATCTCGACCGCGATGCTGCGCTGGGTCATGTCGTCGTCGAAGGTGGCCTTCTGCTCCACCCTTGCGATCGGCACCAGCTCGCCGTCGCGGATAACATAGCCGCCGACGCCCCATTCGCCCCTGGCCATCCAGATCCAGGCGTTGACGATGCGGGAAGCGTCGGGCGTGTAGGCCACCAGCCATTTCCAGTGCTGCGGCGCCTGCCAGCGGCGCGCGCCCCAGGAATGGTCGCGGTGGCCGATGCGGTCGAGCTCGATGCGCCTTCCGTCCCATTCGATGAAACCCTTGACCCAGCCGGACTGCTCCAGCCGGTTGTCGGCGAACCAGGACGGCAGCCCGTCCGGGTTCGAGCGGTAGCTGAACGGAGCGTGAAAACCCTCGAACGCGTAGTCCAGCCTCACCTTGCCGCTTTCATAGGCGATCCGCGCCGTCTTCCGGTCGGCGGGCTGGCGGACGCGCAGGCCCTCCAGCGAAAAATCGTCGAAATCCATGGCGTCCGGCACGATGCCCTCGACGCGGTCGAGCACATGCGGCTTGCGGTCCCTGCCCCACAGGATCAGGTTGAAGCCCGCCCTGCCGGAGCCGGTGAGATAGAGATAGCACTGAAAGCCGAGCTCATGGTCGGGCATGATCACCTGCCAGAACAGCGAGTCGCGCGCCTTGCCGTCGGCGCCCGGCCGGTGGCGCAAATCATCGTCCGGCCGGTAGCCGGGATCCCGGATTTCGGGCGCGTTGTCCATCCAGCCGATCATGCGGAGCCTCCTGCACGCGATCGCGACCTATCTGCCCGCCGCGGCGCCAAAGGTCAATATAAGTCCGCATGCGTATGGTAACCTATCTAATTATTTTTCTGGACAAGCCCGGCCGTGCGCTGCTTGATGACCTGAACACGCAGCGGAGAAGCGACATGGACCCGAGAGCCGTCATGGAGTTGCTGGCCGGCGAGATCGCCGACGACCCCCCGGCGGGATACGAGCCGCTGCCGACGGGCACGGGCTTCAACGAATATCTCGGTCCGCTCTACGGCAGGCTGATCGACGGCCGGCTGCGCCTCGGCATGCGCATCGGCAAGCGCCACGTCAACCCGCACCAGACCTGCCATGGCGGCATCCTCGCCTCCTTCGCCGACATGCAGCTTTATGTCAGCCAGCAGCAGGAGCCGGAACTGCGCCATATGCTGATGCCGACCATCAACATGACGCTCGACTATATCGCCCCGGTCGTCCTCGGCGACTGGCTGGAGGGCCACACAACGCTGCTGCGCGCCACCCGCGCCACGCTGTTCCAGCAGACGCTGGCGACGGTCGGCGCCCGCCCGGTGTTCCGCTCGAGCTGCATCTATCGCATCTCCAAGCAGCGCGCCCCGATCGGCAGCACGCTGGGCGAGCTGTTTCCAAACGCGTGATGCCGACTGGGTCGCGATTGACCGTCTCATATGACGAGCAATGAGGGATCGTGCCACTTCGTACCCCCACCCCTAACCCCTGCCCACAAGGGGGAAGGGGGACTTGCGGCCGCAATGCCGCACGAAACCGCCCGCGATTGGTGCCCGGCGGAGAAGGCCAGCGGGTTCCCCTCCCCCTTGTGGGGAGGGGTTAGGGGTGGGGGTAACCCCACATGCAATTGCCTGTCTCTCCATGGGGCGGGTGCCGAGCCAAACGAGCCGGCGGCGAGGCGATGGACAGACCGCGCGGGCTAGTGCATGGAAGCCGTTATCAGGGCCATCTGGAGACTTTCATGCAACCAAGGTCCCCGGCACGGAACGCGGCGCGGCGCCTGCCGCGCGACCAGCGGGTCGCGGCCATCCTGCTCACCGCCCGGGCCGTCCTGCGCGAACGCGGCTCCGAGCAGTTCCTCACGGCCGAGGTCGCCGAGCGCTGCGGCACGTCGGAGGCGACGATCTACAAATATTTCCCGACCAAGCGGGACCTGCTGATCCAGATCGCCGAAAGCTGGTTCGACGAGTTCCTCGCCGAGGACTATCCGGCAAGGGCCAGCGGCTCCATCCGCGACCGCCTCTATCGCGCGGTCTGGTGGTCGCTGTCGAGCATCCGGCGCGAGCCGGCGCTGACGCGCTTCGTGCTGATGGAGCTCAGGGCCGACCCCAACTACCGCTCGATGCGCATCTACCAGCAGAACCGCGAGGTGGTGGGCCGGGTGATGACCGTCATCGAGGACGGCCGCGGCAAGGGCGTGCTGCGCGCCGACCTGTCGCGCAAGCTGGTGCGCGACATGATCTTCGGCGCCATCGAACACCAGACCTGGGCCTATCTGCGCGGCGAGGGCGATTTCTCCGTAGACGAATCGGCCGAGCAGATCACCGAGGTCATCCTGCGCGGCATCAGCGCGAGCGCCCCGTCATCCGGCTCGCTGTCCGATGCCGTGGCCATGCTGGAGCAGGTCACCGCCTCGCTGAAGAAGCAGTCGGCCGGCGAGAGTTGACCGTCACGCCCTGGACGCGATCAGCCCGGCCTGCGCCAGGCTTTCGATCCGCTCCCGGCCGATGCCCCACGCGGCCAGCGCCGCCGCGGTGGTGTCGCGCGGATCGGCCGGCGGGCTCCCGGCCACGGCGGGCGTCCGGCTGAAGCGGGGCGCCGGCGCGGGTTCGACGGCGCCGTCCCGGTCGAGATAGGTCTGGCGCACCCGCGCGGCGGGGTGGCGCGGCGCCTCGTCCATGTCGAGCACAGGCGACACGCAGGCGTCGGAGGCGGCGAACACCGCTTCCCATTCGTCCCGGGTTTTCGCCGCGAACCGCTCGGCGAAGACGGCGCGCAATTCGTCCCAGCGTTTCACGTCGTGCTGGCCGGGCAGTGTCCCGGCATCGAGGCCAAGCTTGTCAACCAGCTCGCCGTAGAAACGCTTCTCGACCGCGCCGACCGCGACCCAGCGGCCGTCCTTCGTACGGTAGGTCGTGTACCACGGCGCGCCGCCATCCACGGCGTTGGTGCCGCGATCGAGGCTCCAGAACTTCGCCTGGCGATAGCCCATATGCATGGCCATCAGGCTGGCGACGCCGTCGACCATGGCGGCGTCGACCACCTGGCCCTCGCCCGAGCGCCGCGCCTCCAGCAGCGCCGCCAGCAGCCCCATGGCCAGATAGAGCGAGCCGCCGGCGAAGTCGCCGACGAGGTTGAGCGGCACCGACGGATCGCCGCCCTTCGGCCCGATTGCCGCCAGCGCCCCGGCCATGGCGATGTAGTTGATGTCGTGGCCGGCGGTCTGGGAGAGCGGTCCGTCCTGCCCCCAGCCGGTCATGCGGCCGTAGATCAGCTGCGGGTTGAGCCCGAGGCAGATGTCGGGGCCCAGGCCGAGGCGCTCCATCACGCCCGGCCGAAAACCTTCGATCAGCATGTCGGCGCGGCCGATCATCTCCTTCACCACGGCCACGCCCTCCGCTGACTTGAGGTCGATCGCCACCGCCTGCTTGGAGCGGTTGAGAAAGTCGAACCGCCGGTCGATGTCGAAGCCGAGGTCGGCCGCCGCCAGCCGCTGCACGCTGACGACCTCCGCGCCGAGGTCGGCCAGCAGCATGCCGCAGAACGGGCCCGGTCCGATATTCGACATCTCGACGATGCGGATTCCGTTCAGCGGCCCCATGATCGTGCTCCATTTCTGAGCCGGACTAACCAGCCGACGCGCGGCTGTGCGCGGGATCGCGCGGACCACGGCCGCCATGAGACGTTTATTGCAGATGCTCCGGCCGCCGTAAAGATCGTATTGGTAGCGTACGATCTCCATTGACTTTCACATTAAGTGAGTTAGACTCACCTAAATCGATGCACGGTATCCAGCCACCGGGAGGCAGCCTTTGGATAGACAGGCGATCATGCAGCGCTTCGCCGCTGCCGCGCACGATCCGCTCGGCTATGCGAAGGCATGGAAAGAGCGGACCGGCAGGAAAGTCATCGGTTCCTTCCCGATGAATTTCCCGGGCGAGCTGGCGCATGCCGCCGACACCCTGCCGATGATCCTGCAGGAGAGCGAAGACCCGATCACGCTCGGCCACGGCCTGCTGTTCCCATTCTACTGCGGCTACACCCGCTCCATGGTCGACCAGGCGGTGCGCGGCGATTTCGGCGTGCTCGACGCCATCATGTTCGGCGACCACTGCGTCCAGCTGCTCGGCGCCGCCGACGCCATTCGCATGCAGCTTCCGGATACCCGCGTCATCTTCTTCCAGCTGATCTCGTCCATGTGCGATCCGTGGACGCAGGGCCGTTCGGAGGAGAGCTTCTCCAAGCTCAAGGCGGAGCTCGAGGATTTCACCGGCGCGCCGGTGGCCGACGCGGCCCTGCACGCCTCCATCCGCCTGTTCAACCGCAACCGCGGCCTGATCCGCCGCCTCTACCAGATGCGCAAGACTGGCGCCGCGCCGCTCGGCTCCGTCGAGATGCAGCATGTGGTGAAGTCGTCGATGGTGATGGACAAGGCCGAGCACACGCAGTTGCTGGAAGCGCTCATCGAGCAGGTCGAGAACGCACCGGCCGCCGTGGCGCGCACCGTGCGGCTGCATCTGTCCGGCCATTTCTGCCAGGCGCCCAAGCCGGAAGTGCTGACGATGATCGAGGAATGCGGCGTCACCGTCGTCGGCGACGACCTCTATCACGGCTTCCGCTACATCTCGACCGACGTCCCCGAAGAGGGCGACCCGATCCAGGGGCTCGCCCGCTGGTATCTCGACCGCAACACCGGCGTCCCCTGCCCCACGCGCGTGCAGAACAATGTCGACTGGGACGCCTATCTGCTCAACGCCATCCGCGAGGAGCGCGCTCAGGGCATGATCGTGCTGATGGCCAAGTTCTGCGAGCCGCACATGTACTACTACCCCGAGGTCAAGGAGGCCTTCGAGAAGGCCGGCGTGCCGCACCTGCTCATTGAGACCGAGCACGAGAGCATGGCGCTGGAGAGCCTGAAGACCCGGGTCGAGACCTTCGTCGAAGTCGTGAAGCACCGCCAAGCCGCCTGAGCACAGGAGACGCCAGAGATGAACATCGCTTTCAGACCCTTTGAAGAGAAGAAGGCCAACAAGCTCGACTCGACCCGCATCGCCGGCAAGCTGGTCAACGACTACTGGGAAATGGTCTGGCGCGCCAAGGACGAGGGCAAGCTGGTCTGCTGGTACGAGGGATCGGCGATCAATCCGTTCCTCGAGGCCGCCGACATCTGCTGGGTGCATGGCGAGGCCTATTCCGCCATGCTGGCGGCCCGCCACCAGGAAGGCACGGCGCAGCGCGTCGCCGAGGAGCGCGGCTACCTGCGCGAGCTCTGCTCCTACGCCCGCACGCATCTCGGCTGCGCCGTGTCGAACCAGCGGCTGCGCGGCGACAATGCCGGCGCGGCGCCCGACGAGGACGACCTGACCTGGAAGCTGCCGGCGCCGGACATGATCATCTCGGCCTATGCCTATTGCTCGACCGGCCAGCAGTGGGACGAGATGACCAGCCGGGTGTTCGGCAAGAAGGTTCCCATCTTCAACGTGTCGATTCCATGGATCTGGGGCGCCAAGCCCGACGCGGGCTATCTGCGCGGCGAGGAGTGGGAGGAGACGTCCGACTACGTGGCGCGCCAGCTCCGCGACATGGTCAAGTTCATCGAGGAGCGCACCGGAAAACCCTATCCGTGGGACCGGCTCCACGCGCTGATGGCCGACATCAGGCGCGCCTCGGAGCTGCGGCTGGAGGCGATGGAGTTGTGCACCGCCCAGCCGGCGCCCGCGAGCTTCTTCGACTGGGTCGTGTCGATCGCACCGATCAACAACCTGCCGGTGCCGGGCGTCAAGCAGTATTTCGAGACCGTGCTGGAGGAGGTGAAGCAGCGGGTGCGCGACGGCGAGGGCACGGTTCCCGACGAGAAATACCGGCTGTTCTTCGACGGCATCATGAACTGGAACAAGGTCGGCTGGCTCGCCAACAAGTTCGCGCGCTGGGATGCCGCCGTGGTGGCCGGCCGCTACACCCACATGGCGTTCTGGCAGGAGCCCGGCCTCATCGACCCGAACGACCCCGTCCGCGGCATGGCGCAGAACTACCTGATCTGTCCCAACAACCACGCCGCGCCGATCCTCATCGAGCTGATCATGGGGCTCTGCCGAAAGTTCAAGGTCGACGGCATGGTGATCCACGCCTCGCGCACCTGCCGCGCCTTCACCAACCCGCAGTTCATGATCGCCGAGGCCGCGCACAAGCGCCTGGGCATCCCGACCTCGATGTTCGAAGGCGATGTGACCGACGAGAGCTTCTACAAGGACGAGCTGCTCAACAGCCGCGTCGAGGCGATGCTGGAGGCGATCGAGGCGCGCCGGATGGTCGCCGCCTGAGGCGGCATCGAAAGCACGAAGGAGCGGACAGATGAAGCAGCATGTGATGGGCGTCGACTTCGGCTCCACCACCGCCAAGACGGTCATCCTCGACCTCGCGGGCAATATCGTCGCCCACTCGGTCGCCCATATGGGCGCGGTCTCGGGCAACGGGGTGAAGCACTCGATGAAGGAGGCGCTCGACCTTGCCGGGCTGGCGCAGTCCGACATCGGCCGCACCGTCTCGACCGGCTACGGGCGCCGCATGCTCGACGAGGCCGACAGGAACTACACCGAGATCACCTGCCATGCCCGCGGCGCCGTGGCGATGGTGCCCGACGCCCGCCTCGTCATCGACATCGGCGGCCAGGACAGCAAGGTCATCTCGGTCGATTCCAACGGGCTGGTGGCGCAGTTCGCCATGAACGACCGTTGCGCCGCCGGCACCGGCAAATTCCTCGAGGTGCTGGCCCGCGCCATGGAGATCGAGCTCGAGCAGATGGGCGCCATCGCGCTGCAGGCGGCGCAGAAGCTGAAGATCTCGTCGATGTGCGCCACCTTCGCCGAGACCGAGGTGATCTCGCTGCTGGCCGAGGGCCACTCGAAGCCCGACGTGCTCGGCGCCGTGCACAAGGCGATCGCCACCCGCACGCTCGGGCTGGTCGGCCGCGTCGGCAAGAAGGGACCGGTGGTGATGACAGGCGGCGTCGCCAGGAACCCGGCGGCGGTGCACTATATCCACGAGGAGCTGCAGATGCCGCTCGTCCTGCCGCAGTCGCCGCAGATCGCCGGGGCGCTAGGCGCCGCCCTCATCGGCCTCGACGACTACAGGGCCGAGAACCGGCACCTGCTGATCTCAGATCAGGAAGACATGGCGCATGAGGAGCAGATGGCGGCCGACAAGGCCTGCATTCCCGGCTGCCGCGGCGTTCCGGAGTTCGCCGTCGACCCGCGCGAGAAGCAGCCCGTGGCCGGCAAAGCGAAGGCGCACGCTTCGACCGAGAGCCACGCCTGACTTTCTTCGCTCCCGGCGTTCCCGACATCCGACGATCCTGACACGGATGCACGGGCCGGGGGCCGCGCTCACCGGCCTCTTCCTCTGGTCCGCCTCGCGCGACCTCGGCCGGTGGGCGCTCAGGATTCCGGCAATGCCGTTCCGCATTCGCAATTGTAAGTAGAAGTCACCACCACTCTGCCGATCCAGCCATCGGTGATTGTCCGAATCCATATCTTCCATCAGATTCGTTGTCCTTCCCTGGACCTCCTCGGAATGCTGAGGTGGAATCACCTGATTGCCGATTCCTACCGAAAAAACTTGTGCGAATGCACATCGTAAGATAGCATATCATAATCGACATCGGACCGGGTGGAGGACCCGCCGATGCCGTACCGCAGTCCGCGCCGCGTGCTGCGAGGGGAGCGTTTTTGGGAGGAAACCAATGAAGCGAACCAAGGAATTCCTGTTCGGCTCGGCCCTCGTCGCCGCGGCCGCGCTGGCCACCGGCGCAGCGACCGCCGCGCCGCTCGACCTCGTCATCTGCCACATCGACGACCGTTCCGGCTCCGCCGCCGACACCGGCATCGAGAGCCTCAACGGCCTCAACATGGTCCTCGAGCCGCTGAACGAAGCGGGCGGCATCAACGGCCAGAAGATAAAACTCGTCACCTACGACACCAAGACCGACCCTCAGCTCGCCGCCAATTTCGGCACACGCTGCGCCGAGGACGACAAGGGCCTGCTGGTCATCGGCGCCAGCCCGTCGGCGGTCGCCAACTCGCTCGTCACGGTGGCCAACCAGAACAAGATCCCGCTCTACGTGCTGGCCGCCGCCTCTCCCGAGCTCACCGACAACGCCGTCTACCAGTTCCGCTTCGGCCCCAAGGTGACGCAGGATTCGATCGCGGTGGCCAACGCGCTGGAGCAGAGCGGCGTCAAGGGCGTGGCCATCATCAACAATTCGGTGCCGTTCGGCATCACCGGCGCGGCGTCCGCCGCCGAGGCGCTCGCCAAGAAGAACATCGCGATCGTCACGCAGCAGACCTACGACGTGGCCGCGACCGACGTCTCGCCGCAGGTCATCAACGTCATGCAGACGAGCCCCGAGGCGATCCTCGTCTACCCCTATCCGGCGGACGGCGCCCGCGTGGTGCGCACGCTGCGGCAGATGGGCCTGGAGCAGCCGGTCATCATGCCGCGCGTCGGCATGATGAAAGCCTTCCGCGAGCTCGCGGCCGAGGTCGGAAACGGCGTGCTGGTCCCGTCATCGGTCGACATAACCCGGCCGGAAGTGGCCGATTTCTTCAAGAAATACACCGAAAAATACGGTCCGCTGGCGATTTCCGCCTCGCCGGTGCAGGGTTTTGACGCGGGAACGCTGGCAATCGCGGTGCTCAAGGACGAAACCGTCCAGCAGGCGATCCAGGCCGGCGACCTGCAGGCGGCGCGCGACGCCATCCGGGACGCCACCCAGAAGCATGGCGACTTCACCGGCCTGCAGGGCACGGCCAAGGGCGGCTACCGGTTCTCGCAGAGCCATCACGGGCCGACCGACGACGGCTTCTTCGTGTTCGTGAAGGTCGGCGAGAACGGCGCAGCGCTGGAGTCCGTCGACACGGCCACGGCCCTCAAGAACTGACGCCGATCCCACGCTAGCCGCGGCGCCCGCGCCCCCGGACGCGCCGCATCGGCGATACGCAAGAGAAGCGGACATCGACCATGCTGATGAAGCTGAGCTACCTGCTGCTTGCCGGCCTCACCAACGGCAGCGTCTACGGGCTGATCGGGCTGTCGCTGTCGATCATCTACGGCTCCTCCCGCGTCATCAACTTCGCCCAGGGCGAGTTCGTGATGCTCGGCGCCATGAGCGCGGTGCTGTTCATGGTGACGCTGGCCCTGCCCTGGCCGGTCGCGATGCTGGCCATGCTGGCGGTCGTCGTCATCGCCGCGCTCGCCCTCGACTACGGCGTCTACCGCCCGCTGATCCGCCGCAAGGCGGCGCCGCTCACTATCATGATCGGCACGCTGGCGGGCGCCATCATCGTCTACGGGCTGGCCTTCCTGATCTGGGGGCCGGACCAGCGCTACGTGCCGCCGGTCCTGTCGCTGGAGCCGATCCGCATCGGCTTCCTGATCACCAACCCGCAGCAGATCTCGCTGATCGTCATCTTCGTCGTGTTCCTGCTGGCCACCTGGTACATCCTCTACCGCACCCGCTTCGGTCTGTCGGTGCGGGCCACCGGCGTCAATCCGCGGGTGGCGCTGCTGATGGGCATCCGCTCGGAGCGGATCGTGCAGTTCTCCTTCATCTTCTCCGCCTTCATCTCGGGCGTTGCCGGCATGATGGTCGGCCCGCTGCTCGGCGGCCATGTCGGCATGGGGCTGCTGCTCACCGTCAAGGGCTTCATGGCGGCGATCCTGGGCGGCCTGGGCTCGCCCTTCGCGGCGGCCGCCGGCGGACTGGCGATCGGCATGATGGAGGCGCTGATGGCCGGGTTCGGCACCTCGCTCTATGCCGAGCCGGCGATCTTCGTGCTCATCCTGCTGGTGCTGATCGTCCGGCCCTACGGGCTGCTCGGCGACTATGAAGCGGAGCGGCGCTGACATGCTCGCCAGACCCCGCCCCGAGGCGCCGCGCGCGCCCACCATCGTCCCGGTGCTGTGCATCCTGGCGCTCGGCCTGGCGCTGCCGCTGGTGCTGACCAGCGGCTTCCACATCAGGCTGGCGATGCTGGTCTGGATCTATGCGATCCTGTGCATGGGCTTCAACCTGCTCTACGGCTATTCCGGCCAGATTTCGCTCGGCCAGCCGGCCTTCTACGCCATCGGCGCCTACGCCTTCGGCATGCTGCAGATCAAGCTCGGCTGGTCGCCCGGCTTCGCCTTCCTCGGCTCGCTGGCGCTGGTCGCGGTGCTGTCGCTGCTGATCGGCCTGCCGCTGCTGCGGCTGCGCACCCACTATCTCGCCATGGCGACGCTGGCCTTCATGCTCATCCAGAACGGCGTCGCAAACCGCTGGATCGAGTTCACCGGCGGGCAGAGCGGCATCGCCGTGCCGCCGCTGCAATGGGGCGGCGAGCCGATCGGCCGCACCGGCATCTACTACATCGTGCTGGCGCTGGCGGCCGCGGTACTGCTGCTGCACGACCTCTTGATCCGCTCGCATCTCGGTCGGGCCATGCAGGCCATCCGCGACGACGAGACGGCGGCGCAGGCGCTCGGCGTGCGCGTCACCCGCTACAAGCTGCGCGTCCTCGTGCTGTCGGGCGTGATGGCGGCGGTGGCCGGCGTGTGCTTCGGCTTCACCTCGCTGCGCGTCGACCCCAGCCTGTCGGAGTTCCACGTGCTGGTGTCGATGCTGACCATCGCCGTGGTCGGCGGGCTCGGGACGCGGTTCGGCCCGATCGTCGGCGCGGTCATCGTGGTCGTCCTGCCGCAGCTGCTGACCCAGTTCGGCGAGATGGAGACGGTGGTCTACGGCCTCTTCATCCTCTTGTTCCTGCTGTTCCTGCCGCACGGCCTGGCGGGCGTGCTGGAGCGCCGCGACTGGTTTGCCCGGCGCAACTCCTCGCCGCGGATCGTCAGCCGGACGCGGGAGCTCGAGAGGGAGCCGTCATGACCGCCACCGGACCGCTGCTCAGGCTCGACCGTGTCGTCCGCCGCTTCGGCGGCCTGGTCGCCGTCAACGACGTCTCGTTCGAGATCACGCCGGGCGAGGTCAGGGGCCTGATCGGGCCGAACGGCGCCGGCAAGTCCACGACCTTCGACTTGATCACCGGCGTGCGGCCGCCGACGTCGGGCGAGATCCGCTTCAGGGGCGAAGACGTCACTTATCGGCCGGCCCACACACGCAGCCCGATGGGCATGGCGCGCACCTTCCAGATCGTGCGGCTGTTCCGTGGCCTGTCGGTGCTGGAGAACGTGCAGCTCGGGCTGCATCCGAAATTCCCCGACGGGCTGTGGCCGTCGCTGCTGCGCTACGGCGCGCTGCGCCGGCAGGAGCAGCGGAGCCGCGAGCGCGCCATGGAGTTGCTCGCCTTCGTCGGCCTCGCCGACCGGGCGGCCCATGCCATCGAGGAACTGACGCTCGGCCAGCTGCGCCTGGTCGACATCGCCCGCGCGCTCGCCGCCGAACCGTCGCTGCTGATGCTGGACGAGCCGGCCGCCGGCCTCAACGATGCCGAGACGCGCAACCTCGGCGAGATGCTCGCTTTGCTGAAGAAGCGCGGAGTGACCATGCTGCTGGTCGAGCACGACATCGACTTCATCATGAACGCCTGCGACAGCATCGTGGTCATGGACCGCGGCGCCAAGATCGCCGACGGCACGCCGGCCGAGGTGAGCCGCAACCCGGAGGTGATCGCCGCCTATTTCGGCCGGAGGGCAGCCCATGCTGCGGCTTGAGAGCATCGTTGCCGGCTACAACAAGTCGATCGCGCTCGACGGCGTTTCGATCGACATCCCGGCCGGCACCATTGTGTCCGTGGTCGGCGCCAACGGCGCCGGCAAGTCGACCATCGTCAACACCATCTCGCGCCTCGTCTCCACCTATTCCGGCACGATCCGCTTCGACGGCAGGGACATCACCGGCAGCAAGCCGGCCGAAGTGGTCGAGCTCGGCATCGTGCAGGTGCCGGAGGGCCGGCAGCTGTTCGCGCCGCTGACGGTGGAGGAAAACTTGCGCCTCGGCTTCCATCGCCTGGCGGGAAGGCCCGACTCCGCGCAAAAATACCGGGAGCGGCTGGACTACGTGCTCGATCTCTTCCCGATCATGAAGCAGCGCATCGGCCAGCGCGCCGGGACGATGTCCGGCGGCGAGCAGCAGATGGTGGCGGTCTCGCGCGCCCTGATGGCCGAGCCCAGGCTGCTGATGCTCGACGAGCCGTCGCTCGGCCTGGCGCCGATGATCGTCGACCAGATCTTCGACATCCTCACCAAGCTGCGCAAGGACGGGCTGACCATCCTTTTGGTCGAGCAGCACGCCGACGAGGCGCTAGCGCTCGCCGACTACGGCTACGTCATGGCGGTCGGCAAGGTGCGCGCCGAGGGGCCGGGCAACGATCTCCGCGACAACCCCGCGCTGCACCAGAGCTATCTCGGCAAGGTGGCGGCGGCTTGACGATGGGAATTGCTCCATACGCGCCCGACGCCGACGACTGGTTCGAGGACCAGGAAATCGGCGTCACCCACGTCACGCCGTCGCGCACGGTGACCGAGGCCGATATCAACCTGTTCGGCGGCATCACCGGCGATCTCGCCGAACTGCACACCAGCGACGCCTACGCGCGGACCACGGAATTCGGCGGCCGCATCGCGCATGGCATGCTGAACCTGTCGCTGATGCACGGGCTGGTCGTGCGCGCCGGCCATCAGGGCAGCACCGGGATCGCCATGCTCGGCTGGAACAACATCAAGTTCCATGCGCCGGTGAAGGTCGGCGACACCGTCCAGGCGCGCTGGACCACGATCGAGAAACGCGACAGCCGCAGCCGGCCGGATGCCGGCATCGTCGTCGACCGGATCGAGCTCCTCAATCACGACGGCCGGCTGATCGTCTCCGGCGAGGTCGCCGAACTGGTGCGCAAGCGGCCGGGCTGAGACAGGCTCCAGACTTTCCGTCTGCTGCAAGCCCCCCTCTCCGTCTCGCCCTTCGGGCTCGCCACCTCTCCCCCACTGCGTGGGGGCGAGGAACCCAGGCCGGAGAGGCGCCATCAGGCAACCTTGGAATCGCGTTCGGGGCGCGCCCAGGCGACCGGCGTCAGCCGGCCCTCCCGGCACCAGTCGAGCAAAATGTTCTTCTGGATCTTGCCGGTCGCCGTCATCGGGTACTCGCGCACGAAGATCCAGTGTTCCGGCGTCTTCTGCGGCGACAGGTTCTTGCGGCAATAGGCCCACAGCAGCTCCGGCGGCGGGGGATTGTCAAGATTCTTCGGCAGCACGACGGCGGCCACGGTCTCCCCCCAGGTGTCGTCCGGCAGGCCGATCACGGCCACCTGCGCCACGTCCTCGTGCTGGAACAGCACACCCTCGATCTCCGACGGGTAGAGGTTCATGCCGCCGCGGATGATCATCTCCTTCAGCCGGCCGGTGATGCGGAAATAGCCGTTCTCGTCCATGGTGCCGAGGTCGCCGGTGCGCAGCCAGCCGTCCTCGGTCAGCGCCGCCCTCGTCGCTTCCGGCTGCTCGTAATACTGCTTCATCGTGTTGAAGCCGCGCACCCAGTATTCGCCGACCGTGTTCACCGGTACCGTCTCGAGCGTGCCGACGTCGACGACCTTGACCTCGACATGCGGGATCGGCCGGCCGATGGTCTGCGCCTGCAGCTCGTCGCTGTCGGTGGTGAAGGTTTCCAGGAAGGGGCCGTTGGATTCCGTCTGGCCGTACATGATGGCGAACTCGACGCGGAATTCCTGCTTGGCGCGCTTTACCAGGGCCTCCGGTACGGCAGAGGCGCCGGACAGGATCGAGTTGAAGGAGCTCAGGTCGCGGGTTTTGGCGTCGGGATGGTTGAGCAGCGCCAAGATCATCGTCGGCACGATCAGCGAGCAGTTCACCCGCTCGGCTTCGATCAGCTCCAGGAACAGCCCCGGATCGAAAGTCCGCATCAGCGCGAAGGTACCCTGGCGCGAGAACACGCCGATCTCCGAGACGACCGACCCGCCGATATGGAACATCGGCATCGAGTTGAGCCAGACGCCGCCCTTCGGAAAGGCGGCGCGCTCGACGATGAAATGGGCAGCGTTGATGACGCCGCGGTGGTGCAGGCAGGCGCCCTTGGGGAAGCCGGTGGTGCCCGACGTGTACTGGATCTGCAGCACGTCGCCCGGCGTCAGGACCGGCAGCGCGCGGGCGGGATCGCCCTCTGCCTGCAGCCTGCCGAGGTCGGCGACGTTGATCGCCCGCCTGAGATGGCCGAGCTGGCCCTGCACTTCCCTGACGATCGCGGCGAGGTCCTTGCCGCGCGATTCATCGGCATGGACGACGCCGGCCGCCCTGGCGTTGCCCAGGATGAAGGCGACCTCGCGCGTCGTGTAGGCCGGATTGATCGGCACGACGACCAGACCGGCGAAGCTCATGGCGTGCTGGAAGATCACCCATTCCGGCGTCTCCGGCGCCAGGAGGCCGACCCGCTCCCCGGGCTCGAAGTGCCTGAGCAGGCCGCGGGCGCAGGCGAGCGCCTCGTCGACGAGCTGTCTGTAGGTCCAGCGCCGCCGCATTGCCGGATCGGCGGCGCCCTCGATCAGGGCGAGCCTGTCGGGCACCTCGGCGGCGTTCTTGAGCATCAGGTCGCCGAGCGTGCTTTCGATCAGCGGCCCGGTCTCGTATTTCGGGAAATAGCTTTCGGTGAATTTCGGCTGCGCGTTCATCTGCTCCTCCTTCAGATGGCTTGGGCTTCCTCCTGCCCTGGCCGTGGCGCATTGTCGGACGGCGCTACCGCCCAGCGGTTGCTACCGCCGTTTCAGGACCTCCGGCTGGGCGGCCCGGTGGAAACCGTTGAATTCCGGAATGTTCCTGGCCTCATAATCCTGCGTCCACGTCTGCCGCCCGTTCGGGGCGCCGCCGTCGACGCGCAGGCAGGTGCCGGTGATGTAGGCGGCGGCCGGCGACAGCAGGAAGACCACGGCCGCCGAGATCTCGGACTCGGTGCCGTAGCGCGGCAGCGGCACCTTGCCGGCATAGTCCAGCAGCCGCTGCGTGATCTCCGGCGGATAGGTATCGAAGCCGCTCGACGCGATGCCGCCCGGCGCGACCGAATTCACCCGCACACCGGAATGCGCCCATTCGCAGGCCGCCGTCTCGGTCAGCGTCAGCATGCCGCCGCGCGCCGCGCCGGAATGGGCGAATTCGGGCCAGCCGTTCCAGATGTCGGCGATGATGTTGACGATGGCACCGCCGTTCTCCTCCATCCAGCGCAGATAGGCTTCGCGCATGAAGATGAAGCCGCCCGTCAGGTTGTTGCGCACCACCGCCTCGAAGCCCTTGGTCGAGATGGTCTTCATCTCGGTGCGATACTGGCCGCCGGCATTGTTGACCAGACCGTGGATGGCGCCGAATTTTTCCAGCGTCCGGTCGATGACCGCGATGACCTGGGCCTCCTCGCGGATGTCACAGGTCATGGCGGTCACCTTGCCGCCGTCCTCGGTGATCTCCGCAACCACCTTGTCGAGCTTTTCCGGATTGCGGCCGACGATCACGACATTGGCGCCGAGATGCGCCAGCTCATGCGCCATGCAGCGGCCGAGCCCGGAGCCGCCGCCGGTGACGATGATGGTCTGATCCTTGAACAGATCGGGTGCGAAGACGGAGTTGTAGCCCATGGTCCTGCCCCTCACGCCGCCGAGATGCCGCCGTTCAGGCTGATCGCCTGGCCGGTGAGCTTGGCCGCCGCGGGGCCGGCAAGGAAGGTGATGAGCTCGGCCATGTCGTCGGCGTCGACCACGCCGAGCTGCGCCATGTCCTTGGCCTTGGCGAACAGTTTTCCGGAAAACTCGCCGGCCATCACGGTGTCGTGGGTCAGCGTTCCCTCGATGATCGAGGGCGCGACGCAGTTGACGCGGATACCCGAGCGCTTGGCCTCGATGGCGAGCGTGCGGGTGAACATGATGATGGCGGCCATCATGCCGCCGATGATCGATTCGCCCGGCGTCGCCAGCTTGCCGGCGTCGGAAGCGACATTGACGATCACGCCGCGCTCGCGCTCGCGCATGCCATCCATGACGATGCGCGGCAAAAGGAAATGCGACATCACCTGGGTCAGCACCATGCCCTGGATGTCGTTGACGTCGATCTTGTGGAAGAGCGTCGGATAGGGATAGGCGCTGACGGTGGTGTTGACCAGCACGTCCACCCCGCCCATCGCCTCCTCGGCCCTGCGCCCAAGGGCGACGGCCTGCTCGGTGACGCAGCTGTCGGCGGCGACGAAATGCACCCGGCAGCCCGGATGCCGCTCCAGGATCGCCGCCCGCGCCTTCTCGCCTCGCTCGGCATTGCGGCCGTTGATGGTGACGTGCGGCACGCCGAGCGAGGCGAATTTCATCGCCGTCGCCAGGCCGACGCCGGCCGTACCGCCGGCGATCAGCACGCGCGCCTCCGAATACTGGACGGGTATGCGCTTCGGCGAACTCGACATCAGGCGGCTCCTCCTCGCTTCTTGCGCCCGATCCTAGTAATATTTTGTATAGTACGCAAGCTTATTATATCAGATTGCCGCCGTCAGGCGGCCCGCCGCCTCGCGTCCATGGCCTCGACCATCGCCTCGAGGCGCACATTGAGCAGCTCGTCCTTGTAGAAACTCTCGTCGGCGACGTCGCCTTCGAAGAACATCGCCTGCCGGCCGTATTTCTTGGCCGAATCGGCGATCAGGAACTGCGCGTTGGTCATGCCGCGGCAGGTGCGCGAGGCGTGGCAGACGACGCCGTCCAGCTCGAACCGGTCGCACAGCTTCTCGATCTCGCCGATCATGATCGGCGCGCCGTGGTTGTTGGGGCAGACGAGATAGTTCTGCGCCATGCCCAGCACCGGGTCGTCGAGGTCGATCAGCTGCGGCTCCTGCCAGAACGACATGTGCGTGTAGCGCCCCGCCACCACGCAGGCGTTGACCTGCGCGAACTTGTCGGCCAGCCAGCCGACCTTGTTCCAGTTCATCATGCCATCGAAGAAGAGCCGGTATTTCTCGTCCTTCACCGCGCCTTCGCCGCTGGCGACGCGCTGCTCGATCTCGTCCTTCACGCCCTGGAAATAGTCGACGATGTTCTGGTCGCCGGGCAGAAAACTCATCGGCGCGATCGAGACGATCCAGTCGAAGAAGCTCGCCGGCGACGGCCGCGCGGTGCACAGCGCCATGCCTTCCAGCCTGAGCTCCGCCGCCTTCTTGATATAGCTCATCGTCTCGGAGAGGCGGTCGAAGTTGAACTTGCGCCCGGTATTGGCCTCAAGGAACTTCGTCAGCTCGACGAGCTGGTCGGCGACGTAGCGCGAGCGCTGCTGCCATTCCTCGCCGCGCAGATAGCCGGCGTCCTGGCGGCCGCCCCACAAGAGCGGGATCTGGATGGTGAACATCGGCACCTTCTTGCCGAAGACGCGATAGGTGATGTCGTCCCATTGCTGGCCGGAGGAGCAATAGGGATAGGCGTTGACGATCATGTCGGGCGGCGGCAGCTTCATCATCGCCTCGATGCGCGGATCGTCGAGGCTGGCCCCGCCCTCGCCCGACTTCGCCTTGTCCATCTCGATCAGCATCTGGCCGATATGGGTGCGGGCGTAGGAGCAGAGCTCCCGGTCGTAGCCGCGCTGCTCGCCGCGCGCCTGCGCGCCGATCTCGCGGTGCCGGGCGGCCAGCATCGCCGACCACGCCTCGCCATGCACCCATACCAGGTCGTGCGCGTGGAAGAAGGGCGGGATGTAGGTGCCGTTGTACCAGACGACCTTCTTGCCCTGTTCCTTGGCGGCGAAGACGCCGCTCCAGTAGTCGTTCACCAGCTTGCTGCCGAAGCGCGTGCTCTTCAGCTTGTTCGCCCTTTCGCCATTGCCGAAAGCGGGCTTGGAAGCGGGCATTGCGACGACGTTTTCCATGACAGTCCTCCTCTCAGGCCGCCTTGCTGGTGGCGCGGCGCTTGGCGATTTCCACAAAAGTCTCGACGCGGGTCTTCAGCGCTTCGACCGGCATTTCCTCGTGCTCGGTCTCGATGAGCAGGTGCGGAATGCCGCGTTCCTCGAAGGCTTCCTTGATCTCGGGATAGAAATACATGTGCGGCTCGCAGAACTTGACCATCAGCACCACCAGGCCCTGGGCTCCGGAGCGCTCGACCTCGGCGAGCAGATAGTCCTCCCAGTCGACGCCCTTGGTCGTGCGCGTCGGGCAGGGCAGCCTGCGGTTCTTCTCGACATACCAATGGGCCATGGCGTCCACAGGCGGCATGGACTCGTCCATGTCGGCGTGGATGAAGCGCCAGCCGACGAAGAGATCGTCGTTGACCACGCGCGCGCCGCTCTCCTCGATCATGTCGATCAGCGCCGGCTTCGGCGCGTGGCACAGGTGCCCCGACAGGTAGACCGGCACGCCTCCCGCCGCCGGGCCCCTGCGCGGAATGGCCGCCAGCAGCTCGTCCATCAGCGCGACGTGCTCCTTTTTGTCCATCGCCATGGACGACTTCACCACGGCCTGCATGTCGCGTCCGGAGATCGCCACCAGCCCCTTGCGCCGCATGTCATAGAGCCGGCGCATCTGCGCGCGGTTGCGGTTGAACAAGGCGATCGAGGCGGTGACCGCCTGCGGCGCGATCTCGGCGCCGGTCAATGCCTCCAGTTCCTTCCACAGCTGGGTGAAGGTGCCGGTGGTCTCGCGCAGCGCCCAGCCGGCATCGAGCGTGGTGCAGAGCTGGTTGAACAGGATCGGCAGGTCCGGGCGCTCCGCCCGGATGGTGTCGGCGGTGCCGAGGAGCTGCACGCAATGATCGCCGAACATGATGGCGTCCAGCCCGTCGAAGCGCCCGCGCATCGTCTGGTCGACAATCGAGCGGTTGAAGCCGCAATAGAAGTTGAAGACATTGGATTGCCCGATCGTGATCGGCTCCTCGTCGTCCTGCAGGATCACCGGCAGGCAGCCCGCGGCATGGGCAAGCTCGCCCGGAAAATGCATCGGCAGCAGGCCGATCACCTGCCTGCCGGTCCGCGCCTTCCATTGGGCGGCGTAGTCCATCGGCGCCTGCGCCGCCTGATTCATCTGGGTGAGGACGTGCTCCAAGGGGGTCGCTCCACGCTGCCAACCGGAACTATGTTATCTAGCGTACTAAGTTATAATCACGTCGTCAAGGATCAGGCTTCCTCCAGCGTTTTATTGCCATTCAATGCGAAATAGGTGCCCGTCGACAATCATCAAGTAAGCAGGACTCACGTTTTGCCGGATTGCGCCGCGCCTTTTGATTCGCTAGCATTTCGTACGTTTGCATATCTTCTGGGGAGAGTGATGGATTTCGCCTTGACGGACGAGCAGCGGATCCTGCAGCGGTCGCTCGCCGCCTTCGCCAGGGCCGAGCTTGCGCCCCACTACACGCGCTGGGACCGCAACCGCGAATTCCCGGCAAAGCTCTGGCCGCGACTCGGCCAGATGGGCGTCTTCGGCCTGCGCGTGCCGGAGGAACTCGGCGGCAACGGCCTCTCCTATCTTGAGGCCGGACTGGCGATCGAGCAGATCGCCAAGGGCGACTTCAACGTCTGCTACGGCATCCTCAACGCCTGTTTCGCCGGCGACATAATCGGCCGCTTCGCCTCGTCAAAAATCCGCGAGGCCTGGCTGGCGCCGCTGGCGGCGGGCCAAAAGATCCTCAGCGTCTGCCTGACCGAGCCGCATTGCGGCTCCGACGCCGCGGCGATCCGCACCCGCGCCGTATGCGACGGCGACCATTTCGTCGTCAACGGCGAGAAATCGGCGATCACCCTGCTGATGGCAGCCGACGCGGCGATCCTGTTCGCCAGGACCGCGCCGGAGAAGAAGGCGGCGGGCGTCTCCGCCTTCCTGCTGCCGCTCGATTCACCGGGATTGTCGAAGAGCCGCTACGAAGACATGGGCGGCAGGGGCATCGTGCGCGGCTCGCTGTTCCTCGACGACGTGCGCATCCCGGCCGCCAACATGATCGGGCCGGAGAATGCCGGCTTCACCCAGGTGATGCAGACCTTCGACTACACCCGCGCCCTCATCGGCCTGATGTGCCTCGGCGCTGCCGAGCAGACGCTGGAGGAGACGGTCGACTACGTGAAGGGCCGACAGGCCTTCGGCCAACCTATCTCGAAGAACCAGGGCGTGTCGTTCCCGCTGGCCGAGGCGAAGGCGAAACTCGAGATGCTGCGCTGGCTCTGCTACCGCACCCTGTGGCTGCGCGACCAGGGCTTGCCGCACACCGCCGAGGCGGCGATGTGCAAGGCTGAGGGCCCGGCACTCTGCGCCGACGTCATCCGAGACTGCCTCGTGCTGCACGGCCACTACGGCTACACCCAGGATTTCCCGGTCGAGCAGCGCTACCGCGACGTGCTCGGCCAGATCATCGCCGACGGCACGCCACAGATCATGAAGATGATCATCGCGCGTCACATGCTGGGCAGGGATTTCGCATAGCGGGTCGCTGTCGATTTCGTCCCGTCGTCGGCTAGGACCCCCACCCCTAACCCCTCCCCTCAAGGGGGAGGGGGACTGGTTGGCATCACCGCAAGGCGTCAATCCTCGACGGTTTCGCGCGGCATGGCGGCCGCAAAGTTCCCCTCCCCCTTGAGGGGTGGGGGTAGACCCACATGCGATACCCTGCCGGGAGGGGAGTGTAACCGGCCGCCCTACCGGCACGCCGCGCCTCAACCGATCTCGGCCACGCCCTGGTCCATCGCCGTGCGATCGCCGACCTTCGCCTCGAACAGCACACGTCCCTCCTCCTGCCAGCAGGCGAAGTCGAGCCGGTCGCCGGGCATCACCACGCCGGAAAACCGCAGGTCGAGCGCCTTCAGGCGGGCCGGATCGCCGCCGCAGAAGGCGCGCAGCACCACAGCGCAGGCGGTGCCGTAGGAGGCGAGCCCATGCAGGATCGGTCGGTCGTAGCCGGCCTTGCGCGCCACCTCATAGTCGGCATGCAGCGGGTTGGTGTCGCCCGACAGCCGGTAGACCAGCGCGGCGCGCGCCGATGTCGCGACGCTCTCGGCATGGTCCGGCATCCGCGCCGGCATTTTCGGCCGCTCCACCTTCGGCAGCGGAACTCCGCCGAAGCCGCCATTGCCGCGCAAGGCGACCGTCTGGTCGATGGTGCAGTAGAGCGTGCCGTCGGCCGCGTCCGTCACAGCCCGCCTGAGCACGCAGACCGCGCCCTTGTCGGCGCCCCGGTCGTAAAGCTCGGTGATCGCGGCGCGGCTCACCACCTCGGCTTGCGGCGGCAGTGGCCGCTGGAAGCGCGCCGCATGCGCCATGTGCAGCACTTTTACCCAGCCGATCTCCAGCGCCGGGTTCTTCGGCCACATGCCGGGCGTGGCGAGCGTGACTGCGAAGGACGGCAGCACCCGCAGCCGATCCTCGAGCAGGAAGTCGAGATCGTCGCTCTCGCCCGGCGCGATCGGCAGGCCGACGCCCAGCGCGTAGAGGATGGCGTCGCGGGCCGTGTAGGACTGCCGCTGCTCGCCGAAATCCCAGTTGCGTAGACGATCCGGATCGAACGCCATCACACCGGATCCCAGGTGAACACCTCGCCGGAGCGGTGCAGCGGGTAGAAGTCGTTGCGGAACTGCGGGATGACGCGCTCGATGATCGCCTCCGGCGTCCAGCCGTCGGCGGTGTGGGCGGTGCGGATCGGCCGCGGCTGCGAGAACAGGTAGATCTCGTTGTTGCGCGAGCCGAATATCTGGCCGGTGACGCCGGCGGCGGCATCCGAGCACAGCGCGACGCACAGCGCCGCGACCTTTTCGGGCACGAGCTTCTTCAGCCCCTCGACGCGCTTCTGCTGCTCCGGCGTGTCGGTCGGGATCGACGACACCATGCGCGTCCAGGCGAAGGGGGCGACGGCGTTGGAACGCACGTTGAAGCGCTGCATGTCGAGCGCGATCGACTTCGACAGGGCTACGATACCGAGCTTGGCGGCGGCATAGTTGGCCTGGCCGAAATTGCCGACCAGGCCGGAGGTGGAGCTCATATGCACATACGCGCCGCCGCCCTGCTCCTTGAAGTAGGGTGCCGCCGCCCGCGACACGTTGAAGGTGCCCTTCAGGTGGACGCCGACCACCGCGTCGAAATCTTCCTCCGTCATCTTGTGGAACAGCACGTCGCGCAGATTGCCGGCATTGTTGACGACCGCATCGATGCGGCCGAAGGCGTCGATGGCGGCGCGCACCATGGCCTGGGCATCGTCCCATCTCGCCACGGAGCCGTAATTGGCGATCGCGCGCCCGCCGATCGCGGCGATCTCCGCGACCACTTCCTCGGCCGGCTGGGCGTCGCCGCCGCCCTCGCCGCTCAGCGAGACGCCGAGGTCGTTGACCACCACGGCCGCGCCGGCGCGCGCCATCTCCAGCGCCACAGCCCTGCCAACGCCGCGCGCGGCGCCCGTCACCAGCGCCACCTTGCCGTCCATAACGCCCATGCGTGTCTCCGTTCGTTCATGCCCGCCTGGTCCAGCCGGCGCGGAGCGTCCCTCCGTCGTCCGGCCGCGCGGTTCAATAGCTCTTCGGCAGGTCCAGCACCTTCTCGGCGATAAAGCTCTGGATGAGCTGCTCGGTGACCGGCGCGATGCGCGTCACCGTGACTTCGCGCAGCAGCCGCTCGACATGGTATTCCTTGGCGTAGCCGAAGCCGCCATGCGTCAGCACCGCCTGCAGGCAGGCCTCGTAGCCGGCGCGCGCCCCAAGGAACTTGCCGGCATTGGCCTCCGCCCCGCAGGGTTTTCCGGCGTCGTAGAGCTCGGCCGCCTTGAGCAGCATCAGCCAGGCCGATTCCAGGTACATCCACTTCTCCGCCAGCGGATGCTGGATGCCCTGGTTCATGCCGATCGGCCGGTCGAAGACGATGCGCTCTTTCGCGTATCTGGCGGCACGTGCGAGCGCGTCGCGGCCGATCGCCACCGCTTCCGTGCCGACGAGGACGCGTTCGGGGTTGAGCGAATGGAGGATGTAGGAAAAGCCCTTGCCCTCCTCGCCGATGCGATGCTCGTCGGGGATGAACAGGTCCTCGATGAAGATGGCGTTCGAATCCACCGCCTTGCGGCCCATCTTGGGGATGCGCTGCACCTCGATCTTCGAGCGGTCGAGATCGGTATAGAAGATGGTGATGCCGTCGGTCGGGCGCTTGCAGTCCTCGTAGCGGGTGGTGCGCGTCAAGAGCATGATCTTCGACGCCACCTGCGCGGTGGAGGTCCACACCTTCTGGCCGTTGACCCGGTAGCCGCCCGGCACCTTCTCGGCGAAGGTTTTTATGCGCGTCGTGTTGAGGCCCGCGTCCGGCTCGGTGACGCCGAAGGCGACCTTGTCCTCGCCGGCGACCAGCCGCGGGATCCACTGCGATTTCTGCTCATGCGTGCCGAACACGACGATCGGATGCGGCCCGAACAGGTTGATGTGAACCGAGGAGGCCGCCGCCATGCCGCCGCCGTGGCCGGCGACCTCGTGCATCATGATCGCAGCCTCGGTGACGCCGAGGCCGGAGCCGCCATGCTCCTCCGGCATGGTGATGCCGAGCCAGCCGGCGTCGGCCATGGCGCGGTGGAACTCGTCGGGAAAGCGCCCGTCCTCGTCGCGCTCCAGCCAGTAATCCGCGTCGAACTGGCGGACCACGCCGCGCACGCCGTCGCGGATGGAGTTGATCAGGTCTTCGCGCTCTTCTGCCGGCCTGGACACGTTAACCTCCCTACCCTTCCCCCGCGGAGGCAAGCACGCGCCGCGCCTGCTTCAGATGGGGAATGTCGACCATCTTTCCGTCGATCCCGATCGTGCCGAGACCCGGATTCTCCGCGAAGGCGGCGACGATCCGGCGGGCCAAGACCAGGTCGGCCTCGCTCGGCACGAACGCCCGCTTGATGACGGCGACCTGATCGGGGTGGATCGCCAGCCGGCCGGAAAAGCCGTCGCGGCGCGATACCCGGCAGGC
The DNA here is from genome assembly GCF_059502445.1 of Kumtagia sp. Taxonomy (NCBI): domain Bacteria; kingdom Pseudomonadati; phylum Pseudomonadota; class Alphaproteobacteria; order Hyphomicrobiales; family Phyllobacteriaceae; genus Kumtagia; species Kumtagia sp. The sequence continues at coordinate 26,063 of NZ_JCACER010000027.1, forward strand.
GGCTTCCAGCCCTTCCGGATCGCGGAAATCGGTATGAAGCGTATCGATCGCCGGCACCTCGGCATTGGCTGCGGCGAACAGGCAGAGCGAGCGGGCGAGCTGATAGGGCCGCGTCCACTCGCCGTCCGCTTCCTTGTTCGCGGTGGCGCCGACGACGGCGGCCAGATCCTCGGCGCCCCAGGTCAGTGCCGCCAGCCGCGGATGAGCCGGCGCGTAGGAGCCGAGGTTGAACATCGCCGCCGCGGTCTCCGTCGCCACCACGATGATCCCGACGCTGCCCCGCGGCATGCCGGCCGCGTCCTCGAGCGGATCGATCATTTCCGAGACCCGGGCGAGGTCGTGGCCGCCATTGGCCTTGGGCAGGACGATGCCGACGAGGCCGGGGCGGACGACCGCGGCGAGGTCCTGCGCGGTCAGGCCGCTGTCCAGCGGATTGACGCGAACCCAGAACGACCAGTCGCGCGGGCCGTTCGCGGCGTCGATCCAGCCCGACAGCATGTCCCGCGCCGCTGCCTTGCCGACCGGGGCAACGGAATCCTCGAGGTCGAGGATCAGTCCATCGGCGCCGACGGCCTTCGCCTTCTCGAATTTCTTGTCCGAGTCGGCGGGAACGAAGAGAAGCGCGGTCAGCCTCATGCCGGCGCCTTCATCATCAGGGCGAGCCGCCTGCATTCGCACACCACCTCGCCGCGCTGGTTGAAGCCGCGGTGGACGAAGGTGACGATGCCCTGCGTCGGCCGCGACTTGCTCTCGCGCCTGGCCAGCACCTCGGTCTCGGCGCGGATGGTGTCGCCGTGGAAGACCGGCTTCGGGAACTTGACGTCCTCGAAGCCGAGATTGCCGACGGTGGTGCCGAGCGTCGTGTCGCCCACGCTCAGCCCCACCACCAGCCCCAGCGTGAACACCGAGTTGACCAGCGGCTTGCCGAATTCCGTCTTCGACGAATAGTCGTGATCCAGATGGATCGCCGCCGGGTTCATCGTCATCGTCGTGTAGAGCACGTTGTCGGTTTCGGTCACGGTGCGGCGGGTGGCGTGCTCGATCACCTCGCCTTCGGAAAATCCCTCGAACCAGCGTCCCGCCATGATCTTTCCTCCTCAGAGCCGCCCGAAGATCGAAACCGAGGAGACCGAGTTGGACGGCTGCCCCCCGAGATTGTGGGTCAGGCCGAAATCGATCTGGCGGAGCTGCCGCTGGCCGGCGCGGCCGAGAAGCTGCGCGTGCACCTCGTAGGCCATGCGCAGGCCCGAGGCGCCGACGGGATGGCCGAAGCATTTCAGCCCGCCGTCCACTTGCGCGGGGATGGCACCGTCGCGGTCGTAGCGTCCGTCGAGGATGTCGAAGGTGGCACGGCCCTCGGCGGAGAGGCCGAGATCCTCCATGGTCACCAACTCGGTTATGGAGAAGCAGTCATGCACCTCCGTCATGCCGATTTCGCCCTTCGGATCCCTGATGCCTGCCTCCAGGTAGGCGCGGCCGGCGGCCACCCTCGTGTTGCGCACCGAGGCGCCGTCCCATTCCCCGTACTGGCTCTCCCAGCCGTTCGAGGTGCAGACCTGAAGGGCCTTCACGGCGACGAGATCGGCGGGAGACTTGCCGAGGCTTCTGGCGATCTCCGGCGTGGTGACGATGGCGCAGGCGGCGCCGTCGGAGACACCGCAGCAGTCGTAGAGACCGAGCGGGTCGGAGATCATCGGCGCATTGAGGATGGCGTCCATCTCGACCGGCTTGCGCAGATGCGCCTTGGGCGAGAGCGTGCCGTTCTGGTGGCTCTTCCAGCTCACATGCGCCATGCCGCGCTTGAGATCGGCGGGCGCAATGCCGTGCTTGGCGCGATAAGCGCCGGCGAGCTGCGCGAAGGTACCGGGCGACGATCCGTAAGGCATCCACAGGTCGTTGACCGAGCCCTTCGTGCGGATCGGCAGGCCGCCGAAGCCAGTGTCCTTCAGCTTCTCGACGCCGAGGGCCATGGCGATGTCGACCGCGCCGGCGGCGACCGCGTAGACGGCGCCGCGCAGCGCCTCCGTGCCGGTGGCGCACATATTCTCGACCCGCGTCACCGGGATGTTCTGCAGCCGCAGCGCCGTCGCGAGCGGGATCGCCGAGTTGCCGACATTGAAATCGTCCAGCGCCGAGCCGAACCACGCCGCTTCGATCCGGCCCTTGTCGATTCCGGCATCCGTCAGCGCCTCGGCGAAGGCTTCCGCCATCAGCATGTCCGACGACATGTCCCAGCGCTCGCCGAACGCGGTGCAGCCCATGCCGAGGATGACGACCTTGTCCTTGATGCCGCTTGCCATTGCCTCAACCCTCCGCCGGCAGATCCGGGCGTTCGGCCGGCGCCGCCTTCCAGAAATAGCTGCGGAAATGCCGCTGCCGGTCGATCGACTTGATCCGGAAGCGCATCCGCACAGGGTCGCCGACTTCGGGGCTGCTACCTTCGATGTCGCAATGCTCCATCGCCACGCGCGCGCCGTTGTCAAACTGCACCAGGCCGAAATGGAAGGGCGGGTCGGGCGTGAAGTTCAGCCTGTCGGCGGTGATCGACACCACCTTGGCCGGCACGTCCGCCAGCGGAACGTCCTGATATGTCTCCGCACTTTCGGCATCCGGCCGGACCGGTATCGGCGTCTTGGGGAACTGCACGTTGCCGCCCTGGTCCCGGCCGCCGACGAAGCCATGCATGTCGCGGCCATGCCGAAGCAGCGTCGAGGCCGAGACCTTCTGGTTCACCTCCGAGCGCGGCCCCCAGTCGAGCGGCAGCCTGCCTGTGAGATTGAGCAGGCGGGTGTAGGACGTGAGGACGACGCCCTGCCGCAGCGCCGCTGCCGCCGTGCCGGTGCCGGGGCCGGTTACCTCGAACACGAGTGCGTCGGCGCCGTTGCCGAAACCGGCGACAAGCAGCTTCGCCCCGGGCTCGGCGCGGTCCAGCGCCAGCGCCAGACCGAAGAGCGGCATCGCCGCGCCGAGCTCGCCGGCCTGCTGGGATATCTCGGCGCACAGGTTCGGCGCCTTCAGCCCGCAGGCCTTCGCCAGCCCGGCGTAGACGCCGTCGACCGGCTCCGGCACCACGGCGACGGCGATGTCGGCAGCCGCCACGCCGGCCTTTTCCAGCGCCGCCTTCACCGCCGGCAGGTAGACCTCGCCCGCCGCCTTGTCGCGCACGAAGCGATCCTCCGCCGCATAGGGAAGCCCGCCGTCGGCGGAGGTGAAGACGTCGAGCAGGTCGGCATTGATCGTCGCGGCACCGAGCAGGCGGGCGATACCCTTCCCGGGACCCACCAGCGCGGCGGCGGCCCCATCCCCCCAATTCAGGTGCTGGGCGCTGCCCGGCTGCGCGGCGCGTTTCTCGCCGGCCGCGACCAGCTCGGTCGCGCCGCCCCGCAGCGCCTTGATGAGCGCGGTCGTGGCGGCGCGGCGGGAATTGGCGGTATCCTGGGCGACGACGGCCCGCTCCAGCCGGAGCGCTTCGGCCATGATCCCGGCCATCGAGCGGTCGGTGAAGGGAGACGATGTCGAGGCGAAGACCACCGATTCCGGCAGGCCGGCGGCCACCACGCCGCGCGCCGCCTCGGCGGCCATGGTGAGCGCGTCCTCGTCCCAGCCGGCAACCGCGCGCCGGCCGCGTCCCGATCCGCCCAGGCCCGACCAGCGCAGTTCGGCGCGCGCCACCTTGCGGTCGAAGCGCAGGAGCGGAAGATATCCAGCCACCGATTTCAGGCTTGCCTCTGCCACTTGCGTCTCCGTTGCCGTCGGTGGCAGAAATATCTTGCAAGCTTACCGTAAGCAAGCATATTATTTTTGGCGAAGAGGTCAAGGGGCGAAGACGCTCCCACCCATCCGACGAAGGGAAAGCAAAGTGCTTGATCTGAAAGGAAAAGTCGCGATCGTGACCGGCGGCGGCCAGGGAATCGGCAAGGCGATCACCCTGCGGCTGGCTGCCGAGGGCTGCAAGGTCGCCGTGTTCGACCTGAAGCCGGAGGCGGCCGAGGCAACCGCCGAGGAGGCGCGCGCCAAGGGCGGAGAGGTCACGGTCTACGGCGTAGACGTCGCCCAGCAGGAGGCCGTCAACAAGGCTGTCGAGCGGGCCGAGGCCGATCTCGGGCCGACCTGGCTGCTGGTCAACAATGCCGGCTGGGACAAGCCGGCGCCGTTCCTGCAGACCGACAAGCCGCTCTGGGACAAGATCATCGCGATCAATCTCAGCGGCCCGCTCCACATGCACAAGGCGGTGCTTCCGGGCATGGTGGCGCGCGGCGGCGGCCGCGTCGTCAACATCGCCTCCGACGCGGCGCGCGTCGGCACCTCCACCGAGGCCGTCTATTCCGCGTGCAAGGGCGGCATGATCTCCTTCACCAAATCGATCGCCCGCGAGCTCGCCCGCAACAACGTGCTGCTCAACTGCGTCTGTCCCGGCCCCACCAATACGCCGATGATGCAGTCGGTGCTCGGCACCGGCGAGCAGGCGGAGAAGTGGAAGGACGCCATGGTGCGCGGCATCCCGTTGAAGCGCATGGGCGAACCGGAGGACTATGCCGGCATCGTCGCCTTCCTCGCCTCATCGGACGCCGGCTACATCACCGGCCAGGCCATCTCGGTCTCGGGCGGCATGAACATGGTGTGACAACGGCGCAAACCATGCCGAAAACACGTCGAAACAAACCGAAAAAGGGCTGTTGCCCGCTGAAAAGGAGGCAGGCCGGTGACCAAAACACATGAATTTTCGGACATCTTGTACGAGATCAAGGGCCGCGCCGCCTGGATCACCATCAACCGGCCGAAGGTCTACAACGCCTTCCGCGGCCAGACGCTCGAGGAGCTGATCCAGGCCTTTCAGCTCGCCGGCAACGACAAGGGGGTGTCGTCGATCGTTCTCACCGGCTCCGGCGAGAAGGCGTTCTGCACCGGCGGCGACCAGTCGGCGCATGAGGGCAATTATGACGGGCGCGGCGTCGTCGGCCTGCCGATCGACGAGTTGCAGGGCCTGATCCGCGACGTGCCTAAGCCGGTGATCGCCCGCGTCAACGGCTTTGCCATCGGCGGCGGCCATGTGCTGGTCACGCTGTGCGACCTGGCGATCGCCGCCGATACCGCGAAGTTCGGCCAGGTCGGACCGAAGGTCGGCTCCTTCGACGCCGGCTGGGGCACGGCGCTGCTCGCCCGCATCGTCGGCGAGAAGAAGGCGCGCGAGATCTGGTTCCTCAACGAGACCTATACGGCGCAGGAAGCCGCCGACATGGGGCTGATCAACAAGGCCGTGCCGCTCGCCGAGCTCGACGCCGCCGTCACCCGATGGACGGACACGCTGGCCGAGCGCTCGCCGACGGCGCTCGCCTTCCTCAAGCGCTCGTTCAACGCCGACAGCGACCAGATCCGCGGCATCAGCAACCTCGCCCTGCACGCGGTGAAGCTCTACTACGCCACCGAGGAGTCCAAGGAAGGCGTCAACGCCTTCAACGAGAAGCGCAAGCCCGACTTCCACAAATTCGTCGACTGATGCCCGCCGCGATCGCGCCAATGGAGATCGGCCGGCACCTGCCCGAGCGCGGGCTGTGCTGGACCAGCGCCTGCTCGGCCGAATCGCAGGTTTTCAGGGAGGGACTGTCCGGCCTCAACCGGCCAGACCTGACCTTCACCGGCATTTTCGTGCCCGGCCTCAACCGGCCGTCCTACCTGCTGGAGACGGGCGCGGCGGTCACCACCTTCTTCATGCTGCCGGAATTTTCCGGCAGCGGACGGGTGGAGTTCTTGCCGCTCTGCTATCGCGATATCCGCCTCTGGCTCGCCGAAAACCCGCCGCAGGCGGCGCTCGTGATGTGCGCCCCGCCCGACGCGGACGGCCGCTGCAGCCTCGGGCCGGTCACCGACTTCCTCGCCGACATCTGGGAGCGCATCCCCACCCTGATCGCCCATGTGAACCGGGAGATGCCGGCGACGCTGGGCACGCCAGGCATCCCGTTCGAGCGGTTCGACGCGGTCGTCGACGCGCCGCAGGCCCTTCCTGAATTCGACCCCGGCGTCGACGACACGGCACTGCGGATCGCCCGGCATGCGGCGACCGTGATCCCCGACGGCGTGACGCTGCAGGCCGGCATCGGCCGCGTACCCGAGGCGGTGCTGCGCGCGCTGACGGGCAAGCGCGGCCTCGCCATCCATTCCGGCCTGATCGGCGATTCCGCCCTGCACCTGCTGCGCGCCGGCGCGCTCAGGGCACGGAACCCGATTACGGCCGGCGTCGCCATCGGCACCAAAGCGCTCTACGACGCGGTGTCCGGCCCGGAATTCTCCTTCCGGCCGCCGTCCTTCACGCACGATATCGCCACGCTGGCCGGGATCGAACGCTTCGTCGCGATCAATTCGGCGATCGAGGTCGACCTCGAAGGCCAGGCCCATGCCGAGGCCACGCCCGGCGGCTTCGTCTCCGGCCCGGGCGGCGCCTCCGATTTCGCCGCGGGCGCCCGCCGCCTCGACGGGCTGCGCATCGTGGTGCTGCCCTCCACCGCCGCCAAGGGAAAAATCTCGCGCATCGTGCATGCCCGCGATGCCACCGGGCCGGTCTCGCTCGGCCGCTTCGACATCGACCTGGTGATCACCGAGCACGGCATCGCCGATCTCAGGGGCAAGTCGCACGCGGCGCGCCGCACCGCGCTGATCGGCATAGCCGATCCCGCGCATCGCGACGGCCTGGCCGCCTCTTGAGCTAATGTCATCTTGCAAACTGTACGATTGCTTACGGAATGATTGGCTGATAAAAGTACGGTAGCATACGAAAAGAAAGACCGGCCGATGATCCCACGCACCCTCTTCCGCGACGAACACGAGATATTCCGCGAGAGCGTCCGCAAGTTCGTTGAGAAGGAGATCGTGCCCTTCCACGCGCAGTGGGAACGCGACGGCATCGTGCCGCGCGAGCTGTGGCGCAAGGCCGGCGAGCAGGGCATGCTGTGCTGCACCGTCCCGGAGGAATATGGCGGGCTCGGCCTCGACTATCTGTTCGACGTGGTCGTCTTCGAGGAGCTGTGGCGGGTGGGCGCGTCGGGGCCTGGCTTCCTCATCCACACCGACCTCGTCGCCACCTACATTCTCAGCTTCGGCACGGAGGCGCAGAAGAAAAAATTCCTGCCCAAGATGGTCTCGGGCGAATGGATCGGCTCGCTCGGCATGACCGAGCCGCATGCCGGCTCCGACCTCAAGGCGATCAAGACCCGGGCGATCCGCGACGGCAACGGGTTCCTGATCAACGGCCAGAAGGTGTTCATCTCCAACGGCCAGCTCTGCGACGTGCTGGTGCTGGCGACCAAGACCGACGCGGAGGCCGGCTCCAAGGGCGTCACGCTGTTCCTGGTGGAAGGCGACCGGGCGGGTTTCCGGCGCGGCAAGAACCTCGACAAGCTCGGCATGCATGCGCAGGACACGTCGGAGCTGTTCTTCGACGACATGCGGCTGCCGCCGGAAAACATGCTCGGCGCGGAAGGCCAGGGCTTTGCGCTGATGATGACCAAGCTGTCGCAGGAGCGCCTCGCCCAGGCGATCCGCTCGGCGACGGTCACCGAGACCGTGATCCAGTGGACGGTCGACTACACGATGAACCGGCAGGCCTTCGGCCGCTCGATCTTCGAGCAGCAGAACACCCAGTTCAAGCTGGCCGAGCTGCAGGCGCAGGCGACGGCGATGCGGGTCTTCACCGACCGGTGCATCGAGCTGTTCATGGCCGGCAGGCTCGACCCGGTCGACGCGGCGATGGCCAAGATGCTGACCACCGAGCTGCACTGCAAGGCGGTCGACGAATGCCTGCAGCTGTTCGGCGGCTGGGGCTACATGTGGGAAATGCCGATCGCCCGCGCCTATGCCGACGCGCGCATCACCAAGATCGCGGGCGGCTCGGTCGAGATCATGAAGCTCATCATCGCACGCCAGATGGCCGACGATGCCCGCAACCGCGGTTGACCGTCTCCTCCAGGACGGACTGGCAGCGCCTCCGGGCGCTGCCCTTTTTCGTCCAGGGGCGGCCGCGGATGACCACTGATCCGGCCGCCCGACCGACATCGTGGCGCCGGCGGCCGACGCGCTCCGAGACCATCCGCGGCGTTCTCTTCATGCTGGCGGGGTTCTTCCTGTACTCGACCTCGGACATGATGGCGAAGCTGCTGACGCAGTCGGTCAGCCCGCTGCAGGTGGCGTGGCTGCGCCAGCTCGGGCTGGTCGGCGGCGTCCTCGTCCTGCTCATGATCAAGGGCCGGTCCATCCTGCGCAGCCGCCACCCCGGATTGCAGATCGGCCGCGGGCTGACGGTGGTGGCGGCAGCCACCAGCTTCCTGTTCGCACTGGCCCATGTGCCGCTCGCCGACGCCACCGCCGTCACCTTCGTCGCGCCGTTCATAGTCACCGTGCTGGCGGCAGCACTTCTGGGAGAGGCGGTGGGGCCGAAGCGCTGGATCGCCGTCGTGCTGGGCTTCCTCGGCACCATGGTCGTGATCCGGCCCGGCTTCAGCGACTTCCATCCCGCCATATTCCTGGCGCTGATCTCGGCCGTCGCCTTCGCTGTCCGCCAGATCATCTCGCGGCATGTGAGCGGAGCCGATCCGCTGGTGACCACCGTCGCCTACACGGCGCTTACCGCCGCCCTCATCCTGACCCTGCCGCTGCCCTTCGTCTGGAGGAACCCGGCCGACGGCACGCAACTGCTGCTGATGGTCGGCGTCGCCTGCGTTGCCGGCTGCGCGGAGCTCACCATCATGCGGGCGCTGGAGTTGGCCGAGGCGGTCGTGCTGTCGCCGCTGCAATACACGCTGATGATCTGGAGCACGGCGTGGGGGTTTGTGGTGTTCGCGCAGCTGCCGGACGTCTGGACGCTCGTCGGCGCCGCCATCGTCATCGCCTCCGGCATCTATGCGCTCTATCGCGAGGCGCGGACGGCGCGGTGAGGGCGCGCAAGTTCCGGGTTTAAGTGCCGGGGACAGTTTACTTTTTTCGGCCCGCGCGACTTCTGAACTGCTGCGCCTTTCTGCCGAAAGAAAGTAAACTGTCCCCAGATCCGATCTCAGAACCCGACATTGTCGCTGCCCTTGAGGCCGAGCATCTCGCGGGCTTCTGCCGGGGTCGCGATCTCGATCGACAGCTCTTTGAGAATGCGCACGATCTTCGCCACCTGCTCGGCGTTGGATTTCGCCAGCTCGCCCTTGCCGATGTAGATGGAGTCCTCCAGGCCGACGCGGACGTGGCCGCCCTTCAACGCGTTGACCGTGGCGAACGGCATCTGATGGCGGCCGGCGCCCAGGCATGAGAAATAATAACCGTCGCCGAACAGCCGGTCGGCCGTGTCGCGCATGTGCAGGAGATGCTCCAGCTCGGGCGCGATGCCGCCAAGGATGCCGAACACGCCCTGGATGAGGAACGGAGTCTTGACCATGCCGCGGTCGACGAAATGGGCGAGGTTGTAGAGGTGGCCGATGTCGTAGCACTCGAACTCGAAGCGGGTGCCGTTGGCCGACAGTTCCGTGATGCCGCGCTCGATCTGGGTGAAGGTGTTGGAGAGGATGAAATCCTTCGTCCGCTCGAGATAGGGTCGTTCCCACGGCTCCTTGAAGTCCTTGATCTTGTCGGCGGCGCCGGAAATGTTGAAATTCAGGCTGCCCATGTTCATGGACGCCACTTCCGGTTTTGCCCACAGGGCAGCGGCGAGGCGCTGGTCGAGCGTCATGCCGAGCCCGCCGCCGGTCGTGATGTTCACCACCGCGTCGCAGCTCTGCTTGATGCGCGGCAGGAACATGCGGAAATGCTCGGGGTCCTGGCTGGGCGAGCCGTCCCGCGGGTTGCGCGCATGCAGGTGAAGGATCGCTGCCCCGGCCTCCGCCGCCGCTATCGCCTCGCTGGCGATCTGGTCCGGCGTGATCGGCAGGTAGGGCGTCATGGTGGGCGTGTGGATCGAGCCGGTGACCGCGCAGCTGACGATGACCTTCTTCGATTTCCGCATGGTCTCCTCCGCATCTCAAACTAATACTCTATCACACGATATGTTGCCTTATCTTTTTTGTAAAGCGGATGAGCGGTGACCGCCGCCGGCGATGCCCTCCCCCACGGGAATGGCATGGAACCTCAAGAAACGCGGGCGTACATTGCGCCACGCGAAAAATATGATAGCTAACAAGCTCGAAATCTTACGAATCTCCGCAGAGAAAAGGCGGGAGAACCATATGAACGAGACGCGCTCCTGGGATCTGAGGCTCGGCTATCTCATCCATGACGTATCGCGGCTGCGGCGCGTCTCCTACGATCGCGAGCTGGCGCCGCTCGGCATCACCCGCTCGCAATGGTGGGTGCTGGCATTCGTCTCGCGCAACGACGGCCTGCCGCAGACGCAACTGGCCAACGAACTCGACGTCGGCAAGGTGGCGCTGGGCTCGCTGATCGACCGGCTGCAGAGCGCCGGCTTCGTCGAGCGCCGCGCCGACGAGAAGGACCGGCGCGTCAAGCGCGTCTACCTGACCGACAAGGCGCGCGACCTCATCAACAAGATCGGCCCGATCAACGACAGCTTCAACACCCGCATCCTCAAGGGTATTCCGCGCGAGGATCTGGAGCTGACGTCGCGCACGCTCTACGCCATGAAGAAGAACCTGATCGGCCTCGTCGCCGACCGCAATTTCGACGGCGCGGCGGGAGGCGGCCTCGACGACGAGCTGCTGGAAGACCACGGCGAGCCGCGGCTTTCGGTCTTGTAATTTAGTTCGCTAGCATATTATAATCTTTCGGTACAAAGCCGGCGGACTGTAGCGCTCCCCCGGATTGCCGGAGGAGACCTTATGCTGCCAAACCGCGCGCTCTACGGCGAGGACCATAACCGCCTGCGCGACAGCCTGCGCCGCTTCATCGCCGAGGAGATCGCGCCGCATTTCGACGCCTGGGAGGAAGCGGGCATCGTAGACCGCTCGCTGTGGGGCAAGCTCGGGGCCGCCGGCTTCCTGTGCCCGAGCGTCGGCGAGGAGCATGGCGGGCTCGGCGCGGATTTCCGCATGCACACGGTGGTCGCCGAGGAGCTCGCCTATTCCGGCTTCATGGGACCGGCGGCCGACGTCTCGGTGCATGCCGACGTCTGCCTCGGCTACCTGCTGCACCACGCCACGCCGGAGCAGAAGCAACGCTGGCTGCCCGGCATGGTCTACGGCTCGCTGGTCTCAGCCATCGCCATGAGCGAGCCGGGAACCGGCTCGGACCTGCAGGGCGTGCGCACGCGCGCCGTGAGGGACGGCGACGACTGGGTGATCAACGGCGCAAAGACGTTCATCTCCAACGGCCAGCATGCCGACATCGTCATCGTGGTGTGCCGCACCGGCGAGGGCCGCGGCTCCGGCAACATGACGCTGATCGTCGTCGAGGCCGATCGCGAGGGTTTCCGCCGCGGCCGCAACCTCGACAAGCTCGGCCAGATCAGCGCCGACACCTCCGAGCTGTTCTTCGACGACGTGCGCGTGCCGGTGGAAAACACGCTGGGCGCCGAGGGCCAGGCGATGGGCATGCTGATGAGCGAGCTGCCGCAGGAGCGCCTGATCATCGCCGTGACCTCGATCGCCGCCGCCCAGAAAGCCTTCGACATCACCCGCGACTATGTGCGCGAGCGCAAGGCGTTCGGCCAAGCGGTGGCCGATTTCCAGAACACGCGCTACCGGCTGGCCGAGCTGAAGACCGAGCTTTCCGTCGGCTGGGCCTTCGTCGACCAGTGCATCGGCCGGCATCTGGAGGGCCGGCTGACCACCTTCGACGCCTCGATGGCGAAACTCTGGTGCTCGGAGATGCAGGGGCGCGTGGTCGACGCCGGCGTGCAGATGCATGGCGGCTACGGCTTCATGCGCGAATACGAGATCTGCCGGCTCTATGCCGACGCGCGGGTGCAGCGCATCTATGGCGGCACCTCGGAGATCATGAAGGAACTGATCTCGAGGAATCTTTGAGCATGAGCGACGACGCCCGCGCCGACCAGATCGCCGCCTTGGCGGCGCGCGACCTGCCCGACGATCCGCCGGCGGGTTTTCGCCCGATCGCGCCGCGCATCGGCTTCCATCTGATGATGGCACAGTTCTACGGGCGGGTGGAGGATTGCGGGCTGGTCGTCGCCTTCCGCTGCTCGCCCCGGCACATGAACAACCACGGCACCTGCCACGGCGGCATGCTGGCGGGTTTCGCCGATTTCGCCGCCTATTCGGTGCGGCTCGCCGCCGACCTGCCCGAGACGTCGATCCCGACCGTGTCGCTGTCGATGGAATATCTGCGGCCGGTGCGGTTGGGCGATTGGGTCGAGGCGCGCACCGAGCTGACCAAGCGCGGGCGCACCCTGCTGTTCTCGCGCACGACTGTCAGCGTCGGGACGACCGCGGTGTTCACCGCCAGCAGCATCTTCGTGCAAGGCACGCACGATCCGCAGGGGCTGGAGGTGCTGTCCGGCGTGCTGGGCAAGGGGTGAGGCGTGGGCTGGCCCCTGGGCCGACCTTTTCGCCGCGGTCATATGGCACTTGGCGGGGAATTCGGTGCCTCGCACCCCCACCCCTAACCCCTCCCCTCAAGGGGGAGGGGGATTTTGTGGCCGCTATGCCATGCGAAATCATCGACGATTGGTGCCTAGCGGAGACGCAGCCGATCCCCCTCCCCCTTGAGGGGAGGGGTCAGGGGTGGGGGTAAACGCATAGGCGATTGCCTTGGCCGGCTCGCTCAGCGCCGGCGTCGCCGCGAGCCTCAGCCGGCGGCCAGCGCCCGGCACCGCGCCTCGCCGTAGCGCGCCAGGAAGGTGAAGGGGCCGCCGAGATAACGCGGGAAGCCGGCGGCCTGCTGGCAGTGGAAATCGACCAGGTTGCGCTCGTCTTCGGCGAATGACCCGGCTTCTTCGGCCGCGACTAGCGCGCCGGCGGCGAGCACGGCAAACGCGGCGCGTTCGATCACGCCTTGCGGGGCCTCGAACCACTGCGGCTTGCGATCCGCGACCTGCTGCGCCGCCGCGACATCGCCCGGCGCGGCGCCGGCGATGCCGGCAAAGCTTCTTGCCGCGGCGCCGCGCTCGCCGAGCGCCGCGACCTTTGCTTGCATCGCCGCATCCACCTTGCCGGCGAAGGCATCGAGGCCGGCTGGAAGCGCGTCCTTGCGCCGGCGCCGGTCGTAGTCGACGCGGCCGAGGAACATCACCGCGATCATGTTGCGCGGCTCGATCCGCTGCACGAGATCCTTGAAGCAGTCGATTTCGGCGGCGACGCCCTCGTCCATGCCTTGCGGCAGGCCGCGGTCGAGGCAGTCGAGGATCGCCAGCTCGGCCGGATAGTGGCCGCCGGTCTCGCGCAGGATTTTTTCGCGCAGCGAGCCGGTGACGGCGAGGAGCTCAGCGGTGCTGACCGGCTTCCAGTCCGTGCGGTCCCAAGGCTGCAGCGGCTCGGGCTTCGAGCGGATCCAGGCCTCCGCCGCCGCGATCTCCCTGCCGGGCGGCACCGTTTCGCTGGCCGCGCCTGTTTCCCGCGCCCGGTTCGCGTCGAGGCGGGCGCCCTCCAGCAGCACGCCGAGCGATTTTTCCACGCCGACCAGGCGCGGCAGGCGCTGCGTGCCGCCGCCGCCGGGCAAGAGCCCGACCAACGATTCCGGCAGGCCGAGCTGTGTCTCCTTCACGTCGGTCAGCACCCGGTGGTGGCAGGCCAGAGCGAACTCGCAGCCGCCGCCCAGTGCCAGCCCGTGCACGGCGACCGCAACCGGCTTGCCCGCCGTCTCCAGCTTGCGGAAGGCGCGGCCGATCGGCGAGAAATGCGCGACCGTCAGGGCGTCGCGTTCCGCCTCGGGCGCCGCCATGATCATGTCGTAGGCGGCCGACAGCTCGGTGAGGTCGGCGCCGGCGCAGAAGGCGCCCGGCTTGCCAGAGGAGACGACGACGCCGGCGACGTCGGCCCCTTTCAGCCAGTCGGCGAATGCGTCTATCTCGTGTATGGCCCGGTTGGAGAAGACGTTCATCGACCGGTCCGGCATGTCGAAGACGAGATGCAGGATGCCGTCCTCCGTGCGCCGCGTGCGGAAGTTCGTCATCTCGGGCAATGCGGACATCCAGCTCCCTCCTTCGATTTCGTACTCTGGCGTACTATACGTTAGACTTGCAATCAAGTCTCGGCTATGGTCGCCGGGAAAACCGACAGGGAGGAAGCATGAGCCCGTTCCGCAGCGACGTCCTGAAGGGCAAGCGCATCCTGGTGACAGGCGGAGGCACCGGCCTCGGCAAGGAGATGTCGGTCGGCTTCGCCGCGCATGGCGCGCATGTGGCGATCTGCGGCCGGCGCGAGCAGGTACTGGCCGACGCCTGCGCGGAGATCGCCCGGCGCTCGGGCGGCACCGCCGAATACCGGGTGGTGAACATCCGCGACGCCGAGGCGGTGGACGCCATGGTCGCGGACCTCTGGCAAGGCGGCCCACTCACCGGCCTGGTCAACAATGCCGGCGCGAACTTCATCGCGCCCACCGAATCGATCTCGCACAGGGCCTACGACGCGGTGCGCGCCACCGTGATGGACGGCAGCTTCTATGCCACCCTCGCCTGCGGCAAGCGCTGGATCGCCGGCGGTACTAAGGGCACGGTGGTCTCCAATCTGGTGACCTGGGTTTGGTCGGGCTCGGCCTATGTCGTGCCCTGCGCCATGGCCAAGACCGCCGTCCATGCCATGACCATGTCGCTCGCCGCCGAATGGGGGCCGAAGGGCATCCGGCTGAACGCCGTCGCCCCCGGTCCCTTCCCCACCGAGAACGCCTGGGAAAAGCTCAACCCGATCCCCGGCTCTTCCGTCGGCGCGACCCAGCCCGACAAGGTGCCGCTGCGCCGCTACGGCGAGATGGACGAGCTGCGCACCATCCTGGTGTTCCTGATGCTCGACGAGTGCTCCTACGTGAACGGCGCCACCATCCCGATCGATGGCGGCCACCGGCTGACCGCGCCGTCGACCTTCGCAGAGCTTTCCGACATGAGCGCGGAGGACTGGGCGGCGGCGCGCGAGACGCTGCGCAAATCGGCCGAGAAGGAGCGGCAGGGCCGATGACCGACGTCCTTCTCGAAGAGACGGACGGCGTCGCCACGCTCAGGCTCAACCGGCCGGACAAGCTGAACGCCCTGTCCGACGCGATGGTAGACGAGCTGTTGGCGCGGCTCGACGAAGTTGCCCGCTCGGAGGCGCGGGTACTGGTGCTCACCGGCGAAGGACGCGGTTTCTGCGCCGGCTTCGACCTGTCGCTGGCCGGGGGCGACGGCGATGCCGCCTTCTGGATGGCACGGCAGGAAAAATTCGGATCGCTGGTAACGAAGTTGCGGGGCATCCCGCAGCCGACGATCGCGGCGGTGAACGGCGCAGCGGCCGGCGCCGGGCTGGGGCTGGCGCTCGCCTGCGACACGCGCATCGGCTCGACGCGCTGCCGCTTCAATTCGGCCTTCGTGAAGGTCGGCATGTCGAGCTGCGACATCGGCGTGAGCTGGCTGCTGCCGCGTGCGATCGGCACGACGCGGGCCTTCGAGATGATGCTGACCGGGCGGATGGTGGAGGCTGAAGAGGCCGAGCGCATCGGCCTGGTGCTGCGGCTGGCCGAGCCGGAGGCGCTGATGGGCGAAGCCGTCGCGCTGGCCCGCGCCGTCGCCGACAACGGCCGCATGGCGACCTGGATGACCAAGCGGGGCATGTGGGCCAATCTGGAAGCCGCCAGCCTGCAGGCGGCGGTCGAATTGGAAAACCGCACGCAGGCCTATCTGGCCGGCACCGGCGCTCTCGCCAGCCGCGCCGCGGCGAAGGGTTTTCTGAAACACGAGTAAGTGCGCGGACTGGAATGCCGCCACCTTTCACCTCCGTTGGTAGCAGGGTGATCGGCGCCCACGCCCGCGTGGTTCGACAAGCTCACCACCGGGGAAGCCGGATGAGGGGTGTCGGACGGAGTGCGACCTCAATCCAGCCTCCGGATCACACATCCGATCGGCGGCTGCTCAGATAGTAGATGCCGCTGGCCCGCGCACAGAGCGTGTCGTCGGCATAAAACAGGGCGTGAAAAAACAGCAGCGTCGCGGTCTGGCGCACCAACTCCGGCTGCGACTGCACCCAGGCGCCGGCATGAGCCGGCGCGGCATAGTCGATGCCGAGCGTGACCGTGGGCGACTCGGCGACCAGGTCCAGCGACTTCTTCAGCGCGCTGCCCTGGATGTCGGCGAAGACCGCCAGCACGCCGCCGTGGCACACACCCATGCGGTTGAGCTTGCGCGGGGTCACCCGGAAGCCGAGCTGGCACTGGCCGTCGGCGGTCCTGCGCTCGTAGAAGGGGCCGGCGACCATCTCCACCTCGGCGCGGCCGAGCAGCGGCCGGAAGCCGGCGGGCGGCCGGTCGGTCTCGGAATCGGCGACGGCTTCCGTGATCACATCCCCTCCCGACAACCTCGCATTCCCCTCCTTCGACAAGCTCAGGGCTCGGATCGGCAGCGAAGCCTTGCAAATCATGCGCTATAAAATAGTATGTTACTATATCTTTTTTGAGCAAGCGGGAAGGAGCGCATGGCATGACCGAGCTGACGATGGAGACACTCGCCTGCCGGATTGAGGACGGCCTGGCGCGGGTCACCTTGACCCAGGCGGAGCGCGGCAACCCGATGGACGGGCGCATGTGCCGCGACCTGCGCGACCTGTCGGTCGAGCTCTCCAGCCGCGACGACGTGCGGGCCGTGCTGCTCGCCGCCGAAGGACGCTATTTCTCGGTGGGCGGCGACATCCGGGCTTTCGTCAAGGACCTGTCGCAGCTCCCGCGCATCGTCAAGGCCTGGACGGCCGACCTGCACATGGCGCTGGGCCGTTTCCAGCGCATGAACGCGCCGGTCGTCTGCGCGGTGCAGGGCGACGTCGCCGGCGGGGCGGTGTCGCTGGTGGCTATGTCGGACATCGTCTTCGCCGCCGAGGGCGTGAAGTTCAATGCCGCCTTCTCGATGATCGGCTTCTGCGCCGATTCCGGCTCCACCGTCTCGCTGTCGAGCCGCATGGGATTTTCGCGGGCGAAACGCTTCATCATGCTGTCCGAGGCGATCGAGGCGGGCGAGGCGAGGCAGGCGGGCCTCGCCGACTATGTCGTGCCCGGCGCCGAGCTGATGGCGAGCGCCGAGGCGGTGGCCAAAAAACTCGCCGCCGGCCCGACGCTCGCCTATGGTGCGATCAAGCGGACCTTCATGTCGGCGCGCAGCGAGCCCTTCGAGACGCAGCTCGAGCACGAGGCGCAGGCACTCGCCGCGCTGGCCGGCACGGAGGATGCGCGCGAGGGCATCAGCGCCTTCGCGGAGCGGCGCAAGCCGGTTTTCAAGGGGCGGTGAGCTACGCGGCGGCGTGACGCGGAGAAGACCCCCTCTCCGTCTCGCCCTCCGGGCTCGCCACCTCTCCCCCACTTCGTGGGGGCGAGGAACCCAGGCTGGAGAAAGCGCCGGTTCAAAGCCCGACCCGCAGCCGTTTCTGCAATTCGCCGACGATGCCCTGGCGGAAGACCAGCACGAACAGCATGAAGACGAGACCCTGCAGGAGCAGCACCCACGGTCCGTAGGGCGCCAGGAAATGCTCCAGCGACAGGATGACGAAGCTGCCGACCACCGGCCCGAAGATCGTGCCGATGCCGCCGACGAGGTTGATCAAAACCACCTCGGTCGACACCACGGTGGAGACGTCGGTGAGCGTGGCGATGCCGAAGACGACGGTCTTCAGCGAGGCGGCGAAGCCCGACAGCGCCGCCGAGAGCGTGAAGGCGGCGATCTTGAAGCGGTCGACGTCGTAGCCGAGCGACATGGCGCGCTCGGGATTGTTGCGGATGGCGCGCAGCACCCGCCCGAAGGGCGAGTGGACGATGCGGTTGTAGAGGGCCAACACCGCCAGCACGACGATCGACACGGTCCAGTAGAGCGCGGTGTTGGACGACAGGTCGACGATGCCGAGGACCGAGCCGCGCGGCACCGACTGGATGCCGTTCTCGCCGCCGGTGAACGGCGCCTGCAGCGCGACGAAATAGACCATCTGCGCCAGCGCCAGCGTGATCATGGCGAAGTAGAGCCCGGTGCGGCGGATGGCGATCCAGCCGAACAGCAGGCCGAGCAGCGCCGCGGTGCCGGTACCGGTCAGCACCGCCAGCTCGAACGGCAGCCCCCAGCGGGTGGCTGCGTAGCCGCACAGATAGGCGCCCATGCCGAAGAAGGCGGCATGGCCGAAACTCATCAGCCCGGTGTAGCCGAGCAAAAGGTTGTAGGCGCAGGCGAAGATGATGAAGCAGTACACCTTCATCAGGAAGATCGGATAGAGCAGCGCCGGCGCGACCACGACGAAGGCCGCGAACAGCAGGAAGAAGATGGCGCGCGCCGGCGTGAAGCCGAGAAATTGCGCCGGGCGCGACGCCGCCGCGGAAACGGCCGGCTTGTCCATGGTGGTTGCGTCTGGGCCGCTCATGCCATTTTCCCGAAGAGGCCGCGCGGGCGCAGGACCAGCACGATCACCATCGCCACGAAGATGACGGTCGAGGAGGCCTGCGGAAACACCGCCTTGGCGAGGCCTTCGAGCAGGCCGAGGCCGAGGCCGGTGACGATCGAGCCGAGGATCGAGCCCATGCCGCCGATGACCACCACGGCGAAGACGACGATGACGATGCTGGTTCCCATGGCCGGGTCGACCGACATGATGGGCGCCGCCATCACGCCGCCGACCGCCGCCAGCGCCACGCCGGCGGCATAGGTCAGCGTCAGCATGACCGGGACGTTGATGCCGAAGGCCTGGACGAGCTGCGGATTGTCGGTGGCGGCGCGCAGCTTTGCACCGAGCGGCGTGCGCTCGATGACGAACCAGGTGGCGAGGCACAGCACGATGCCGGCCGCCACCACCCAGGCGCGGTAATAGGGCAGGACCATGAAGCCGAGATCGATGGCGCCGCGCAGGCTGGGCGGAACCTCGTAGGGCAGGCCCTGCGGACCGAAGACGATGCGGACGAAACCCTCGACGAACAGCGCCAGCCCGAGCGTGAGCAGCAGCCCGTAGAGATGGTCGAGCCGGTAGAGGTGGCGGATCAGCGCCACCTCGACGACGAGGCCGAGCGCGCCGACCATCAGCGGCGCCAGCAGCAGCGCGCCCCAGTAGCCGATGCCAAGAGTCTGGGCGAGCAGATAGGCGGCGAAGGCGCCGAGCATGAAGAACACGCCATGCGCGAAATTGATGACGCCGAGCAGGCCGAAGATGATCGCCAGGCCGAGCGAGAGGATGGCGTAGAAGACGCCGTTCACCAGGCCGAGCACCATCTGGCCTAGGATGAGATTGAGGTCGAGTTCGAACATGCGCTCCTCCTCAGACGGCCAGCAGCCGTTCGACGCGATCGCGGCTGGCTGCGAATTCCGCGCTCTCCAGCCGGTCGACGATGGTTCCGTTCTCGATGAGGTAGTGGATGTCGGCGAGGCTCTCGACGAAATGCGCCTTCTGCTCGACCAGCAGCACGGTGTAGCCGAGCTCCTTGATCTCGCGGATGACCCGCGCGATCTGCTGGACGATGACCGGGGCGAGCCCTTCCGTCGGCTCGTCGAGCAGCAGCAGGCGGGCGCCGGTGCGCAGGATGCGGGCGATCGCCAGCATCTGCTGCTCGCCGCCGGAGAGCTGCGTGCCGCGGCTGGCGCCGCGCTCGCGGATGTTGGGGAAGAGCGCGTAGATGCTGGCGATGTCCATGCCGCCCGCCGCTACCACCGGCGGCAGGAACAGGTTCTCCGTCACGGTGAGCGAGGGGAAGATGCCGCGGTCCTCGGGGCAGAGCGCGATGCCCTTGCGGGCGATCTGGTCGGGGCGCAGCTTCAGGAGGTTGACGCCGTTGCAATTGATCTCGCCGGTCGCCTTGCCGAGCAGCCCCATGATGGTGCGCATGGTGGTGGACTTGCCGGCGCCGTTGCGGCCGAGCAGCGAGACGACGCGGCCCCGCGGGATGTCCATCGCCAGCCCGTGCAGGACGTGGCTGTCGCCGTACCAGGCGTGGAGGCCGCGGATCTCAAGCATGGGCCGTCCCCAGATAGGCCTCGACGACCCTGGCGTCGGCGGACACCTCGCTGTAGGTGCCGCGCGCGATCACCTGCCCGCGGGCGAGCACGGTGACGTTGTCGCAGAGCCCCTCGACGACCGGCAGATTGTGCTCGACCATGATGACGGTGCGGCCCCTGGCGATCTTGCGGATCAGATCGGCGACGCGGCCGATGTCCTCGCGCCCCATGCCGGAAGTCGGCTCGTCGAGCAGCAGCACCTGCGGATCGAGGGCGAGCGTCGTGGCGATCTCCAGCGCCCGCTTGCGCCCGTAGGGCAGGTCGCCGGCCCGCATCTCCGCCCACTCGGCGAGGCCGAGTTGTTCCAGAAGCTCGAGGGCGCGCCCGTCGAGGGTGTGGAGATGCCGCTCCGAGCGCCAGAAATCGAAATTGCCGCGGCGTTTGCGCTGCAGGGCGAAGCGCAGGTTTTCCAGCACCGTGAAGTCCGGGAAGATCGAGGAGATCTGGTAGGAACGCACCAGGCCGCGGCGGGCGATGGCGTCCATCGGCAGGCCGGAGATCACCTCGCCGCGCAACCTGATCTCGCCCGCCGTCAGCGACAGGTTTCCGGTCAACAGGTTGAAGCAAGTCGTCTTGCCGGCGCCGTTGGGGCCGATGAGAGCATGGATCTCACCCTCGGCAATGTCGAGGTCAACACCGTCCACCGCCCTGAAGGCGCCGAACCTTTTGGTGATGCCCCGAACCTCGAGTACCGCGTCCTTCAACCGTTCCTCCCCGGTCTTCATACCCGTGCCGCCCCGTCGGGCGGGACGTCGGGCTCCGTCCGGCGCGGACCGGCAACGCCGACCCGCGCCGTCGACGACGTCAGCCCTTGACCAGCGGGCACTTGCTCTCGGAAAGCGGCGGGGCCAGCGTGTCGGCGGGGATGGTGCCGGTGATCTTCAGAAAATCCCAGTCGCCGGAACTTTCCGCCGGCGTCTTGGTGATGAAGGAATACATTGGCCGCAGCGTGCGCCCGTCCTCGCGGATGGTGGCGGTGTCGCCGTTGATCATCCGGATCGGCGTCTCGCGCATTTTTGCGACGACCGCGGCGGCATCTGTGCTGCCCACCGCCTTCACCGCGTTGAGGTAATGGGTGATGAACTCGTAGTGCATCGCGTTGGGGAAGGTCGGCGGCCGGCTGTAGCGCTCCTGGTAACGCTTGGCGAATGCGCGCGTCTTGTCGTTCTGGTCCCAGTAGAAGGGAATCGCGCTCGACACGTTCTGCAGGCTGTCGAGGCCGGCGGCCTTGATGTCGGTGTCGCCGAGGAAATAGGGGGCGAGCGGTATGCTGAGGCCAAATTCCTGCGCCTGCTTGGCGACGGCGATCTGCCAGGAACCGAAGGTGGCGAGCCCGATGGTGTCGGCACCCCTGGACTGGGCCTCGAGCAGGAAGGCGGAGAAGTCGGTGGTCTGCGGCGAGTGCCGTGCCAACCCGACGATCTCGCCGCCGGCCGCGGCGACCGCCGCCTCGCCCTTGGCCTGCAGGTCGTGGCCGAGCGCATAGTCGACGGAGATGTAGTACCATTTCTTGTGGCCGGTCGCGACCAGCGGCATCGAGATGGCGCGCGACAGCCCATAGGTGTCGAGGATCATCTGGACCTGATACGGCCCGCATTTCTCGTTGGTCAGCGCCGCGCTCGAGGCGCCGTGCAGGAAGGTGATGTTCTTGTCGCGGACGAGGTCCGAGACGGCCAGCGCTACCGCCGACTGGTCGACGCTGAACAGGAGGTCGATGTCGCCCTTGTCGACCCATTCGCGGGCGATGCCGAGACCGACGTCGGGCTTCGACAGATGGTCGGCGACCGTGAGCACGATCTTCTCGCCGTTCACCTCGCCGCCGAAATCGGCGATCGCCATCTCGATGGCGCGCTGGCTGGATTCCCCCGTCAGCACCGATGTCGGGCCCGACATGTCGGAGAGATAGCCGATGTTCACGTCGGCCAGCGCCGGCACGGCCATTGCCGCCGCCGCGGCGAGCCCCGACAGGGCCGCCTTCACATTCACGAACGCCATAGTGCTTCCTCCCTCACCAAGGGTTCTGATTTCCGTTCGACTTCGAGATGCCTCGGCGCGCCTGACACCGGCGAGGCTTTGCCGCCTCAGCATCGGCAGCATATCGTACATTAGCGTATCTAATTGTATGTGCCAATGAAAAATATGCTAGCGTATTTTGCTGATGATCATTTCCCGGTGCGGCTTGATCCCGCTGCCGATCTGCCGGCGGACCGGTTTATCGGACCGGATGTCCTGGCTGCCTCGTCACCGCGCCGCGGGGGCCGCTACGCCCCAGTCGGCCAGCACCGCGGCGGTGTCGGCGCCAGGCTCCGGCGGCGGATTGCGCAGACGTCCCGGCGTGCCCGACAGCCGCGGCGCTGGCGCCGGGTAGCGCAGCCCACCCATCTGTCCGAATGTCTGCCGCGCCTGCATCTGTGGATGATCCCACGCCTCGTCGATCGACAGCACCGGCGCGACGCAGGCGTCGCGGCCTTTCATCAGCTCTTCCCATTCGGCGCGCGTCCTGGTGGCGAAGATTTTTTCGAAGCGCTGCCGCAGCAGCGGCCAGTTGCGCCGGTCGTCGCGGTCCGGCAGTTGCGCGGGATCGAGCCCGAGCACCTTGACGAGATTGACGTAGAACTGCGGCTCGATGGCGCCGACCGATATGTAAAGCCCGTCGCTCGTCGCGTAGGTGCCGTAATGCGGCGCGCCGCCGTCGACAATGTTGTCCTGGCGGTTCTCCGACCAGCTTCCCTGCTGGCGGAACGCCTGGAAGGCCGACATCAGCTGCGCGACGCCGTCCAGCATGGCGCAGTCCACCATTTGACCCCTGCCCGTCGCCCCGGCCTCGATCAGTGCCATCAGAATGCCGGCGACCAGGAACATGGCGCCGCCGCCGAGATCGGCGACGAGGTTGAGCGGCGGAGGCGGCGGCGTACCGGCGGGGCCGATCGCGTGCAGGGCCCCGGTGAGGGCGAGATAGTTGATGTCGTGGCCTGCCTCCTGGGCCATCGGCCCTTCCTGGCCCCAGCCGGTCATGCGGGCATAGACGAGGCGCGGGTTGAGGGCGAGGCATTCCGCCGGCCCGAGGCCCAGCCGCTCCATGACGCCGGGCCGGTAGCCTTCGATCAGAACGTCGGCCTTGCCGATCAGCGCTTTGGCCGTGGCGACGCCGCGCTCCGCCTTCAGGTCAAGGCCGACGGAGCGCTTGTTGCGCATGTAGAAGTCGTATTTGCGCGGTACCTGCGGCGCCCAGCCCGATCCCGGCGGACGGTCGACCAGTACCACGTCGGCTCCGAAATCGGCGAGCAGCGCGCCGGCGAAGGGCGCTGGTCCCTGCCCGGCCAGCTCGACGATTTTCACTCCGGCGAGTGGTCCGGTCATGCGCTGAACTCCCTGGTCGGATGGTTTGCCGCTCGCTTGCGCGGCGGGACCTGTAGCGGACGTCCTCAGCCGGCGACCGCGCCGCCTGCGCCCCCGGCGACGAAGCGGGCCACCTCCCCCTTCGGACAGAGCTCTATGATGGTGCCGTGGCCGTCGCCCTTGGTGATCCACCCGCGATGCAGCGGCAGGTTGTCGGTCGGCTTCTGGTGGTAGGCCTTGATGCCGGCCGCCTGGAGCCTGGCGATCTCGGCTTCGAGGTCGTCGACTTCCAGGGCGACGACGACGTCGCCATGCTTCATCTCCGTCCTGCCGGAAGCCTCGACCAGCTCGACGATCTCGCCGCCCTGCCGGGTGAAGAAGGCGAGCCGCAGGCCGAGTTCCGGGACCTCGCGGATGACCGGGGCGCCGCGGCCGATCAGCGTCTCGTAGAACGGAACCGCCCGCTCCAGGCTCTCCACGAAGATGCCGATATGGTCGAGCTTTCCCATCATCGCTTCTCCTTCCGGAAAATGTATAGCTAGTTTACTTTCATCTTACGTACCTTACAATAGCATTCCGCAACACGGGCATGGTCTGCCCGGCGACGGGAGGACAGCCATGAGACGTTTGGACGGGCGCCGCGCGATCATCACCGGCGGCGGCAGCGGCATCGGGCGCGCCAGCGCGCTGCGCCTGGCATCCGAAGGCGCCAGCGTGCTGGTCGTCGGCCGGCGCGAGGATCCGCTAAAGGCGACCGTGCATGCGGCGCGCGAGGCGGGCGGCACCTGCATCCACCATGTGGCCGACGCAGCAGACGAGGCAGGGATCGGTGCCGCGATCGAGCTGTGCGTCGGAGAGCTGGGCGGCCTCGACATCTTCTTCGCCAATGCCGGCAACACGGATTCGGTAAAACCGTTCCTGGAGCAGAGCGTGGCGCAATGGGAAGGCATGTTCCGCGACAACGTCGTGACGGCCTTCGTCGCCTGCAAGCTGGCGGGCAGGTACATGTCCGAGCACGGCGGCGGCTCGATCATCCTCAACTCGTCCACCGGGTCGCTGCGCGCCCGCGGCGGCACCGAGGCCTACGGCGCGGCGAAAGCGGGTGTGAACCACCTGACGATGACGGCCGCCTGCGCCTTCGCCGGAAAGAAGGTGCGCGTCAACGCCATCCTTCCCGGCCTGACCGAGACGGGACTGACCAAGCCGATGTTCGACTGGGCGCGCGACAACGGCAAGGAAGACCGGCTCGGCAGGCTGACGCCGATGCAGCGGCCG
The DNA here is from genome assembly GCF_059502445.1 of Kumtagia sp. Lineage (NCBI taxonomy): Bacteria > Pseudomonadati > Pseudomonadota > Alphaproteobacteria > Hyphomicrobiales > Phyllobacteriaceae > Kumtagia > Kumtagia sp. The sequence goes on from NZ_JCACER010000027.1 coordinate 50,748, forward strand.
GGCCATGTCGAGGATATGGCTGCCGTCGTCGCCTTCCTTGCTTCCGACGACGCCGCCTACGTCGACGGTCAGCTCATCCCGGTCGACGGGGGGATTTCGGCGACGCATCCGGCCGGGAAGTTCATCTATTAGGTATCTCCTGCCCTCCATCCGGACCGCCGTGCCCCTCCCGCTTGACGGATTCCAATTTCATGTGGTTTTGTATGATAACCTAGATTACTATAATGTACCGCGCGGCTGGAGAGAGGAAGCCGGCCGCTCGGGATATCGGGAGGAACAGGCATGGCCGAAGGCTTCGATTTCGCGGCCCACGCAAAGCGGATGCGGGCCGAGGGCTGGTGGCAGGACAAGACGCTCGACGATCTGCTGGAGGCGGCCATTGCCCGGAATCCGGACAAGAAGGCGCTGGTCGCCTACCGCATGGACAAGGGTTTCGACGCTCCGGCCAAGACGATGACCTACCGGGAGCTCGGCGACGCGGTCGCCAAGGCAGCGGGCTCCTTCCGGGCGATGGGCATCGGCAAGGGCGACATCGTGGCGCTCATGCTGCCCAACTGGTGGGAGTTCGTGGTCTCGGCCTATGCCCTGGCGCGCATCGGCGCGGTGTGCAATCCGCTGATGCACATCTTCAGGGAACGCGAGCTTCGCTTCATGCTGGGCTTCGCCGACACCAAGGCCATCCTCATCCCGAAAACGTTCCGGGGCCATGACTTCGAAAAGATGCTCGACGGCCTCAAGGCGGAGCTGCCGAAGCTGCAGCACATCATTGTCGTCGATGGCGAAGCTGCGCGCTCCTTTGACGGGCTGGTGATGAATTCCGGCGCGACACCCGTCCCTGCCTCCGCCGGCACCCCGCCGGCACCGGACGAGATGGCGGTGCTGATGTACACCTCCGGCACGACGGGCGAGCCCAAGGGTGTCATGCACGCATTCAACACGCTGGTCGCCTGCGCCAAGGCGCTCGGCACCCGTCTCGGTCATGGCAACGACGTGATCCATTTCGGGTCCACCCCTTTCGGCCACATGACCGGCTATGCCGCGGTGATGGTCCAGGCGCTGTACCATGGCAACACCGTCGTCTTCCCCGACATATGGGAACCCAAGGCCGGCGTAGCGATCATGGCACGCGAGGGCATCACCCACATGGCGGCCGCGACGCCGTTCCTCGCCGACATCGTTCGTCTGATCGAAGAAGGCGCGCAGAAAGCCCCGCTGGCCACGTTCCTGTGCGCCGGCGCGCCTATCCCGCCCGTCATCATCGAGAACGCCCGAAAGCTGTTGGGGCTCAACGTCTCCTCGTGCTGGGGGATGACCGAAAGCCTCGGCGGCTCGCTCACAGAGCCGGAACGTGCCTCGGTGAAATCCGTGTCGAGCGACGGCCGGCCGGTGGACGGCGTCGAAGTGCTCATCGCGGACGAAAACCTGGAGCCCCTGCCCGCCGGGCAGACCGGGCGGCTCTATTTCCGCGGCGCCCAGCAGTTCCTCGGCTACTACAGGAAGCCCGGCCTCGACCGGCGCGGGTCCGAAGGCTGGTTCGACTCGGGCGATCTCGCCTACATGGACGAGCAAGGCTACATCCGCATCGACGGGCGCACCAAGGACATCATCATCCGCGGCGGCGAGAACGTGCCGGTGGTCGAGATCGAATCGATCCTCTACCGCCATCCGCGGGTCGCCGACGCGGCCGTGGTCGGCTATCCCGACCAGCGCATGGGCGAGCGCGGCTGCGCCTTCGTCGTGCTGAAGGACGGCGGCGCCTTCACCATGGACGAGCTGCGCCGGTGGATGGAGAAGAGCGGCGCGGCCAAGCAGTACTGGCCCGAGGCCGTCGAGGTGCTCGACGCCATGCCCCGCACCGCATCCGGCAAGATCCAGAAATTCGTGCTGCGGGAGAAGGCGGCGAAATACGCCGACGCCTGACGTCCCGCCGAACGGCTGCCCCCTCTCCCATGAAAAAGGCGTGAAGATGGATTTCGACCTGCCGCGGACGATCGTCGACAAGCTCGCCGAGCTCGATGCCTTCATCGAGGCCGAGATCAAGCCGCTGGAGCGCGAGAACATGCAGTTCTTCGACCACCGGCGCGAATGGGCGCGCACCAACTGGGAGGAGGACGGCCGGCCGGCCGACGCCTGGCGGGCGCTGATCGCCGAAATGGAACGGCGGGCGGACAAGGCCGGCCATCTGCGGCTCTGCCTGCCCGAAAGCTGCGGCGGCCAGGCGGCCGGCAATCTGATGAACGCGGCCATCCGCGAGCATCTAGCCGCCAAGGGGCTCGGCCTGCACAACGACCTGCAGGACGAATCCTCGATCGTCGGCAACTTTCCGATCGTGCCGGCCATCGCCCGTTACGGCACCGAGGACCAGAAGGTCTATATCGAAGGCATCATCACCGGCAGGCGGCATCTGAGCTTCGCGCTGACCGAGCCGAACCACGGCTCGGACGCGACCTGGCTGGAGACGCGCGCGGTGCGGGACGGCGCCCACTGGGTGATCAACGGGCGCAAGCGCTGGAACTCGCAGGTCGGCCGGGCCGAGGCCAACCTCGTCTTCGCCCGCACCGGCGGCAGGGACGGCGAGGCGAGCGGCATCACCGCCTTCATCGTGCCGACCGACACGCCCGGCCACACCATCGTGATGAACCACTGGACCTTCAACATGCCGACCGACCATTCGGAGGTCGAGCTGAAGGACGTGCGCGTGCCCGATACGGCCATCCTCCACAAGGAGGGCGAAGGGCTGCAGATCGCCATGATGTTCATCCACGAGAACCGCATCCGCCAGGCGGCAGCGAGCGCCGGCGCGGCACGCTACTGCATCGAGCAGGCGGTCAACTACGCCAGGGAGCGCGTGCTGTTCGGCGAGCCCCTGGCCAGGCGGCAGGCGATCCAGTTCCCGCTGGCCGAGTTGCATGCAGACTGCGAGACGGTGCGCAACTACATCTTCCGCACCGCCTGGAAGATGGATCGGCAGGACCCGGCCGCGTTCTCGCACGAGGTCTCGATCTGCAACTACAAGGCCAACGACCTGGTGTGCCGGGCGGCCGACTTCGCCATGCAGGTGCATGGCGGGCTCGGCTACTCCCGCCACATGCCGTTCGAGCACATCTACCGCCACCACCGCCGCTACAAGATCACCGAGGGTTCCGAGGAGGTGCAGAAGCGGCGGATCGCGCATGCGCTGTTCGGCTTCGGCGGGAAGGCTTCGTGAACGCCCGCGTGACACCCGCGGCCGCGCCGGATTTCGAGCCGGACGCGCTACGCGGCTTCCTGCAAGGCTTCCTCGGCCGCGCCATCGGCGCGCTGGCGATCCGGCCGACGGAAGGCGGCATGTCGAACCCCACTTATTTCGTCGACGCCGACGGCTGGCGCGCGGTGCTGCGCAAGCAGCCGCGCATGAAGCTGGCGAAGTCGGCGCATGCCATCGACCGGGAGTTCCGCGTGCTGAAGGCACTGGCGCAGACCGACGTCCCGGTGCCGCGGGCCTACCACTACCACGAGGATGCGTCGGTGCTCGGCACGCCCTTCTACCTGATGGAATGGCTCGAAGGCCGGGTGTTCACCGCCTACGCCATGCCGGGATTGCCGGCGGCCGAGCGGGCGGCGCTCTACGCAACGATGTGCCAGACCATGGCGAAGATCCACCGGCTGGATTTCCGCGCCGCCGGTCTCGGCGACTACGGCCGCGAGGGCAACTATTTCCGGCGCCAGATCAGCCGCTGGTCGCAGCTTTGGGCGCAGTATCGCAAGGGCGACGACGACAATCCCGATCTCGACCGGATGATCGCCTGGCTGGAGCCGCGCATTCCGGCAAGCGAGTTGCTGGCGCTCTGCCACGGCGATTTCCGCATCGGCAACGTCATGTTCCACCCGGCCGAGCCGCGCGTCGCCGGCGTGCTCGACTGGGAGCTGTCGACGCTCGGCCATCCGCTGGTCGACGTCGCCTTCAACACCCAGGCCTGGCACATGGGCGCCGACGAGAACGGCGGCCTGCTCGGCGAGGATCTTGCCGGGCTCGGCATCCCGGCCGAAGAGGACTATCTCGCCGCCTACTACGCCGATGCAGGCAGCTCGGAACGGATGACGGATTTCCACCGTGTCTTCGCCATGTTCCGCGGCGCCGTCGGCAGCGCCGGCGTCGCGGTGCGCGGCGTGCAGGGCAACAGCACGCTGCCGGATTCCGCGCGGGTCGGCCGGTTCCTGGCAGGAGCCTATGCCCGGCGCGGCATGGCGATCGCCGAGCGGAGCGGGATGCGATGAACCAAAGCGTGCCGGCCATGCCTCTCGACCACGCCATCGCGCTGCGGCGTTCGGTCCGCGGCTATCTCCCGGCCGAGGTGCCCGAACAGACCATACGCGCGGTTTTCCAGCTTGCGCAGGCCGCACCGTCCAACTGCAACATCCAGCCCTGGATCGCGCATGTTCTGTCGGGCGACAGCCTGCGCAGGCTCGGCGAAAGGATGGTGGCCGCGTCGGAGGCGGGTATCCCGCCCGATCCGGATTTTTCCGCCGACCGCAAGTTCACCGGCGTCTACCGCGAGCGCCAGGTCGACGCGGCGGTCCAGCTCTACGGGGCGATGGGCATCGAGCGCCATGACCGGCCGCGCCGCGACTGGGCCTATCGCCGCAACCTGGCGTTCTTCGGCGCGCCGCATGCCGTGCTGGTGTTCATGCATGGCGCGTTCGAGGAGCGCGAGGCGGTCGACCTCGGCATCTATGCGCAGACGCTGATGCTCGCCATGACGGCGCGCGGCATCGCCTCCTGCGCACAGGGGGCGCTCAGCCTCTACCCCACCATCATCCGCGAACATCTCGGCCTGCCGCCCACCAACCGGCTGATCTTCGGCATCTCGTTTGGCTACGAGGACGAGGGCGTGGCCGCCAACAGGGCGCGGGTCGGACGCGCCGAGCTGGATCAGTCCGTCGTGTTCCACCGCTGAGGAGCTTCGAGATGCCCGAACCGCTGAAGGGGAAGGTGGCGATCGTCACCGGCGCGGCGCGCGGCCTCGGCCGCGCCTATGCGCTCAGGCTGGCGCGGCTCGGCGCCGACGTCGTCATCGCCGACCTCAACCTGCAGGGAGCGGCGCGCATCGGGGAGGCGCTGACGGCGGCGAGCGTCATGGCCGAGGTCGAGGCGCTGGGGCGGCGCTCGCTCGGCGTCGAGGGCGATCTCAGACAGCCCGAGCAGGCGGAGCGCCTCGTCGCCGCCACGCTGGAAACATTCGGGCGGCTCGACGTCCTGGTCAACAATGCCGGCGTGGCGGTGGCGCGCGGCAGCGGCACGCTGGCGACCGAGACGACGCCCGACGGCTTCGACTACCTGATCGGCGTCAACCTGAAGGCCACCCAGCTCTGCTGCGCGGCAGCCGCTCCGGCGATGAAGGCGCAGCTCAGCGGCGTCATCGTCAACATCTCGTCGCAGACCGGCATCTCGCTGCTCGAAGGCGGCAATCTGGCGGTCTACGGCGCCGCCAAGGCGGGCGTCGCCTATCTCACCCGCGCGCTTGCCGCCGAACTCGGCCCCTATGGCATCCGCGTCAACGCCATCGCGCCGGGAATCGTCGAGACCGAGCGGCTGAAGCGCCTCGACCCCGCCATGGGGATCGGCACGCCGGAGCAGCTCGAGGCCATCGCGCTCAGGCGTTTCGGACAGACCGAGGACCTCGCCAACGTGCTGGAATTCCTGGCGACGGACCTCTCCGGCTACGTGACGGGACAGGTCATCTCCGTCTGCGGCGGCGCGGTGCTGCATCCGAGCTGAGGCGGTACCGAAGAGTCCGGGCCGTCATCCCAGCCGCCGCCTCACGGTGCCTCCAGGCTGCAGGCGAGCTGCAAGCGGTGGATTTCAGGACGCACATGCGGCGGCGTCCGGCGAAGGCGGTCGCACGTCTCGTCGATTGCCACGAGCCGGCTCGCCGCGATGCTGGGCGACAACCCCACCCGGCGGCTTAAGCCATGATCGCCACCTCGTATCCGTTTCCGGCGCTGCGGCCTGGAATCGTGGTTTTCGAACGCGACCATGCCGCTGAGCGCCACCCATCGCACACTCCCCGACGTACCCTGCGGCACCCCACGCCATTGACAAGGCAGCCGGCATCCGCCACCTCATGGCCGGTTCCATCTTCCCACGAGGCGCCGGGCCATGACCGGATATCAATCCTCTCCCCTGCCGCGGAGGCGTTCCGTCGGCGTGGACGTGGGCGGCGTGACGGTCGGCGGCGCGGCGCCCGTGGTGGTGCAGTCGATGACCAACACCGACACGGCCGACGTGGACGGCACCGTCGCGCAGGTCGCCGCGCTAGCCAAGGCGGGCTCGGAGATCGTGCGCATCACCGTCGACCGCGACGAGAGCGCGGCCGCCGTGCCGCGCATCCGCGAGCGGCTGGAGCGGCTCGGCCTCAACGTGCCGCTGGTCGGCGACTTCCACTATATCGGCCACAAGCTGCTGGCCGACCATCCGGCCTGCGCCGTTGCACTGGCGAAATACCGCATCAACCCCGGCAATGTCGGCTTCAAGGAGAAGAAGGACAGGCAGTTCGGCGCCATCGTCGAGACGGCGATCCGCCACGGCAAGCCGGTGCGCATCGGCGTCAACTGGGGCTCGCTCGACCAGGAGCTGCTGACGGCGCTGATGGACGAGAACCAGGCGGCCGGCGCGCCGCTGACCGCCGACGAGGTGACGCGCGAGGCGATCGTGCGCTCGGCGCTGCTGTCGGCGCAAGCCGCCGAGGAGATCGGTCTGCCGCGCGACAAGATCATCCTGTCGGCCAAGGTGAGCCGCGTGCAGGATCTGGTCGCGGTCTATACCGCGCTCGCCGGGCGCAGCGATCACGCGCTGCATCTCGGCCTGACCGAGGCCGGCATGGGCTCGAAGGGCATCGTCGCCTCGTCCGCCGCCATGGGCATCCTCTTGCAGCAGGGCATCGGCGACACCATCCGCGTCTCGCTGACGCCCGAGCCGAACGGCGACCGCACCCGCGAGGTGCAGGTGGCGCAGGAATTGCTGCAGACCATGGGGTTCCGCCAGTTCGTACCCGTGGTGGCGGCCTGCCCCGGCTGCGGCCGAACCACCTCGACGGTGTTCCAGGAGCTGGCGCAAAACATCCAGGCCGATTTGCGCAAGAACATGCCTCTGTGGCGCGACAAATATCCGGGCGTCGAGGAGCTCAAGGTCGCCGTCATGGGCTGCATCGTCAACGGCCCGGGCGAATCCAAGCATGCCGACATCGGCATCTCGCTGCCCGGCACCGGCGAGACGCCGTCGGCGCCGGTGTTCATCGACGGCCGCAAGGCGGCGACGCTACGCGGCGCCGACATCGCCGCCGAGTTCGAGAAGATGGTCGCCGACTATATCGAGGCCCGCTTCGGACAGGGCGGCAGGCAGGCCGCGGAGTAGCCGTGCTGCGGCGGGCCGTCTTGTCCGTCGTGTCGATGCTTGGGCGCGATCTTTGCCCTCCGGCGCCCTACGTCGCCCCCCTCTGTCCTGCCGGACATCTCCCCCACAAGGGGGGAGATTGGCTGCCCGCTTCGGTTTCGCCAATCGCTAGCGGTGCAGAAGAAGCCGCACCGCCGAAGCTGCCCATCTTCCCCCTTGTGGGGGAGATGTCCGGCAGGACAGGGGGGGGTGCGACGAGGCCAGGCAAAGGATTGGCATCGTGTGCGGCTGCCCTCCTTCTCTCCTGCATCCCCGCCCTCGCCGACCCGCCGAAGTCGCGCGTCGTCACCACCGCCCGGATCTGCGACCTGATCGACCTGCATGCCCGCTCGAACGGCCTGCCCAGCGACTTCTTCGCCCGGCTGATCTGGAAGGAAAGCCGCTTCGATCCGAACGCCGTCAGCCCGGTCGGCGCCGAGGGCATCGCGCAGTTCATGCCGGGAACAGCGAAGATGCGCGGGCTGGCCGATTCCTTCGACATCGCGCAGGCGCTGCCCGCCTCGGCCCGCTATCTCGCCGAGCTGAAGCGCGGCTTCGGCAATCTCGGTCTGGCGGCCGCCGCCTACAATGCCGGCGAGACCCGCGTGTCGCGCTGGCTCGCCTCGGGCGGCTTCCTGCCGCTCGAGACCGAGGAGTACGTGCTCGACATCATGGGCGAGCCGGCCGACAACTTCACCGCGCGCGACTATGCCGGCACGGTGCGGCCGCTCGATCCGAAACTGCCGTTCGGCGAAGCCTGCCGCCAAATGCGGACCATCTATGCCCGGACGATCGCCATGGCGACGATCGTGACGAAACCGTGGGGCATCCAGGTGGCCGGCAATTTCCGCCGCGCCGCTGCGATCGGGCAGTGGCAGCGGATCTCGGCTCGGTTCAAGTCCGTGCTGAAGGGCGCCGACCCGGTGGTCAGCCGGGTGCGCAGCCCGCGCGGGCGGCGCGGCATCTATGCCGTGCGCATCGGCGCCGACAGTCGCGCGGTGGCCGACCGCATCTGCGCGACGCTGCGCTCGGCAGGCGGCGCCTGCGTGGTGCTGCGCAACCGGTGAAGGGCGGCCTCGCCGGCGTTAGGCCGTCCTGACCATAGCCGTCTCGCCGAGCCATGTGCCGATCTTGGCGCCGAGACGGTCGGGCGAGACCGGCTTCGGCAGGTAGTCGTCCATGCCGGCGTCGAGGCATTTTTCGCGGTCGCCCTTGAGCGCATGGGCGGTGACGCCGACGATCGGGATGCGGGTGCCCGAGACGGCCTCGATCTCGCGGATGGCGCAGCAGGCCTGATAGCCGTTCATCTCCGGCATGGAGACGTCCATGAGGATGAGTTTCGGGTTGAGCGAGCGATACATCTCGACCGCCGTGCGGCCGTTGCCGGCGATGCGGTAGGTCAGGCCGAGGCCGCTGAGAATCTGGCCGAAGACGAGCTGGTTCACCTCGTTGTCCTCCGCCACCAGAATGTCGACGGGGACGGCCGGAGAAGCCGTCGGAAGCTCCTGGGCCGGACTCGCGGCGCGCAGCACGGTGAAGGCGGCGGCTTCGCGCCGCGGCTGCGGGGGCGCCTCGCGCACGAACTGCGCCGGCACGCCGTCGCGCATTCGCGCCTTCTGGATGGTCGCCACCAGCGTGCCGAGCAGTTGCGCCGAGCGCGCCGGCTTGGTGAGGTGCGCGGCGATGCCGTATTCGACGATCAGCCTGGCATAATCGATCTGGTCGACCGAAGTCAGCAGCACCACCGGAATCATCGCCAGCCGCGGGTCGGCGCTGATGGCGCGCGCCACGTCGCTGCCGCTCATGCCCGGCATCTGGTAGTCGAGAATGATGCAGTCGACGGAGGCGCCGAGCTTCATGGCGCGATCGAGAAAGGCGAGGCCGATCGCGCCGCTCTCCGCCGCGGCGCAGTCGAACCCCCAGCTGCGCAGCTGCTCGACCAGGATATCGCGGTTGACCGGGTTGTCGTCGATGACCAGGACGCGCGCGCCGGTGATGTCGACGGGGACGGGATCGGCCGCGATGCCGGCCTCGTGGACGGGCAGCGACACCGTGAACCAGAACACCGAGCCGCGCCCGATCTCGCTCTCGACGCCGATGCGGCCGCCCATCAGGTCGACGAGACGGGCGGCGATGGCCAGGCCGAGCCCGGTGCCTTCGTGGCGGCGGGTCGACGAGCCGTCGACCTGGGCGAATTTCTCGAACACGCCCTGCAGCTTCTCGGCCGGAATGCCGATGCCGGTGTCCTCGACGCGCAGCCTCATCTGCACGGTGCCGCCGACGACGTCGCCGGAGACGTCGACCAGCACATGGCCGCGCTCGGTGAACTTTACCGCGTTGCCGACGAGATTGGTGACGATCTGGCGGAAGCGGCCGGCATCGCCGACGACATGCGTCGGCAGGCGCGGATCGACGCGCACGATCAGTTCGAGGTTCTTCTCCGCGACCCGGCTCGAGACGAGCGTCGCCACGTCCTCTACCGCCTCCGCGATGGCGAAGGGGGCGGGATCGAGCGTCAGCTGCCCGGCATTGATTTTTGAGAAGTCGAGGATGTCGTTGATGATGGTGATCAGCGCGTTGCCGGATTTCACGATCACGTCGGTGAAGGTCTTCTGCCGCGGCGTGAGATCGGTCCTCGCCAGCAGCTCGGCCATGCCGAGCACACCGTTCATCGGCGTGCGGATCTCATGGCTCATATTGGCAAGGAATTCGGACTTGGCGCGGTCGGCGGCTTCGGCGAGCTCCAGCGAGCGGGCCGATTCGGCGAAGGCGCGGCGGATGGCGTTCTCCATCGGCCGAAATATCCAGAGCGCCACGAAGGCGAGCACGCCCAGCATCAGCAGGCTCGAATAGACGAGCAGCCGGTCGGCATGTGCCGCGACGGTGCTGCGCTCGGCGTCCAGGGCGGCGCGTGCCCGCGCCAGAAGAGGCTGGGCGAACAGCGCGTTCTGGTTGCGGATCTCGCGCGAGCTCCATTCGTCGAGCTGCTTGGCGCCAGCCAGCAGACCGAGATTGCGCACCATGTCGCGCGCCGACCAGAACAGGTCCCCGTTGACCGCGGCCGAGTCGATCTCGCGGGCGACGCCAGGAGAGAAGTCCGGCCGAACGCCGTCGAGCTCCGTGTCGAGAACGTCGATGGCGACGGCCAGCCGCGACGCATGGCCGGCGGCGGCGGCGGTCAGGTCGGCCCGCGTCTGCTCCCGCCAGGCGGTGCTCGCGCCTTCGGCGAAGGCGGCGGCGCTGTTCAGGTCGCGCGCCAGCACGGCAAGGTCGAGCCCCAGCCGGTCGACGTCGCGTCGGTAGTCGTTGAGGCTGTCGAGCAGGATCATGATCGCGGCCGTGCTGACGGCGAACAGCACCAGCCCCGAGAGATAGCGTGTCCTGATCGATCGCACGAATGTCGCGTAGCCCGGCACGCCCAACCCCGAAATGCTTAAAATGCCCCGGCGTCGATTACGCTTTATTCCCCTTAAGAAACCGTTTCGGGAGGCGGCCTCGGCCCTTTGTCCTTCAAGTCGGGTCGGGACTTGCGAGGCTGTGCCGACAGGGCCATTCTGACGTGGATCTTTCGGACGCGGTGCGCCTGGTGGGGCACGCTGGCCTGCTCTGTCGAACGGGAAGAGACCAGGGCGAATGGGACTGGGATCAGAGCGACAGGAAACTGTTTCTTGGGTGGCGGTTGCAAATTCGGGGCATCGGCGGCTGGTGGCCACGCTCTCGCAGATCGACATGCCGCCGGTCAAAGGCGCGAGTGGCACCGGCGGCATTCAGCCTGGCATGGTGCCGACCACGCAAGCGGTGCCGTTCGACTGGGTGGTCGGCTGATCCCCGTTCAGTTTTCCCGGTCGGCGATGAAGGCGGCGGCGGCGCTGAGCACGGCGGCGCGCTCGCCATAAGGCTCCAGCAGGACCTGTGCCTGGGCGACCAGCCCGCCAAGCTGCCGGCGCGCCCAATCGGTCCCATGGAGGGCGACCAGCGTGCCCTTGCCAGCCGCGGCATCCTTGCGCGTCGCCTTGCCCATGGCTTCCGCCGTCGCGGTGACGTCGAGCAGATCGTCGGCGAGCTGGAAGGCAAGCCCGATCGCCGCACCGAACTCGGACAGCCGCTCGCGGTCGGCCGGGGAGGCGTTGGCGACGATGGCGCCGGCTTCGCAGGCATAGCGGATCAGCGCGCCCGTCTTCATCGCCTGCAGCGTGATGATGCCGGCCTCGTTCGGGGCGGTCTTCTCCGCCTGCAGGTCGAGCGCCTGACCGCCGGCCATGCCGCCCGGCCCGGCGGCGCGGGCCAGCCCGCGCACCAGCTCCAGCTGCCTTGCTGCGGCCGTCGCGGCCTCGCGCGGCGCGGCTGGCGGAACGTCGGAAAGAATGTCGAAGGCCAGCGTCAGCAGGCTGTCCCCTGCCAGGATCGCGGTCGCTTCGTCGAAGGCGCGGTGCACCGTCGGCTGGCCGCGCCGCAGATCGTCGTCGTCCATGGCCGGCAGATCGTCATGGATCAGCGAATAGCAGTGGACGCATTCCAGCGCGGCGGCGACCCGCATGGCGGGCTCGCCGTCGTGGCCGAACAGGGCAGCGCTTTCCAGCACCAGGAACGGGCGCAGGCGCTTGCCGCCGTTGAGCACCCCATGGCGCATGGCGGCAAGCAAGGCGGCCGGCCGGGCGATCTCGCCGTCCGACGCCTTGTCGTCGAGCAGCCGGCTGAGCAGCGCCTCGATCTCGCGGGCGCGGCGGTCGAGACGCTCTTCGAAGGAAAGTGGAGGCGGGATCGTCATGCCGCCCCGTTTAGGCAATATACGGTGGCGGTCAAGCCGGGCGGGCGGCTTCGGGCGTTGCGCTCGCCGCAACTCATCTTTATTCCGGAGGAAGCGAGCGAGGACGGGGTGGGCTTGGACGAGACCGTTCAACCGGAAACCGAGGGATTGGAGCTGGCAGGGAAGGGCACAAGCCGCTCACGCCGCGGCATCGGCTTGTGGCTGCGCCGCATCGCCAAGTTCGCCGTCATCGTCGCGCTGATCCCGGTGGTGCTGACAATCCTCTATTTGCCGTCCTTCGTCCGGCCGGTCTCGACGCTGATGCTTGCCGACCTCGTCACCCTGCAGGGCTACGACCGGCGCTGGGTGCCGCTCGAAGACGTGGCGCCGGTGCTCGTCAACTCGGTGATCATGTCTGAGGACGGCCAGTTCTGCCGTCACCTCGGCATCGATTTCGGCGAGCTGCGCGGCGTGGTCAACGACGCGCTGGCCGGCGAGCCGACACGCGGCGCCTCGACCATCACCATGCAGACGGTGAAGAACCTCTACCTGTGGAACAGCCGCTCGTTCGTCCGCAAGGTGGTGGAACTGCCGCTCGCCGGCTATTTCGACCTGGTCGTGCCGAAGCGGCGGATCATGGAGATCTACCTCAACATCGCCGAATGGGGGCCGGGCATCTATGGCATCGAGGCGGCCGCGCAGCATCATTTCGGGGTTTCGGCGAAGAATCTCACCGCCCGGCAGGCGGCGCTACTTACGGCCACCCTGCCCAATCCGGTCATGCGCAATCCGGCAAAACCGTCGGCCGGGCTGAGACGGGTCGCCAATCTCATCCAGCGCCGCGCCGCCAGGGCCGGCGGCTATGTGGACTGCGTGAGCTGATCCGGCGGCAAAAAAAGCAGCGGGGAAGGCTGGCCAAAGCCGTTCAGCGCGTGTATAGGCTCGCCGGATTTCTCATTCCGGCCCGGAACGCGCGGCTCCCTTTGCCTGAGCAGCCCGGCCCATTGACCGAAGGAATACGTCCATGGCTGTGCCAAAAAGAAAGACCTCGCCGTCCAAGCGCGGCATGCGCCGTTCCGCCGACGCGCTCAAGGCCCCGACCTATGTCGAGGACAAGAACTCCGGCGAGATGCGCCGCCCGCACCACATCGACCTGAAGACCGGCATGTATCGCGGCCGCCAGGTGCTGGAGCCGAAGGAAAGCTGAGGCTTTCTTCCAGGCGAACGTCCGAAGGACCGGCCTCGCGCCGGTCTTTTTGTATTTGAGGCCGCCTGACGGCATTCGGACTTGACGGCGGGAGCATGCGGCTCGAAATACCGGCCGTCGATGCCGAGGAGATCCGACATGCTGGGCATGGTCCCGCTGCTCATCATCCCCTTCCTGATCTACAATCTCGGCCTCGCCGGCCTGTTCGGCGGCAGCGGCGCCGACCCGTTCGGCGGAGAGCTCTTTTCGGCCACCATGATGTCGGGCGGGGTCTGGACCATGTCGGCCGGCGACCTGCTGGTCGTCGCCGCGCTGGTGCTGCTGTTCGTCGAGATGATGAAATCGACGCGCAGCACGAACGCCTCGATCATCGACCATCTGCTGTCGACCTTCGTGTTCGTGGCCTTCCTCGTCGAATTCCTGCTGGTGCGCGGTGCCGCCCATCCCGTGTTCTTCACGCTGACGGTGATCGCGCTGATCGACGTGCTCGCCGGCTTCTCCGTGTCGATCCGCTCCGCCGGGCGCGACCTCAACGTCGGATGAGCGGGAGCCGCGAAATGGAAGCGGGCGAGGACATCGGGCACCCGAAAGCCGGGCTAGCCGGATTCTTCGCCGCGCGCTGGCGCGGAAATGTGCCGCTGAAGCGGCTGTTCTGGCGCGACATGGTGGTGATCGGCACTGCGATCAACCTTGCTACCACCGCGGCGTCGCTGATCCTGCTGGCGGCAGGGCTGCCGCTGCCGGCGGCGCTTGCCGTGCATTTCGCGGCGCTGCCCTACAACCTGTTCCTGACCTTCGCCGTGTGGCGGACCGCCGAGCGGCGGGGCGGCGGCACCGCCTTCGCCTACCAGATGGGTGCAGTTGTCTGGCTGATCGTCGCGACGCTGATCTGATCGTCAATCGGCGATCGCCGCGAGATAGCGCTCGACCGAAGCGGCAAGCGCCGCCCTGCCATCTCCGAGAACGTTCTGGCCCCACCAGGCGCCGTAGATATCCTTGAACTCGAACCCTGCCAGCGCCGACTCGATGGCCCGCACGGCGCGGGCGTTGAGCGGGATCTGGTTGGGATAGCTGTACATGAAGGAGACGCGCCGGCGCGTCGGCGCGACCTGCAGGATGTCGCCGGAGAGTACCGCGTCGCCGCCGCCGCGCTTCCAGTGCAGGACCTGCCCGCCGGCGAAATGGCCGCCGCAGCGCACCAGCGTCAGCGAGGGATTGAGGGCGAAGCGCTCGCCGCTCCAGAAGTTCACAACCGGGTCGGGGCGCATCACCCATTGCCGGTCCGCCTCATGGATAAGGATCGGCACTCCGCCGAAGGCGCGGCTCCAGTCGACCATCACCGAATAGTAGTGCGGATGCGAGATGGCGATCGCGGAGAGGCCGCCGCGCCGCTCGATCTCCGCCACGGCTTCGTCGGTGACCATGCTGATGCAGTCCCACAGGACGTTGCCGTGCGGCGTCTCGGCCAGCAGGGCGCGCTGGCCGATGGCGAAGCGCGGCTCGATGCCGAAGGCGAGCACGCCCGCATCCTCGCGGATCGCCAGCCTGTGCTTCTCCGCGACCTCTTGCGCGGTGGTCCAGGCCTGGCCATCCCAGCGCACCCACTGGCGCTCGTCCTCACAGATCGGGCAATGGGCCGGCGGCGTCTCGCTCTCGGCGAACTGGACGCCGCAGGTCACGCAGATGAAATGGGCCATCGCACCTGTCCTCTGATGGAAATCAGCAGCGGGACGGCCGCGTGCCCGCTCAATCCGCTTGCGCCGGCTCGAAATCCAGCGCCACGCCGTTGATGCAGTAGCGCAGATAGGTCGGCGGCGGGCCGTCCTCGAAGACATGGCCGAGATGGCTGCCGCAGCGCGCGCAATGCACCTCGGTGCGCACCATGCCGTAGCTGCGGTCTACCGTCGTCTCCACCGAGCCCGGCACCGGATCGTTGAAGCTCGGCCAGCCCGTGCCGCTCTCGAACTTCAGCTTGGATTCGAACAGCGGCTGGTCGCAGCCGACGCATCGGAAGGTGCCGGCGCGCTTCTCGTGGAGCAGAGCGCAACTGCCGGGACGCTCGGTGCCATGGTTGCGCATGACGGCATACTGCTCTGGGGTGAGCAGCGCGCGCCATTCGGCATCGGTGCGGGTGACGGGGTAGGTCTTGGCATCCATTGCGTGCTCCCTGCGCGGATTCGCATGCGCTCGTCCGGCACAATATAGGCATGCGTCGCGCGCCTGCTACCTCCGCTGCCGCCTTTCAATGTCTCCGCGACAACTCCCTGGTCGCGGCCTCCAGTCCTGCCAGCGTCAGCGGGTACATGCGATCGGAAAAGACCTCGCGGACCATGCCGATCGAATGGGTGTAGCCCCAATGCTTCCGGTCGACCGGGTTCAGCCAGACCGCGTTCGGCCATTGCGCGAGCACGCGCCCCAGCCAGACGGCGCCGGCCTCCGGATTCCAGTGCTCGACCGAGCCGCCGGCCATGGATACCTCGTAGGGGCTCATCGAGGCGTCGCCGACGAAGATGACCTTGTAGTCGTGGCCGTATTTGTGCAGCACGTCGAAGGTCGGGATCACCTCCGAGTGGCGCCGTCGGTTGTCCTTCCACACGCCCTCGTAGAGGCAGTTGTGGAAATAGAAATATTCGAGCTGGCGGAACTCGGCGCGTGCCGCCGAGAACAGTTCCTCGACGATCCTGATGTGCTCGTCCATCGAGCCGCCGACGTCGAAGAACATCAAGAGCTTCACCGCGTTGCGACGCTCCGGCCGCGTCTTCACGTCGAGGTAACCGTGCTCGGCGGTGGCGTGGATGGTGCCGGGCAGGTCGAGTTCCTCCTCCGCGCCCTCGCGCACCCAGCGGCGCAGCCGCTTCAGCGCCACCTTGATGTTGCGGGTGCCGAGCTCGACGGAATCGTCGAAGTTTTTGAACTCGCGCTTGTCCCACACCTTGACGGCGCGGCGGTGGCGGCTCTCGTGCTGGCCGATGCGCACCCCTTCCGGATTGTAGCCATAGGCACCGAAAGGCGAGGTGCCGGCCGTGCCGATCCATTTCGAGCCGCCCTGGTGTCGGCCCTTCTGCTCCTCCAGCCGCTTCTTCAGCGTCTCCATCAGCTTTTCGAAGCCGCCGAGCGCCTCGACCAGCTTCTTCTCGTCCTCGGTGAGGTGCTTTTCGGCAAGCCGGCGCAGCCACTCCTCGGGAAGCGCAGCGACATCGATCGGCGCCTCGCCGGACACCGCCTCGAGGCCCTTGAAGACATGGGCGAAAACCCGGTCGAAGCGGTCGATATGGCGCTCGTCCTTCACCAGCGCCGAACGGGCGAGATAATAAAACCCCTCCACGTCGTACTCGACCAGCCCCGCTTCCATGCCCTCCAGCAGCGTCAGGTATTCGCGCAGCGAGACGGGAACGCGCGCGGCCTTCAGTTCGAGGAAGAAGGGGAGGAACATATCTACGCGAAATACCTGATTACAATGTCTCTCACATCGCGAAGCATCGCTTCGACATCTCCGGATGTGAACTCATCCCATTTCCCGTGCGCGGCATTGTTCCGGATATCAGCGAGCGCTGTGATCTTCTTTTGAACAAGTTCGGATAAATGCCGGCTTTTGCAAGTTCCGAATTCATGGCGTCTAGTTTCGGCTTATCGGGAAGGTTGATACCTTCGCGGTGACATACCCGGCGCAGCGCATCCTCCAGCACACAGCCTAGAATTACCGCAGATGGTGCGCGGTAGCCTGCGGTTAGTAGATGCTCGGCCTGTTCGAGGAAATCATCAAAAACATCAGCCTCAACAATTCTCGTAACTTGAACGAGAGCACCTGTTTCAATATCGGCCTTAATCGCCTTCAAATGATGTAGCAATCGGAGAGGCGCGTCCCCAACGGCCGATGTCATATTGGCGGCTTCAATCCTTAGATAGTAGTCGGAGTCGGTGCCGAACGTGCGGCTTGCGAACGATAAAGCCCTTGTCACCCATTCCGCGTGCAGGCCGCTATCGACTACCGAGATACTCGGGCTCAAGTTGCGACGGGTTACAAATACCCTCTCCCCAAGCGCAAGTATGTCACCTAATATTGCAAGAGCCTGCGTATCCAGTTTGGTCATCACGGCAACCGATCTCTCTCGCTCGCCTGTTGTACGTGTCGGTGAAAGGATTGTCTCGTGGCATTTCCGGATGATGAATCCAATAAAGACCTTCCTTGGAACGAACGAGCTGCCTTGCTTCGCGCGCGGCTCGCTGGCCGGAGACATACACCATCCGAGGTGCTTTTGCGTGAAAGCCGAGACGAACGTAGCGATTATCTTGACGAAGTCTCTCGATCTATAAAAGATCATACTCGATGAACCCGGTCTTGCGCGCCACCCGGTCATAGAGCTTGCGCGCCGTGTCGTTGGTCTCGTGCGTCATCCAGTAGACGTTGGTGACGCCCCGTTCGGCGGCGGCGTCCTGCACCGCCTTGATGAGGGCCGCGCCGACGCCCTTGCCGCGCGTCTCGGCGTCGGTGAACAGGTCCTGCAAATAGCAGTTGCCTTCGAGCGACCAGCAGGAGCGATGGTAGAGGTAATGCACGAGTCCGACCGCCTTGCCGTCCAGCACCGCGATGAGGCCGCGCGGCTCGAACTCGCCCCCGGCGAACAGCCGCTGCCAGGTCGTGGCGTAGACCTCCTCGGAGACGGTGGCCTTGTAGAACTCCAGATAGGCTGTCCACAGCCGACGCCAATCGGCATGATCGGATTGTTGCAGCGGGCGGATGGTGACGCTCATGGTCTTCCCCTCGGGCAGGTCTGGCCTCAACCGTTGAGCCAGTTGGGGCAGGATGCGGCCGGCGGCGACGGGCCGCAACGGTCCACGGCCAGGGGAATGGCTGCGCCTGACCCTGCATGTCGCGGAGGGAAGGACCGGCTGAGAGCTATCCGGTTGGGAATCTATCCCTGCCGCCGCGCCATGAACGCCAGCTTCTCGAACAGATGCACGTCCTGCTCGTTCTTGAGCAGCGCGCCATGCAGCTTGGGCAGCATGTTCTTCGGATCGGTGCGCAGATCCTCCGGCGCTACGTCGTCGGTCACCAGCAGCCGGATCCAGTCGAGCGCCTCAGAGGTCGACGGCTTCTTCTTCAGGCCCGGCACCTCGCGGATCTCGTAGAACCGCGTGAGCGCGGCGCGCACCAGCGCCTGCTTGATCCCGGGATAATGCACGTCGACGATTCTTTGCAGCGTCTCGGCGTCGGGGAAGCGGATGTAGTGGAAGAAGCAGCGGCGCAGGAAGGCGTCGGGCAGCTCCTTCTCGTTGTTGGAGGTGATGATGACGATCGGCCGGTGTTTCGCCGAGATGGTCTCGCCGGTCTCGTAGACGAAGAACTCCATACGGTCGAGTTCCTGCAACAGGTCGTTCGGGAACTCGATATCGGCCTTGTCGATCTCGTCGATCAGAAGCACGACCTTGCGGTCGGCGGCGAAGGCGTCCCACAGCTTGCCGCGCCTGATGTAGTTGTGGATGTCGTTGAAGCGGCCGTCGCCGAGCTGACTGTCGCGCAGCCGGCTGACCGCGTCATATTCGTAAAGGCCTTGCTGGGCCTTGGTCGTGGACTTCACGTTCCATTCGATCAGGTCGAGGCCGAGCGCCGCCGCGACCTGGCGCGCCAGCTCGGTCTTGCCGGTGCCGGGCTCGCCCTTGACCAGCAGCGGCCGCTCCAGCGCGATCGCCGCGTTGACGGCCACCATCAGATCCTTGTCGGCGACGTAAGCCGCCGTGCCCTCGAAGCGCATGAAAACCATCCCGTTCGTCGCGGCGACCCTAAGGAGCGATGCTGCACTGCGCAAGCCGTGCAAATGTGCAAGGCGCCTCTGGCGGGCGCCGCACCGCCGGCTTATATTCGCTGCGACGGTCTGGGCTTCGCGGCAGGAGAGACATTTCCCCGGGGCCTTATCGATCTCGAAGGGAGCTGTCCCTGGCCGGGCCCGTGGGCTCGGACATACGGCGCCCACCTACTTTGTAGGTTCCCGGGATCGACTTCTTCACCGGTTGCCTGGATCGTCGCTTCATCTGTTCCTGCCGCATTCGCGGCAGTCCCGCCCGGCAGCATCGTCTATCGTGACGCGCAAAGAGGCCACGATGACGGATACGCCAAAAACCCTGAAGAAGCAGCTGCGCCAGCAGGCGCTTGCCCGCCGCGACAGGCTCGACCCGGTGTGGCGCATCGAGGCAGCGCTGGCCATGGCAGAGACGGCGCGCCGGCATATCGAGGCGGGGCCGCAGGACATCGTCTCCGGCTTCTGGCCGATGCGCTCGGAAGTCGATGTGCGGCCGATCCTGTTTGCGCTGCGCGAAAACGGCGCCAGGCTCTGCCTGCCCGCCATCCTCGACAAGACCACCATCGTCTTCCGCGAGCTGGTGCGCGGCGCCGCGCTCATCGACATGGGCTTCGGCACGTCCGGCCCAGGACCCGAAGCGGAGGTGCTGGAGCCGTCGATCATGCTGGTGCCGCTCGCCGCCTTCGACGCGCGCGGCCATCGCATCGGCTATGGCGCCGGCTATTACGACCGCGCCATCGCCAGGCTCCAGGAGGCCGGCCGGCCGCCGCGGCTCGTCGGCATCGCCTTCGACTGCCAGGAAGTGCCGCAGGTGCCGGACGAGAACCACGACGTGATCATCCCGGAGATCCTGACAGAGAGCGGGTTGAGGCGGTTCGACCGACCTGCACATCCATGAAAACGCCTGAGCCTAGCGACGCCCGCTCATACCGGCTATTTGGAGGAGCATACGGACAGGCGCTTCGTACTCGGGCGTGACGGCGATCGGATTGACGATGAGACTTCTCTTTCTTGGCGACATGGTCGGACGATCCGGCCGCACTGCGGTCTGGGAAAAACTGCCTGGCCTGATCTCTGACCTCAAGCTCGACTTCGTCATCGTCAACGGCGAGAACGCCGCCGGCGGCTTCGGCATCACCGAGGAGATTTTTCGCGAGACGATTGCCGCCGGCGCGGACGTCGTCACCACAGGCAACCATGTCTGGGACCAGCGCGAGGCGCTCGACTTCGCGCCGCGCCAGGAGCGCTTCCTGCGGCCGGCCAATTTTCCAAGGGGCACGCCGGGGCGCGGCTCCGGCGTCTATCTCGCCCGCAACGGAGCGCGCGTGCTGGTCTCCAACATCATGGGCCGGGTGTTCATGCATCCCGAGCTCGACGATCCGTTCCAGGCTGCCGAGCGCGAGCTTGCCGCCTGTCCGCTCGGCGAGCAGGCCGACGCGGTGGTGATCGACTTCCACGCCGAGGCGACGAGCGAAAAAATGTGCTTCGCGCATTTCGTCGACGGCCGCGCCAGCCTGGTTGTCGGCACGCATACGCACCAGCCGACCGCCGACCACCAGATCCTCAATGGCGGCACCGGCTACCTGACCGATGCCGGCATGTGCGGCGACTACGATTCGTCGCTCGGCATGGACAAGGAGGAGCCGCTCAACCGCTTCCTCTCCAAGGTGCCGAAGGGACGCTTCGAGGCGGCGGGAGGCCCGGCGACGATCTGCGGCGTCGGCATCGACATCTCCGACCGAACCGGGCTGGCCGAGCGCATCGCGCCGCTCAGGCTGGGGCCGCGCCTCGAGGAAACCGTTCCGGCATTCTGGCAAGACCGTTGACGCGCGCGAGGGCGTCTCATACCTCTGTCGCGATTTCTCACTACAGCTCACCCATTGTTTTCATGGATCCGACGAGAGCCCGATGACCGACTTCCTCGCGATGCATATGGAATGGGTCGCCAATCCCACCGCCTGGGTGGCACTGTTGACATTGGTGGTGCTCGAGGTCGTGCTCGGCATCGACAACCTGATCTTCATCTCGATCCTCACCAACAAGCTGCCGGAGCATCAGCGTGCATCGGCGCGCCAGCTGGGCATCGGCGCGGCGCTGGTCATGCGCCTCGTCCTGCTCGCCACCATTTCCTTCATCGTCCAGCTTACGCAGCCGGTCTTCACCCTGTTCGGCCACGGCTTCTCGTGGCGCGACCTGATTCTGATCGCCGGCGGCCTGTTCCTGGTGTGGAAGGCTACCAAGGAGATCCACCATACCGTCGATCCCGAAGACCATAAGGACGAGATGCTGGGCAAGACGCTGCAAATGTCGCTGGGCGGCGCGATTTTCCAGATCCTGCTGCTCGACCTGGTGTTCTCGATCGATTCCATCATCACCGCCGTCGGCATGACCGACGAGATCGCCATCATGTACATCGCCGTCATCGTCGCAGTGACGGTGATGCTGCTGGCCGCCACGCCGCTCGCCAACTTCATCGAGAAGAACCCGACCATCGTCATGCTGGCGCTCGGCTTCCTGCTGATGATCGGCATGACGCTGATCGCCGACGGCATGGGCTATCATGTGCCGAAGGGCTACATCTATGCCGCCATGGGCTTCTCGGCTCTGGTCGAAGGCCTCAACATGCTGGCGCGGCGCAGGCGCGCGAGGCGCAGCGGCGGAGACGCGGCATGACCCGCCATGGCGCGGCGGCCGCACTGCTGGCCGTCGTCCTGACGATGGGAGCGCCCGTCATGGCCGACTCGCCGCCAGAAGGTCCCTACGGGACATGGACGGTCGAGGAGATCGCCGGCCGGCCGGTCGCCGCCGGGACGCGGGTGGCGCTTGACCTCGGCGCCGACGGCCGGGCGACGGGAACCGGCGGTTGCAACCGCTTCAGCGGTTCGGCGAAGATCGACGACGGCACGATCGCGTTCGGGCCGGTGGCCTCGACCAGGATGATGTGCGCCCCGGACGTTTCCGACCAGGAAGCGAAATTCTTCCGCACCCTCGAGCAGGTGCGGAACTGGGCATGGGACGGCGCCGGGCTCGTCCTGTTGGACGCCGGCGGCAAGGTCGTCCTGCGGCTCGGCGCCGCCTCCTGACGGCCTCCGGCAGACGCCTCGGCGGAAGCGCGGGCAAGGACGCAAGCCCGTTCTAGCTGCTGCGCCGACGGCGGCGGTCAAGCCCTTCGAAAAATTATCATTTTGTAATTTGCCGATGGCAAGCCGGCGGGCGTAGCGTCACGCCTGCGGCTGGGAACTGCCGGCGATGCCTGGTTCTCCCGATCGCCACGGACGACACCTCCCGCGCCGTGGCCGAGGGAGACGCATCGCGACGCGACAGGACCGGACAGCCGTTCCGCGAAGACGTGTCTTCGCGTCTGCACAAGGAGGCGCATCCATGCGTTCCTTCACCTTAAAGGCAGCCCTTGCTGCAATTCTCGTCTCGACCTCGCTCGCCGGTGCCTACGCGGCCAACGGCGATCACGACCACGATCGCGGCCTGGGCTCGCACCGGTCGCATGAATTCCAGCCGCCGGATCAGGCCGACGACAGCGGCTATTTCGACCACATGACCATGGGTCCGCCCCCGATACCGTCGGTCTCGCCGCCCGTCGCCGCCACGCACATGGTGGTCACGCAGGTCGTCAGGGCGGCGGAATACCGACCGCGGCTCGAGCGCGTCGTCAACGAGCTCGGAACGGCCAGCTCCAGGATACGGGTCGACCGCGACCGCGGCACGCTGACGCGCGCCGAGTACCGCGATCTGGAGGCTCGCGCGCATGACATCCGCAGGGATGCCATCCGTACGGCCGACAACCACCACGGCGCCCTGCCCAGGGCGCGCTACATCGTCCTGCAGGATCGAATCGCGCGGCTCGACAGCGCGATCCATCACGATGCCATGAGCTGAGCCCGCGTCTACGCGGACCCGATCGCAAATCGGCCGCCGGCACCCGCCGGCGGCCGATTTGCCGTTGCGGCCGGTTCCGGTAAAGACGGCTCTGACTTCCGGCCGGGGCTTGCGAACAAGACGCGGTTCGTGTCCCCTCGCTTCCAGCATTGAGGAGTGTCCATGTCCTTCGCAAAACTCGACGAGATCGGCCGCAAGCTGGAGGCGCTGGAGCATGCGCTGGCGATCCTCGGCGCCGACGAGGCCACCCATATGGCGCCGGGCGGCGGCGAGAAGCGCGCCGAGGCGATGGCGGCGCTCGCCGGCATGTACCACCGCCAGGCCACCGCCCCGGAGATCGCCGACTGGATCGCCGCGGCGGAACAGGAGGTGCTGAACGAGAATCAGGCGGCGGCGCTGGGCGAATTCCGCCGCCAATACACCAACATGACGTGCCTGCCCCCGGAATTCGTCGAGCGGCAGACCGGGGCGCGGCTGCGCTGCGAGCAGCTTTGGCGTGATCTGCGCGCCAAGAACGACTGGGCCGGCTTCCTGCCGGCGCTGTCCGGCATCGTCGAGCTGGTGCGCGAAGAGGCGGCGCTGCGCGCCGACGCTCTAGGCCTTGAGCCTTATGATGCGCTGATGGAACAATATGATCCCGGCAATCGGGCAGCGGAAATCGCTCCGATCTTCGCCGAACTGAAGGCTTTTCTCCGCGATTTCGTTCCGCAGGCGCTCGCGGCCCAGCAAAAGCGCCTGGAAAAAACGCCGCGGCGGGAGCTTTCCGGCACTTATCCGGTCGACAAGCAGCGCGAGCTCGGCCTCGCCATGATGACGGCGGTGGGCTTCGACCTCACCCACGGCAGCCTGTCGGTCTCGCATCATCCCTTCTGCGGCGGCGTGCCGACGGATGTGCGCATCACCACGCGCTACAAGACGTCCGACTTCCTGTCGGCACTGATGGGCGTGCTGCATGAGACCGGCCACGCCCTCTATGAGCAGAACCTGCCCAAGGAGTGGTCGCACTGGCCGCTCGGCAAGGCGCGCGGCATGGCCGTGCACGAGAGCCAGAGCCTGTTCGTGGAGATGCAGCTCGCCCGCAATCCGGCCTTCTGGCGCTGGGCGCTGCCTTTCGTCGAGCGTCATCTCGGCGAAAGCTGGAGCATCGACGATATCCTTGCCCATGTGCTGCATGTCGAGCGCGGGCTGATCCGCGTCGAGGCCGACGAGGTCACCTATCCGCTGCACGTCATCCTGCGCTTCGAACTGGAGCAGGAGCTTGTCGCCGGGCGTCTGGAGGCCGCCGACATACCGGATGCCTGGGACGCCAAGATGCGCGACTATCTCGGCCTGTCGACCGCCGGCAATTTCCAGGACGGGCCGATGCAGGACGTGCACTGGCCGGCAGGGGCCTTCGGCTATTTCCCTTCCTACACGCTGGGCGCCATGATGGCGGCGCAGCAGGCGGCGGCGCTGCGGCGCGAGCACCAAGCCTTCGACGACGATATCGCGCAAGGCCGCTTCGAGGCGATCAACAACTGGCGGCGGCAGAGAATCTGGTCGCAGGGTTCGCGCTGGTCGACGCCGGAACTGCTGGAGCGGGCGACCGGCGAGCGGCTGAACGCGGCCCATTTCATCGACCACCTGAAAACCCGCTACGGCGGATGATGCATCGGCGGCCGGCGTAGCGCCGAGAGGAGGCAGCGCATGCAGACCCCGCCCCTGATCTGCATCTTCGGCGCCGGCAGCGTCGGCTGCTATGTCGGCGGCCGGCTGGCGGCGGCGGGCGCAAGAGTGCGCTTCATCGGCCGCGAACGGTTCGGCGCGGCGATCGCGGCCGGCGGACTGCGCGTCGCCGACTATCGCGGTGCCGACTTCCTCCTGCCGCCGGGCTCGGTCGACTACCGCACCGATCCGGAAGTGCTCGCCGATGCGACACTCGTGCTGGTCACCGTCAAGGCCAGCGACACGGCCGCCGCTGCCGGCGTATTTGCAGAGCACGCGCCACCGCAGGCGATCGTGATCAGCTTCCAGAACGGCATCGGCAACGAGGAGATCCTACGCGCGGCACTCCCCGGTCGGACAGTGCTCGCCGGCATGGTGCCTTTCAACGTGGTGCAGCTTCCGGGTCCGACCTTCAAGCAGGCGACGCAGGGCGCCCTCGACGTCGAGGACAATGCCGCCTTGACACCCTTCCTGCCGGCCTTCGCCAAGGCCGGATTGCCGCTCGTCCGGCATGCCTCGTTCCGGCCGGTGCAATGGGGCAAGCTGCTGCTCAACCTCAACAACGCCGTCAGCGGCCTGTCCGGTCTGACGTTGCGCGAAGAGCTGTCGCAGCGCGCCTACCGGCGGTGTCTTGCCATGGCGCAGCGCGAGGCGCTGACGGCGATGAAGGCCGCCGGCATCCGCCCGGCAAGACTGACCGCGCTGCCGCCGGGCCTCGTGCCCTGGCTGCTCGGCCTGCCCGACTGGCTGTTCCTGCGGCTCGCCGGCAGCGTGCTGGAGGTCGATCCGGCCGCCCGCTCCTCGATGATCGACGCGCTCGACGCCGGCCGCAGGACGGATGTCGACTGGCTGAACGGCGAGGCCGTCCGCCTGGCCGGTAGGCAAGGCATGCCCGCTCCCGTCAATCGCCGGCTGGTGGAGCTGGTGCATGAGGCCGAGAGCGGCCAGCGCCGACGCTGGAGCGGACCGGAGCTGCTGAAGGAATTGCGTTCCGCCCGATAGCCGATAGGCTGCGCCGGAACGGGAGGACACCAATGGCCGAGACGGCCGATGCCATCATCGTGGGCGGCGGGCTGGCCGGCCTGGTCGCGGCGGCGGAGCTGGCGGATGCCGGCCGGCGCGTCGTCGTCGTCGAGCAGGAAGGCGGGAATTCGCTCGGCGGCCAGGCCTTCTGGTCGCTCGGTGGCCTGTTCTTCGTCGACAGCCCGGAGCAGCGGCGCATGCGCATCCGCGACAGCCGCGATCTCGCCCTGCAGGACTGGATGGGCTCAGCGCAGTTCGATCGGCCCGAGGATTTCTGGCCGCGCAGGGTGGCGGAGGCTTTTGTCGACTTCGCCGCGGGCGGGATGCGCCCCTGGCTGCACGCACAGGGCATGCGCTGGTTCCCGGTGGTCGGCTGGGCCGAGCGCGGCGGCGGCCATGCGCACGGCCACGGCAATTCGGTGCCGCGCTTCCACGTCACCTGGGGCACCGGGCCGGGCGTGCTGGCGCCGTTCATCCGCCGCGTGCAGGAGCATGCCGGCCAGGGCCGCATCGCGCTAAAGTTCCGCCACCGCGTCAGCCGGCTGGTCAAGTCCGGAGGCGCAGTCGTCGGCGTCGCCGGCGAGGTGCTGGAGCCCTCCGGCGTGCTGCGCGGCCAGCCCTCGAGCCGCACGGCAGTCGGCGACTTCGAGCTGCAGGCCGGCGCGGTTCTCGTCTGCTCCGGCGGCATCGGCGGCGATCTCGAGCTGGTGCGGAAAAGCTGGCCGCGCGGCCGGCTGGGCGAGCCGCCACGCTTCATGGTGGCCGGCGTGCCGCCGCATGTCGATGGCCGCATGATCGGCGTCGCACAACAGGCGGGGGCGGCCGTCATCAACGGCGACCGCATGTGGCACTACACCGAGGGCCTGCGCAACTGGGACCCGATCTGGCCGAACCACGGCATCCGCATCCTGCCCGGGCCGTCGTCGCTTTGGTTCGCCGCGCGCGGCGAACGGCTGCCGGCGCCCTGCCTGCCGGGCTTCGACACGCTGGCGACGCTGAAGCACATCCTGGCCACCGGCCATGACCATTCGTGGTTCGTGCTGACGCAGAAGATCATCGAGAAGGAATTCGCGCTGTCGGGCTCGGAGCAGAACCCCGACCTCACCTCCGGCAGCTGGCTGAAGGTGCTGAAGAGCCGCCGCGGCGCGGGCGCTCCGCCGCCGGTGGAAGCCTTCAAGCGCAATGGCGAGGATTTCGTCGTGGCGACCACCCTGCCCGAGCTGGTCGCCGGCATGAACCGGCTGGCCGCCGCGCCGCCGATCGACCATGACCGGCTGAAGGCGCAGATCGAGGCGCGCGACCGCGAGCTGGACAACCCATTCTGCAAGGACGCGCAGGTGATCGCCATCCGCGGCGCCCGCGCCTATCTCGGAGACCGGCTGATCCGCACCGCCAAGCCGCACAAAATTCTCGATCCGGCCAGCGGCCCCCTGATTGCCGTGCGCCTCAACATCCTCACCCGCAAGACGCTCGGCGGCATCCACACGGACCTCGATGGCCGGGTGCTCGACGCGACGGGCGAGCCGATCACCGGCCTCTATGCGGCGGGCGAGGCCGCCGGCTTCGGCGGCGGCGGATACCACGGCTACAATGCGCTGGAAGGCACCTTCCTCGGCGGCTGCATCTTTTCCGGGCGCAATGCCGGCCGACATGGCGCGTCGAACCTTTAGGACGGAAGACATCATGGAACTGACCAATCAGGACATCGCCGATCTCGTCGCGTTCCGGCGCGAGCTGCACCGGTTTCCCGAAATCTCCAACGAGGAGGAGGCGACGGCGCGGCGCGTCGTCGACTTCCTCGCCGGCACCGGCCCGAGCGCCGTGCTCACGGGCCTCGGCGGCCACGGCGTGGCGATCGTCTACGAGGGCGCCGGCCCAGGGCCGACCGTGTTGTTCCGCAGCGAGCTCGACGCGCTGCCCATCGAGGAGTTGCCGGACATCCCGCATCGCTCCACCGTCCCCGGCAAGTCGCATATGTGCGGCCATGACGGCCACACCACCATCCTCGCCGCCCTCGCCCGTCAGTTCGGCCGACGCCCGCCGGCCCGCGGCCGCGTCGTGCTGATGTTCCAGCCGGCGGAGGAAACCGGCAACGGCGCCGCCGGCGTGGCGGCCGATCCGCGCTACGAGAACATTCGCCCGGATTTCGCCTTCTCGCTGCACAATGTGCCGGGCACGCCGCTCGGGCATGTCCGGTTGAAGCCCGGCGTCGTCAACTGCGCCTCGCGCGGCATCCGCATCGTGCTCGACGGCAAGACCGCCCATTCCTCCATGCCGGAGACAGGAACCTCGCCGATGCTCGCCGTCAGCCGGCTGATGCCGGCGCTGGCGAAGCTCGGCGGCGGCAGTTTTCACGACGACGACTTCGCCATGGTCACCGTCACCCATGCGTCCATGGGCGAGCCGGTCTTCGGCATCGCGCCGGGGCGGGCGGAGATCCGCGCCACGCTGCGCACCCGCCTCGACGAGCGCATGGCCGACCTCTGCGCGGCGGCGGAAGCGCTGGTACATGAAGCCGCCGGGAAAGACGGCCTGCGCCACACGGTCGACTATCACGAGATCTTCGTCGCCAGCCTGAATGCGCCGGAGGCGGTGGAGCACCTGCGCGCCGCGCTCGATGCGGAGGGCATTCCCCACGACGAGGAGCAGCTGCCGCTGCGCGCCTCCGAGGATTTCGGCGTGTTCGGCCACTCCTCGAAATCGGCGATGTTCTTCCTCGGCGCCGGCGTCGACCGGCCGGCGCTGCACAATCCGGACTACGATTTCCCCGACGACCTGATCGCCATCGGCGCGCGCATCTTCATGCGCACCGCCCGCAACCTGCTGGGGTGAGCGCGAGCGGGACAGTTGGCGTGCGTACGAAATTTGCGTACGAAAGAGTATGAGGATAAGATACGCTTTAAAGGAGGCGCAGCCATGAATGCATCCGGCCCGAAGGAGCGCGCGACCTTTTCGATCGCTGCAGATGTGAAGAGCAAGCTGGAAGCAGTCGTGCCGAAGAATGAACGGTCGCGGTTCGTAGAGAAAGCGATCGATCAGGCGTTGCGCGATGTCGCGATCCGGAACCTGCAGAAGACCCTGGATGAGATACGTCGACCCGCAACGGCTGAGGAGTCCGGAAGCGAATTCCTACGCAGAAAGCGAATGGAGTGGGACGGCCGGCCGATTGACGTTCTCGAAGGCAGGCACGAGTGATCGTTGTCGACGCCTCCATTTTCGTCAAATTGCTGAAGGATGAGGACGACAGTGATCACGCTCGGTCCTTTGTCGATCACATGCTGGCAAAGGGCGATGGCTATCTGACTCCGTCGCTCGTCCTCTACGAGACGTTGTCCGCCTCGCTCCACGTCGGAGTGCCCTTGACCACGGTCGGCAGCCTTTTCGAGGAATTTCGCGCCTTGGGTCTCGTCATCGAAGAACCGAACCAAGCCGACCTGACGCTGGCGGAAGCCATCGCGCGAACACAGTCTCCCGGCGGCGGCTATCCCACGCTGTTCGACAGCCTCTACCACGCCATGGCGATCGAGCGGGGCGGGATTTTCGTCACCGCCGACGCCCGCCATGTCGCGAAGACGGCGCAGTTTGGCCATGCGACGCTGCTGGCCGACTGGCGGCCCGCCTGAGCCTACTCCGCCGCCCTGGCGAACCCGGCCTTGCCGTCGGCGAACTGCAGCTCGGCCAGCCGCGCGTAGAGCCCGCCCCTGGCGACAAGGCTGGCATGGGTGCCTTCCTCGACGATGCGGCCCTCGTCCATCACCAGGATGCGGTCGGCCTTGAGCACGGTGGCGAGGCGGTGGGCAATCACGATGCTGGTGCGCCCCTGCATCAGCCGCTCCAGCGCTTCCTGCACGGCGCTCTCGCTTTCGGCGTCGAGCGCCGACGTCGCTTCGTCGAGCAGCAGGATCGGCGCATCGCGCAATATCGCCCGTGCGATCGCGATGCGCTGGCGCTGGCCGCCCGACAGCGTCACGCCGCGCTCGCCGACCTGGGTGGCATAACCGTCGGGCAGCTTTCGGATGAAGTCGTCGGCGAAGGCATCGCGCGCCGCAGCCTCGACCTCGGCGGCACTCGCGCCCGGTCGGCCGAAGCCGATATTGTCGCCGGCCGAGGCCGCGAAGATGGTGACGTCCTGCGGGACGATGGCGAGGCGGCCGCGCAGCTCGGCAGGATCGGCTGCCGCCACGTCGACCCCGTCGACTCGCACCGAACCCGCCTGCGGGTCGTAGAAGCGCAGGATCAGCGAGAAGATCGTGCTCTTGCCGGCCCCGGACGGGCCCACCAGAGCGACCTTCTCTCCCGGCTTGATGGTGAAGGTGAGGTCGTGCAGCGTCGGCAGGTCGGGGCGCGACGGATAGGTGAAGGAGACACCGCGGAAGGCGACCGAGCCGAGCGGCCTTGCCGGCAACGCCACGGCATTTGCCGGTTTCGCGATCGCCGGCTCTTCCGCAAGCAGTTCCATCAGCCGCTCGGCCGCGCCGCCGGCCTGGCTGAGCTCGCCCCAGGTCTCCGACAGCGCGCCGAGCGCGCCGGCGGCGAAGACCGAGAACAGCAGGAACTGGCCGAGCGTGCCCGGCGACATCGCGCCCGCCAGCACGTCGCGCGAGCCGAACCACAGCACGGCCACCACCGAGGCGAAGATGGTGAAAATGGCGAAAAAGGTGAGGAGAGCGCGCGCCAGAACGGACGATCGAGCCGCCGCGAAGGCGGTTTCGACGGCGCCCGCGAAGCGCCCGGTCACCAGCCGCTCGTTGGTATAGGCCTGCAGCGTGCGCACCGCGCCGATCTGTTCGCTGGCATAGGCCGAGGCCTCGGCCAGCATGTCCTGCGCAGCGCGTGAACGGCGCCGCACCGAACGGCCGAAGGCCACCAGCGGCAGCACGATCACCGGAATGGCGACGATGACGAGGCCGGAGAGCTTCGGGCTAGTGACGACCATCATGGCCACCGCGCCGATGCCGAGGATGGCGTTGCGCAGCGCCAGCGAGGCGCTGGCGCCGACGGCCGCCTTGATCTGCGTGGTGTCGGCGGTCAGCCGCGACACGATCTCGCCCGACTGCACCGTGTCGAAGAAGCCGGCCGACAGGCTCGTGACGTGAGAGAAGACGTCTCGGCGCAAATCGGCGACGACGCGCTCGCCGAGCGTGATGACGAAGTAGTAGCGCGCCGCCGAAGCCGCCGCCAGCACCGCGGCGATCACCACCAGCATTCCGAAATAGTTGGAGATGAAGGTCGAATCCGGCGAGGAGAAGCCATGGTCGATCATGCGCCGCACGGCGAGCGGCAGGGTCAGCGTCGTGACGGCCGCGACGACGAGGGAAACGGCCGCGCCGATCGCCATGCCGCGATAGCGGATCACATAGGGCATGAGGCGGCGCAGGGGCTTCAGCGACCGCCGTTTCGTTTCCTCCATCGTAGTCCTTCCGGGTCGGGCGGCTTGTGCTTCAAACCGGGCTGGTGTATAGGCCCGCCGACCGTTTTTGTAGCCGCGGCCGTCCAATAGCTGCGGCTTCATTCGTTTTGACAGTGCGCGCATCGCCGCAGGCAGGCAAGCGCCCCGCGACAGCCAGGACCAGACCGATGAAAGAGAAGATCCACCCCGACTACCACACGATCAAGATCGTCATGACTGACGGCACGGAATACACGACCCGTTCGACCTGGGGCAAGGAAGGGGACACGATGAATCTCGACATCGACCCGACCACCCATCCGGCCTGGACCGGCGGCCAGCAGACCCTGCTCGACCGCGGCGGCCGTCTCTCCAAGTTCAAGAAGCGCTACGAAGGCCTCGGCATCTGAGCCGAAACTTTTCGCTGCTACCGGAACCCCGCTTCGGCGGGGTTTTTGTTTTGTGCCGCTCGCGGAAGCGATATCGCATTCCCGCCTCAGGGGCGGTCTATCATACGGCCATGATCGATCGATGTTTCGGAATGGCTCTCGGCATCGCGCTGGGCACCGGGGCCGGAGCCGTCATCGGCTCGGCGATGGACAGCACGCCCATCGGCATAACGATCGGAATAGCCCTCGGCGCCGCGCTGGGCTGGATGTGGACCGGTTACCGCCGCCGCTAGGCGAATAGCATTCGGCACCTAGGGATCGCGGGCTTTACGGCCCGGGTACCGGCCAATTCAAAACGCCGTGAGCTACCCCGTGGCTCCGCTCCGGATGGAACCGCCCGCCGGGGTTGCCGGTTGAGGGATGGGCGGCCTTTGTTGAGGAGTTTCGACCGATGAAGAGAATTGTTCTTGCGGCGACCGCCGCAATCGCGCTGGCAGGCAGCGCCTCCTTCGCGCAGGCCGGCAACGTCGAGATCGGCATGCTGGTTTGCAACGTCGCCGGCGGTGATGGCTTCGTCTTCGGCTCGACCAAGCAGGTCGCCTGCACCTACAACCCTGCCCTGCCGAACCTGCCTCCGGAAACCTACTCCGGCGTCATCAGCCGCTACGGCGTCGATCTCGGCTTCACCGGCGGGAGCGTGATGAAATGGGCCGTGCTGGCGACCAGCTTCGACGCCTACGGCCCGGGCGCTCTCGCCGGCCGCTATGGCGGCGTCGGCGCGGAAGTGACGGCGGCGCTGGGCGTCGGCACCAATGTGCTTGTGCGCCAGTCGGCACGCGACTTCGTGCTGCAGCCCGTCAGCGTACAGGGCCAGACCGGATTGAACGTCGCCCTCGGCGTGGCCGGGTTCGAGCTGGCTTCCAGATAGTGCTCGACCAGCACCGCCGCAGGGCAATAGACCTCGCGGCCGCGTGAAAACTCGACGACGCGGCCGCGGGCTACTGATCGGAAATGATCTTCACCTTGTCGCCGGCCGAGACCGAAGCGACGGGCGACAGCGCATTGAGCAGCCGGAACAGGTCGAGCTTGCGGTCGACGCCGGCCATCTTCGCCGACAGGCTGCCGACCGTGTCGCCAGGCTTCACCGTGATCACGCGGATGCGCAGCGGCTTCAGCGCCGCCTTTTCGCTGTCGCTGAGCGCCTTGAAGCTGCCGCCGACCTGGCGGGCGATCACGTTCATGCTGGTGTTGGCGAGCGGCGCCGCCGTGAGCAGGCGGTAGACCTGGCCGCCGACGCGGATCACCGTGATGTCGAACTGCCAGCCTTCGGCACGCGCGCTGGCGATCGCCGCCTCGTTGCCGTTGATCGTCTCGGAGCGCACGCTCGTCGGATCGAGGCCGGTCACCCAGCCGCTGCGGATGTAGTCGGGCAGCGTGACCTTGGCATCGAGCGTGACGCCGTCGAAGCGGATCGCCATGTCGCCCGGGCCGGTGGCGGTGACCGCGGCCGCCGAATTGTCGATGGCGAAATTGGAGGGCACCGAGAAGGAGATGCCGAGCTTCGGGTGCAGGAAGGTGTTGCCGCGCACGAATCCCTCCTGCGGCGTGTCGCCGTAGAGCAGGCCGTCTATGCCGGCCAGGAAGGAGTCGCGGTCGGTGGCGCCGGTGCCAGGCGGACCGAACTGGCGGGCATGGGCGCGGGCCAGCTCGATGCGCTGCGGTGCGTTCGGATGGCTGGCGAGGAAGTCGAGGCTGGGATCGGTGGCGCCGCTGATGTTGCGGAAGTTGGTGTAGTCCGACATCGACTGCAGGAAGCGCGCCGCCGCATTGGGATCGTAGCCGGCGAGCTGGCTGGTCTTGATGCCGATGGCATCGGCCTCCAGCTCCTGGTTGCGCGAGAACTGGGCGAGCCTGAGCTTGCCGCGGATCAGCGCCAGCTTGGCGTTCGGCGTCTCGCCGAGCACGTCGGTGACCACCTTGGTGGCCAGCACCTCCTCCGCTTCCTTCTGCTGCCGCTGCAGGCCGTGGTTGGCGGTGACGTGGCCCATCTCGTGGGCGATCACCGCCGCCAGCTCGGCTGAATCGTTGGCGAGCGCCAGCAGGCCGCGCGTCACGTAGAGGTAGCCGCCCGGCAGCGCGAAGGCGTTGACGTTGGGCGAGTTGAGGATGGTGATGCGGTAGGTCTGCGTCGGGTTGTTGGATACGGTGGTCAGGCTGCCCACCACCTTGGCGACCATGCGCTCCAGCTTGGGATCGGAGTACTCGCCGCCATAGGTGGCGAGGATGCGCGGGTGCTGGGCGCGTGCCAACTCGGCCAGCTTGTTGTTGCGGCTGACGCTGTCGACGGTGACCGGATTGTTGGACGGCTGGAAGTTGGATTCGCGCACGTCGGACGGGAAACCCTGGCAGCCGGCGAGCACGAGGACAAGCCCGACCGATGCCAGACGCCGGGCGTTCGCAAGCGGTTTGGCCTGCGAAAGTTCGCGTCTCGTCAGGGTATCGGTCAGATCGGGTTCCTTTCCTTCGCTTCAGCCGACTATTCTGCCTGCCGGGCCTTGCGAGTCGCTGGCCTGCCTACGACCGACAGCATGGCGAGGCCGTTCGGCCCCGTCTGCCTCGCAATTATGTCGGCTTCCGGGCAGCGCTCGGCGTTTCGGCGGAGCGACTCTCGGCGCCAATATAGCGCCTGAATGCCTCCGGTCCACCCTCGGTGAAGAATGCGGCGGCCGGACCGGCGGCGGCGACCCGGCCATCCTCCAGAAAAACCATGTGCCCGGCGATGCGGCGGGCGTCGTCCGGATGGTGCGTCACCAGCACGACCGTGAGCCCGCGCTCGGCCTGCAGCGCGGCGATCAGGTCGAGCATGTCGTCGCGCAGCGCCGGTCCGAGCGCGGCGAAGGGTTCGTCCATCAACAGCACCGGCCGGTCGCGCACCAGCACCCGGGCGATCGCGACGCGCTGGCGCTCGCCGCCGGAAAGCTCGCGCGGCAGACGCCGCTCCTTGCCGGCGAGCCCGACGCGGGCGAGCGCCTGCGCCACCGCCTCGTGGTCGGCCTTGGAGAGCCGGAGCGACGGCGAGCGGCCGAGCCCGACATTCCTGGCTACGTCGAGATGGGCGAAGAGATTGTTCTCCTGGAAGATCATCGACACCGGCCGGCGGTCGGGCGGCAGCGCCGTGACGTCGACGCCGGCGATCAGGATGCGCCCGCCTTGCGGCTGGCGGAAGCCGGCGACGAGGTCGAGCAGAGTCGACTTGCCCGAGCCGCTGGCGCCCATCACCACGGTGACGACGGCGGGAGGGATGTCGACGTCGAACAGCATCTTCATGTCCGGATAAGCGAAGCGGACGTCGTCGATGCGGATTCCGGCGCCCAGCCCGCTCATTGCGGCTTCTCCCGGGCGAGGCGGTCGGCGACCATCATCAGCGCCAGGCAGAGCAGGCCGAGCAGCAGCGCCAGGCCGGCGGCGTCGGCGGTGCGGTAGCTGCCCATGCGCGAGAACAGCAGATAGGGCAAGGTCTGCACGGCATCGCTGCCGAACAGGGCGACGACGCCGAGGTCGCCGAGCGACAGCGTCATGGCGAAGGCGCCGGCGGTGGCGGCGGCGCGCTTCAGCACCGGGGCATCGACCAGCCTGAGCCGGGTCCAGCCGCTTATGCCGAGGGCGGCGCACAGCCGGTCGTGGCGCTCGGCGGCGGCGTCGTAGCGCGGCCGGATGGCGCGTACGGCGAACGGCATGGCCATCACCGCATTGACCGTCACCACCATGACAGGGGCGAGCGCGAACACGTCGGCGAAGTGCCGGGCCAGCACGAACCAGCCCGCGCCGATGACGATCGGCGGCACCACCAGCACGAAGCCGGCGCCGGTGTCCATGGCGCGCTCCAGCAGCGATCCCGGCAGGGCGACGGCCAGCGCCCGCCGCGCCGCGACGAGCGCGAAGGCCAGCGCCACGGACAGCACGGAGGCGGCGAGCGCCAGCACGACGCTGGTCGCGGCCGCCTTGCGCACGGTCGCCTCGCCGGCAAGGCGCAGGAGATCGGCCTGCAGGCCGGAAAGCAGAGTCGCGACGAGCGGCCCGGCGACGAACAGCAGGGCGGCGCCGAGCAGCAGCGCGTTGACGCCTGTTTCGGCGGGGCCGGCGGCCGGCGGGCGCGGCGCGGCGACGCTCAGATTGGCCTCGCCGGTGACATTGGCACCGAGGCGCGACAGCGCGAACACGGCCGCGGCGGTGAGCGCCACCTGCAGCGCCGTCAGCGCCACGGCGCGGGCCGGGTCGAAGTCGAAGCGCAGCGCCTGGTAGATCGCGACCTCCAGCGTCGTCGCCCGCGGGCCGCCGCCCAGCGTCAGCACCAGCGTGAACGAGGTGATGCATAGCATGAAGACGAGGCCGGCGATGCCGGGCAGCGCGGCGCGCAGCACCGGCCATTCGATGAAGCGGAAGGAAGGCCCGGCCCTCATGCCGAGCTGGCTCGCCAGCCGCCACTGGTCGGGGCTCACCGTGTCGAGTGCCTCGAGGAAGAGGCGGGTCGCCAGCGGCAGGTTGAAGAAGACGTGCGCGACGAGAATGCCCGAAAGCCCGTAGATGCCCGGCCAGTCGCCGCCGGAAAACCAGCCGAGCAGGCCGGCGAAGTAGCCGGCGCGGCCGTAGAGCTCGAGCAGGCCGAGTGCCGCGACGATCGCCGGCAATGCCAGCGGCAGGGCGAACAGTTTTAGGATGAAGGCGCGGCCGAAGAAGTCCGGATGCCGCGACAGGGCGCGCGCCAGCAGCATCGCCGGGACGATCGAGAGCAGCGTCGACAGCGCCGCCTGCCAGACGGTGAAGCGGGCGATGCGGAAGAGGTAGCCATCGAAGGCGGCGAGCGCTCCCGACCAGTCGTGCATGCCCTCGACCAGAAGCCCGAGGAAAGCGCCGCCGATCAGCACGCCGATCGCCGCCAGCGCGACGATGCCGGCGAGGATGCGGGGGTCGGAGCGGGGCGTGTCAAACACGGTGCCCCTCTCGCCTTGTTGGGCTAGTCTCGAGAGTTGCTGCTCCTTCGCACCCCCCTCTGTCCTGCCGGACATCTCCCCCGCAAGGGGGGAGA
>NZ_JCACER010000028.1:0-79502 GCF_059502445.1 Kumtagia sp.
GAGCCATCGCCAAAGGTTGGGTTCTCAGAGATGTGTGCATGCCGTAGCCGCTTTGGGGGGGGCGAGGAACCGCTGCCGCGATGCCAGCGCTTCTCCAGCTTGGGTTCCTCGCCCCCCCCAAAGCGGGGGAGAGGTGGCGAGCCCGAAGGGCGAGACGGAGAGGGGGGTGCCTTGTCGGTCAAAACTTGCCTGAACAGTCTATAGCTTCTCGGGCTCCAACATCCCGCGAACGGCATCCACGCTGTCGGCATGCCACAGGGCACCGCGAGCAGCGGCCGCGTCTGGCCCCGTCGCGCGATCGGCATCCAGCTCGGCGACGACGGCGCGCAGGCGCCGGTAAATCTCCCCGGCCGCCCGGCCCAGCGTCAGGCCGGGCTCGCCGCGGCGGCGCAGGTCGACCGCCTTTGCGGCGACCATCGCCTCGATCGCGATCAGCCACCGCATCGGCTCGAGCTGCTCGCCGAACTTCGAGACGGCAAGCACGCTGTTGGTGGCGATGTCCTCGACCATGTCCGACACGACCACGCCGTCGATGCTGGCTGGCGTCGCCTTCAACCGGATCTCCGCGTGCAGGGCGGCGAGCGACTTCTGCATCGGGACGAAGCCGGCGGAGGCGCCGCCGACCGGTGAGAGATAGTTGGGCAGGCCGGAGAGTCGCCCCGTCATCAGCTTGATCGAACGCTGTACCGACGCGGTCGCAAGCTGCGCCAAGGCGATCGCCAGCGTGTCGAAGGCGAGCGCCAGCGACGGCGTCAGGAAGTTGGCCGAGGGCCGCACCACGCCGGCCGCGCCGAGCACGAGCGGATTGTCGGCGGCGCCGTTGAGCTCGACGCGGACCTCCCGCGCCGCCGCCTCGCGTGCGGCCATGACGGCGCCCGTCACCTGCGGCAGGGCGCGGAACGAAATCGCGTCCTGGACCTTGGCCGGCGCGCGCATGAAGAAGTCGCCACCGGCCAGCGCCCGGCGGAACAACGCCGCCGCCTCGACCTGACGCCCGGCCGGCCGCGCCGCCACGACTTCGGCGTCGAACAGGTGCGGATTGGCGCCGAAACCCTGGCAGGCGAGCGCCGCGGCGGCGACGTGCATGGCCAGCAGGTCGTCCAATTCGGCCAGTGCCAGCGCGGCCATGGCGCAGGCGACGGAGGAAGCGCTGCCGATGGAGAGCCCGTCCTTCGGCGCCAGCCGGGCAAGCGTCAGCCCGGCGGCCGCGAGCGCCTCCGCCGCCGGCATGGTCCGGCTGCGCCAGTGCACCGCGCCGGCGCCGATCGCAGCGGCGGCTAGGCTCATGGTCTGGACGAGGTCGCTGGCGCCGGTGGAGCCGCGCGACGGGATGACCGGGACGATGTCGGCCGCCAGCATCTCGACCAGCGTGTCGAAGACCGGCAGCGAGATGCCTGCTCCGCCCTGCGCCAGGCCGGCGATGCGGCAGAACAGGACGGCGCGGCTCACCTCGACCGGGAGCGGTGCCCCCACCCCGGCGACGCGCGCCATGACCAGGTCGGCCTGCAGCAGCGCCGCCTCCTCCGGCGCGATGCGGTGGCCGATATTGCCGCCGAGGCCCGTATTGAGGCCGTAGACCGGGATGTCGCGGCGCAGATGGTCGTCTAGGACATCGCGCGCCTGCCGCATGCGCTCGCGCAACTCCGCCGTCACGGCGATGCGCAGCTTTCCCCGCGATGCCGTGACGACGTCGACTATGTCCAGATTCCGCTCGCCGATCGTCAGCGTGGTCATGCCGGCCCCCTCGGTCAGGCGTAGCGCAGGCGGTGGCCGACGCCCAGCGCTTCGGCCTTGGTCAGGAAGGCATGGCCGAGCGCGATGTCGGAGAGCGACAGGCCGCGATGCCAGAACAGGTTGGTCTCGTCCTCGCTCTCGCGGCCGGGCTTGAGGCCGGCGACGATCTGGCCGAGCTCGGCGTGCAGCGTCTGTTCGGAGAGCTTGCCGGCCTCGACATGGGCGCGCAGCGAGCCGAATTTTCCAGCCTTGCACTGGCCCCAGTCGTCCACCACCATCTTGGCCATGATGTCGGTGAGCGACAGCTCGACCGCGCTCATCGTGCCGTAGGGCACGACCAGTGCGCCGCGCTTGATCCAGTCCGTCTTCAGCATCGGCTCCGGCCTGCTCAGGCGCGACGCCTCGACGACAATGTCGGCGCCGTCCACGCAGCTCCGCCAGTCCTCCGTCGCCACGACCGGCTTGCCGAGGTCGCGCGACAGCCGCTCGGCAAAACCGTTGCGGCTTTCCGGGCGGCGCGAATGCACGCGGATCTCGTCGAAATCGAAGAGATGGTCGAGCAGGCGGACGTTCCAGTAGGCAGTGCCGCGCGCCCCGACATGGCCGAGCACCTTCGAGCCCTTGCGGGCGAGATGCTTTGCGCCGATCGCCGTCACCGCGCCGGTGCGCATGTCGGTGATGCCGCTGGCGTCGAGGATGGCGGTCGGCTTGCCGGTGCGGGGATCGAACAGGTTGAGCACGCCGAACTCGGACGGCATGCCGTGCTTGTAGTTGTCGACGAAGTCGCCGACGACCTTCACGCCGGCCGCGTCGATCCCGCCGCCGATCCAGCCGCGCAGCACGTTGAAATGTCCCTCCACGCCGGCCCGCGGCTCCAGATGCATGCGCGGCTCGATCACCGTCTCTCCCCTCCCCTGCATGCCGAGGCTGGCCTCGATCGCCTCGAGGATCTCGGCGTCCGACAGCATCGCCGCCTCGATGTCGAAGCGGTTGAGATAGGTGATGTAGATGGGCTGCATCCGGCTGCTCCTGTGCGTGGGATCGACGGCTCGGTTTCGTATAGGCGCATATGAGGCATCGGTCGAACTCTCGAGCCCGCCGCCGTGCCCGTTGCAGCATCTGCCGATCGATGTCGAGCCGGAAAGCGCGGGAAAGCCCGCATTCAACTGTCGCCGCGACGCGCCTCGGCGACGGCCACGGCCAGCGTGATGGCGACGGCCATCGTTGCCGCAAGCGAACGGAACCCGGCGTGGTCGGCCTCGGCGATCTCGAACCATTGGCTCGCCGACTGGGCGAGCGGCGAGAACGCGCTGTCGGTTATGGCGATGACGTCGACCCCGAGCTCGGCCAGCGCGGTGGCATGGGCGAGGGTGGCCGGGGCATAGGGCGAGAAGCTGACGACGATCGCGGCATCCTTCTCCGTTGCGAAATTCAGGATCTCGGGATCCAGTCCCGCCGACGAATCGACCAGCAGATAGCGGATCCTGAGCTTGCCGAAGGCGTAGGCCAGATAGGTCGCGACAGGATAGGCCCGGCGGCGGGCGACGATGTAGATCGTCTCAGCCTTTGCCAGACGCACCACGGCTCTGTCGAGCTCCTCCTCCCCGAGCTTGTGCAGCATGGTTTCGAGCGACCGGATCGAGGCGCCGACGAAACCTTCGGCAATGCGGCGATTCCGGCTCCCCGCTCCGCTGCTTCGAAGCGCGTTCAGTCGCTCGTCATAAGACGAGGTTCGTTCCCGCAACCGTTCGCGGAAGACAGTTTGGAGGCTGGTGAAGCCGTCATAGCCCAGATGATGCGCGAAGCGGATCAAGGTGGATGGCTGAACGCCGGAGGCCGCCGCGATGCTGGCGGCCGTGCCGAAGGCGATCTCATCCGGATTATCCAGGGAATATGCGGCGACCTGGGCGATCCGCTTCGGCAGTTTCTGCCGCTGGCGGAGGATGAGCTCGCGAAGCGACTCGTAGTCCCGGGGCACCGTCAGGCCTTCGCTCATTCGTCCTCCGAACCAGATGCGGCCGCGCACAATGAACTAGTTATTCCATCCTGAAAAGTTGTGGAGTATCAAATGCGCCGCGAGCGTCCCTGGCCATCGCCCCATGCATTGCAAGAGGCAGCGCCGGACGGCCACGGCGGTCGTCCCGTCCGGGGCTCCAGCCCAAGCGGCCGCCCTGGTCCATGGCCGCAGGAGATCACTCCCCCACGACGCCCGCGACGTTCTGGTCGTAGTCGACGAGCGCTCCCGTCATGACGCCCCGACTGCGGACTGATCATATAGGTGATCAGCGCGGCGAGCTGGTGCGGCTTGACGAGTTGGCCCATGGGCTGGTCGGCTTCGGCCAGTTCGAGCCAGTTGTCAGGCGCGTCGTGGAATTTCCTCTGGACCGCGTCCTCGCCTTCCGTGTCCATCCATCCAGGGAGCACGGCGTTGCAGCGGATGCGGTTCTTCCGATAGCTCGCGGCGACGTTCTTGGTCAGGACGGCAAGCGCGCCCTTGCTGCTCGAGTAGGGCGTCAGGAACGACTGGCCGGCATGCGCCGACATCGACAGCACGTTGACGATGGAGCCCGGCGCCCTGGCTTGCAGCAGGCCCTTCACCACGCCCTGCATCAGGAAGAAGGGCCCGCGCACATTGGTGTTGAAGAGGAAGTCGAACAGTTCCGGCGTGGTTTCCGTCAGCGAGCCCCGGGCGGAAGAGGCAGCCGCGTTGACCAGACCGTTGATCGTGCCGAAACGCTCGGTCGCCTCCGCGACCGCCCGTGCACAATTGGCGGGGTCGGAGACATCGGCGCGGATGAAAAGCGCCTCGGCGCCGAGCCGCTCCAGTTCGGCGACCGCGGCCGCGCCCTTCTCCCCGGAACGCCCGACCAGCGCCAGCGCTTTGCAGCCTTCGGCGACGAGCTGCTTCGCGACGGCAAAGCCGATGCCTTGCGCGCCGCCGGTGACGATCGCCCGGGTAGCCTCGTTTCTTGCATTCGGATCCGACATTTTCATCCTCCGGGCTCAACCACCTATCCGCACTGCCTGTTGCCACGATCCGCTACCAGGCGCCCGGTTGACGGTCTGCAACAAAAATGCCGAAAACTCCAATTCGGCAAAATGGTCTTCAGGACGGAGCGGCAATGCAAGAGGCTATTCGCACCTGGCCGCACAAATGCCTGTCGGCCGTCGTCAGACGCTTTCCGGAACGAATATGTCGAACGGCAGGAATGTCTGGCTCGGCACCGCGGAAGCGCCCGCTGCCACGGCACCGGCCATCAGGTCCACGAGCGTGCGGCATAGCGTGGGAAGGGGCGTATTGATGACCATGGTCACCAGCCCCTCCGCAAGCGCGGCGCGACGGTCGGCCGTGATCTCGTTGCAGATCACCACCGGCATCCGAGCCGGTTTCACTTGCCGCATCGCCGAGATCGCGCCCTCAGCGCCACCACCGGCGACATAGCAGCCCACGAGATCCTCGTGCCCGGCCAGCAGGCCGACGAGCGACTCGCGCGTGCTTTCATGCGACTCGTGGTTGACCAGCGTCTCCAGCACCGTGAAGTCCATCGCCCGCTCGCGAAAGAAGGCGCGGAAGCCGATCTCGCGCAGTTCGTGCCCGTGAAACCGGTGGCTGCCGACGAACAGCGCCACCTTGCCCGGCCGAGGCGCGCATTTGGCGATCATCCAGGCGGCCGTTCGCCCCACCTTGAGGTTGTCGATGCCGATATAGCCAGCGCGCACCCCCGCGCCGAAATCGGACAGAAGCGAGAATACCGGCACGCCACGCGCCTTGAGATCGACGACCGCCGCCGTCAGCGTCGGATGGTCGGGGCTGACCAGGGCGACCGCCTCGCATTTGCCGGCCAGCCGCGACAGCCGCTCCACCATTTCTTCCGGTTCGAGGGATTCGGCGAACTCGATCACGGCGGCACCGCGAAAGCGCTGCGCCTGCGCCATCGCCCGCTCCAGTTCATCGGCGAACGTCCCATAGAAGCCGTCCTTCGACCGTAGCAGCAGGAAGCCCAGCCGGAATTCGGGCAATTCCTTGCGCAGCCGCTGCTCGATCAGCCCGGCCGCATGGTAGCCGATGTCGGCGGCGGCATCGCAGACGCGCCGGGCGGTCTCCTCGCGTACCGGCAGGCGCCCGTTCAGGACGCGGTCCACGGTCGCCACGCTGACGCCGGAAGCACGCGCAAGGTCCGATATGGTCGGTCGCTTGGCCAAGGTTACCTCTTATAATGATGATAGATAATGATAGAAAGTCTTGCAATATCATTGAGAGGAATGACCGATTTTGATATCCCACATGCGAGGCAGCGCGGCCGGCATGGCGGTTCCGCTGCAGGGAGGTCATCATGAGCATAGTCGCCAACGGTGCCAGGGGCGCCCGCATCTGCGTCGACCTCGGGACCTGTCCGGCCAAGGTCGAGGCAGGCAAAGTTCTGATCCGGATCGGGTGATGGCGGTGGATGGAGGCATGGTCATCGTGGGAGCGGGCGAGTGCGGCGCGCGCGCCGCGTTTGCGCTGCGCGAAGCAGGCTATGGCGGTCGCGTCACGCTCATCGGCGAGGAACGGCATCCTCCCTATGAACGACCGCCGCTCTCAAAGGATGCGATCACCGGCCCGCAGGCTCCCGGCGCGAAATCGATAGCGGAACCGGGCCGCTATGCGGACGCGGCGATCGAATTGATGCTGTCCTCGCCGGTTGTGTCGATCGACCGGGCAGCCCGTCGAATCTCCCTGGCCGACGGCGGCACCCTCCCCTACGACAGGCTGCTCCTGGCGACCGGCTGCTCGCCGCGCCGCCTCGCGCTGGCCGGCGAAGGCCCGCGCATCGCCTATCTGCGCACGCTGGACGATGCGGGCAGGATCGCCGAGCGGCTCGGTCCGGGAAAGCGTCTCGCCGTTATCGGCGGCGGTTTCATCGGCCTTGAACTCGCCGCTTCGGCGCGCCAGCGCAGGACGGACGTCACGGTCGTCGAAGCGCAGCCGCGCATCCTGATGCGCGGCGTTCCGGCTGACATCGCCGAACGCATTCACCGGCTGCACGCCGACAACGGCGTTCGCATCCTCTGCGGCGTCGGCATCGCCGCCATCGGGGACGCCGGAGACCGAGTCGCCGTGAGGCTGGCGGACGGCCGCACCGTCGAGGCGGAACTGCTGCTGGTCGGCATCGGCGCCGTGCCCAACGTGGCGCTCGCCGAGGCCGCCGGCCTCGCGCTCGACAACGGCATCGCCGTCGATGCCACGCTCGCCACCTCCGACCCCTTCATCTTCGCGGCGGGCGACTGCTGCTCCTTCCCGCTGGCTAGCCACGACGGCCGGCGGACCCGGCTGGAATCCTGGCGCAACGCCCAGGAACAGGGCGCCCTCGCCGCCCGGAACATGCTGGGCGCAGGCGAGGCCCACGCCGCCGTTCCGTGGTTCTGGTCCGATCAGTACGACCATACGATGCAGATCGCCGGCGTGCCCGATCACGCCGCGACGACCGTGCGGCGCGATCTCGCTGACGGGGCCTTCATTCTCTTCCAGCTAGCCGAGGACGGCCGGCTCATGGCCGCCGGAGGTGTCGGTCCCGGCAACGTCGTCGCGAAGGACGTCCGCCTCGCCGAGATGCTGATCGCCAGGGGCGCCAAGCCGGACCCGGCCAGCCTTGCCGACCCGGGTTTCAGGCTGAAGTCGCTACTGGGATAAGGTCGGCGCCGCGGTGCCCCGTAAGGCGCCGCGCCAGCCTTTCACGCGACGCCGCGGCGATCACGGCCGGTCCGTGGCGATTGCCACGC
Source organism: Kumtagia sp. (assembly GCF_059502445.1). Classification (NCBI taxonomy): domain Bacteria; kingdom Pseudomonadati; phylum Pseudomonadota; class Alphaproteobacteria; order Hyphomicrobiales; family Phyllobacteriaceae; genus Kumtagia; species Kumtagia sp. The sequence continues at coordinate 7,498 of NZ_JCACER010000028.1, forward strand.
GACGGCCGCTCTCGAGCGACGCCAGCGCGGCTTCCGCGACCAGCGTGGCTGCAAGTCCGTCGCTGGCGTCGGCGCCGGCCGGCTCCTGTCCCCGCACGGACGCCAGCCATGCCTGGAGCTGCAGCCGGTAGGCGTCGCCGAAGCGCCCCCGCCAATCGCCGGGGAAGGAGCGGGCCTCCGTGCCGGCCCGGCGATGCAGGTTGGGAGCGGGCCGCCCGAGATCGACGGTGCCGTTCTCGCAGACGAGTTCGGTGCGGATGTCGTAACCGTAGGCGGCGTTCATGAACAGCTCGACGTCGGCCAGCACGCCATCCTGCATCTCGACCAGAAGCACGAGCGGATCGCGCAGGCCGCCGTCGCCCTTCCGCGCCGAGTTCAGGGCTGTCACGGCAATGATCTCGCTGCCGGTCAGCCAGCGGAGGATGTCGAATTCGTGCACGGCAGCGTTGGTGATGGACATTTCCGGCGTGAAGAAGCCGGGAGCGGTCGCGTTGCGATGAGCGCAGTGCAGCAGAAGCGCCTTCCCCAGCTCGCCCCGCGTCAGGACGCTGCGCATCTCGACATAGGCGGGATCGAAGCGGCGCATGAACCCGACCTGGATCAGGCGCCTGCCGAGCGCCCGCTCCGCTTCGAGTACTTCGCGGCATCCCGCGGAGGTCGGCGCCACCGGTTTCTCGCACAGAACGTGCTTGCCTGCCCCGAGACAGGCAAGCACGAAGCCGACATGCGTGTGATCGGGCGAGGCGATCAGGACGGCTTCGACCGCCGGATCCGCGATCAGTTCCAGGCAGTCGGTGAAGGGACGGCAGCCGGCGATCTCGCCGGAGATCGCCCGCGCACGGCTTTCATCCGGATCCGAGATGGCGACGAGCTCCGCGCCGCCAACATGACGCGCCACCGTTCGGGCGTGGTCGGCCCCCATGACGCCCGCACCGATCACCCCGATCCCTATCGTCATTCTTCCTCCCAATGTAGCCGTCGCAGTGCCTTGCGGCCCTGTCACGCGTTCCAAGCCGCTTACATCCGTTGCCACCGAAGTCCCATCGCATCTTCACCGCGGGAGAGTGCGAGGATGTCAGCCGAGCCGGACCCGAAGGATGTCCCCGTCGTTGGCGCGGATGACCTCGGCAAGGTCGTCCACCGTCCGGCGGTAGTGCTGATCGAGCAATGCCGATGCCTTCCCGGCGTCGCGGTCGAGGGTCGCCTGCGCCAGCGCGCTGTGCTCGGCCGGTACGTCGCGGCCCGCCGGCAGCGCCGCCGCGAGCAGGACGGGAATGCGGTAGCGCTCGGTCGCGGCATAGAGGCGCTCGAAGAACTCCAGTATCCAGGGCGAGTTGCAGGCCGCCAGCAGGGCACGGTGGAAGGCATGGTGCCGCGCCTCCAGCGTCCAGATGTTGGCCTCGCCGCCGGTGCGAGCCGCCTGCAGGTTCAAGGCATAGAGGGCGGAAACGATGCCCGACGCCCAGGCATCGTCGCCCTGGCCGATCGAGGCCTTGAGCGCCTCCGTTTCGATGACGATGCGAAGCGCCATCGCGTCGTGCAACTCGTCCAGCGACAGCGGCGCGACGCGAAACCCGCGCAGCGATTCGGCCATCACCAGCCGCTCGGCCTGCAAGCGGTTCAGCGCTTCGCGCAGCGGCGAAAAACCCATGCCGTAGCGCTGGCTGAGATCGGCGAGGCGCAGCGGCCGCCCCGGTGCGAGCTCACCGCGAATGATGTCGTGGCGCAGGGCGTCGTAGGCTTTTTCGGCAAGTGTCATCGGCTTCCCTTTGCCTAAAGGCTTAGCCCAGATGAGAAGTCGTCGGCAATTCCAAATTCTTTCGAAAATTCTGATTGCAATCGAAAATATCCTGAACCATGCTTGGGTCCGGAACCCAACGAGGAGACGGACGCGTGGCACAGCGCGAAAACCACCGCGAGGATATCGCCGGCCGGGCCAATGTCGAGGACACGCCCGAACTGCTCGCCTATTACGACGAACTCGACCGCCACAAGGCAGGCGCGCTCTGGACCGTCGCCAACAAGATCGAGCCATGGCAGCCGAAATCCGCGTCGGTCCCGGTGGTCTGGCGCTACCGCGACCTGCGCACGCATGTGCTGCGCTCCGTCGAACTGGTGACGCCGGAAAAGGCCGGGCGGCGCGTCGTCTACCTGAACAATCCGGGGCGCACCGACGTCGCGGCCGCCGTGGGCTGGATCTATGCCGGTCTCCAGGTGATGAACCCCGGCGAGGTCGCATCCGCACACCGCCATTCGGCATCGGCGATCCGCTTCATCATGGAGGGCTCCGGCGCCTACACGGTGGTGGACGGACACAAGATGACGCTCGGCGCCAACGATTTCGTACTGACGCCGAACGGCACCTGGCACGAACACGGAGTGGAGGCGACGGGCACGCCCTGCATCTGGCAGGACGGCCTCGACATCCCCTTCGTCAACGCCATGGAAGCCAATTTCTACGAGGTCCATCCGGATCTGAGTCAGGCGGTCGGCTACCCGGTCGACGACATGACCAGGACCTGGGGCAATCCGGGCCTGAAGCCGATGGGAGAGGCCTGGAGCAAGGGCTACAGCCCGATGTTCAAATACGAATGGGCTCCGACCTACGAGTCGCTGCTGAACTATGCCGGCTGCACCGACGGCTCGCCCTTTGACGGCGTGCTGATGGAGTATGTGAACCCAGTGACCAACGGCCCGGTGATGCTGACGCTCGGCGCCTCCATGCAGATGCTGCGTCCCGGCGAGCACACCAGGGCGCACCGCCACACCGGCAGCGGCCTCTATCACGTGGCCAAGGGCAGCGGCCATTCCATCATCGACGGAAAACGCTACGACTGGCGGGAGCACGATATCTTCTGCGTGCCATCCTGGACCTGGCACGAGCATGTCAACGGCTCGGACGGCGACGACGCCTGCCTGTTCTGCCTGTCCGACCTGCCGGTGATGCGCTCGCTCGGGCTCTACCGCGAGCAGGCATTCGGCGACAATGGCGGCCGGCAGCCGCTTCTCTGAAGGAACGATCATGAAACTCGTGACCTATCGCGCCTCGGTCGAGGCGGCGGCAAAGCTCGGCGTCCTCGTCGAAGACCTTGTGGTGGATGTGCAGGCGCTTGCTGCCGCGCAAGGCGTCGCGCTTCCCGCCTCGATGCTGGGGCTGATCGATGCCGGCCGGTCAGGGCTCGATGCGCTGCGCGGCTGCCTCGATCAGGCCGCCGGCCGCTTCCCCGCCGGCACGGCGACGGCGCTGGCGAATGTGAGGCTGCTGGCTCCCATCCCCCGTCCACGCAAGAACATCTTCGGCATCGGCCTCAACTATGTCGAGCACGTCGCCGAAAGCGCCAAATCGCTGGACACCTCCCGGGAGCTGCCGCAGCAGCCGGTCGTGTTCTCGAAGCCGCCGACGACGGTGATCGGACCGGGCGACGGCATCGAGCACAACCGCAAGATCACGCAGCAGCTCGACTGGGAGGTCGAACTCGCCGTCATCATCGGCACCACCGCGCGGCGCGTCCGCAGGGAGGACGCGCTCGGCCATGTCTTCGGCTATTCGGTGATGATCGACGTCTCGGCGCGCGACAACCGACGCGCCGGACAGTGGATATTCTCCAAGGGCCAGGACACCTACGCGCCGTTCGGTCCCTGCATCGTGACGGTCGACGAAATCCCCGACCCGCAGGGGCTCGACCTGTGGCTGACGGTGAACGGGGTCGAGAAGCAGCGCTCGAACACGCGCCACATGCTGTTCAAGGTCGACCACCTGATCGCCGACATCTCCTCGGGGATCACGCTCGAGCCCGGCGACATCATCGCCAGCGGCACGCCGGAAGGCGTCGGCGCCGGGCGGAGCCCGCAGGAATGGAGGTGGCCTGGCGACGTCGTGGTGGCCTGCGTCGCGGGCATCGGCTTGCTGCGGCACCCGGTGATCGACGCGACGCCGGAGTAGGCCGATGACCACGCCAGCACAAGACAGCGCGTTTCGACGCGTCATACTGCTGGTTTGACCGATGAGGCACCCCCTCACCGGCCCTTCGGGCCACCTCTCCCCCTGCCCGGGGGAGAGGAGAGTCGGCAGCGTGATCTGATGCGCTTCGACCTCGAGGAAGTCGGCACGCAGAACGCCTACAAGCTGCTGGTCGCCACGGTCATGCCGCGTCCGATCGCCTGGGTGGTGACGCAGGATCGCGAGGGAGGTACCAACGCCGCCCCCTACAGCTTCTTCAACGTCATGGGATCGGCGCCACCGACCATCGCTATCGGTATCATGGCTGACCCGGACAGGGGCTTCAAGGACACCGCCCGCAACATCCTCGACACCGGCGAGTTCGTGGTCAACCTGGTGCCGGAACGGCTGGTCCGGGCCATGAACCTGACCGCCATCGACGCGCCGCGCGGGATCGACGAACTCGCCCTGGCGGAACTCGCGACCGTCCCGTCGTCGCGCATACGTCCGCCGCGCATCGCCGAAAGCCCGGTCGGCTTCGAATGCGTTTCGCTGTCCTCGGTAGTCACCGGTCCGGCCCAGGTCGTCGTCATCGGCCGCGTCCTGACCGTGCATGTGAGCGACGAATACGTTCTCGACAGCGAGCGCGCCCATATCGACACGCCGAAGCTCGACCTCGTCGCCCGCTCCTACGGCAGCGACTACGTGCGCAGCCACGACACCTTCGGCCTGGCAAGGCCGGTATGGCGCGACTGGCCGAACAAGGGCTGAGCGGGCTTGGCCCATCGTGGCAGCACTGTTCGCTGGCAACACGGATCGTCACCGCCAAGGAAATCCGCGACGGCCGTGCCATGCTTTGCCTGTCGCAGCAGAAAGGGATCGGCCCGGACGATGGGGCGACCGGCTGTCGGACGGCTCGACGCGAGGCGCGCCTGCATGTGCCATCGGCACGATTACACGCCAAACGGAAACGTATCGGGCACCTTGCCGGGTTGCCCCTTACTGCCGGCCATGGGCGTGATCGGAGAAGTCTTGTCGAACCAGACGAAGGAGTCGAACTGCCGCGACACCGCCGCGTCGATGTAATGACTGAGGCGCTCCGTCTCCGGACGGTAGATAACGCCGATGAACCGTTCCGGACGAGGCGCCCGAAGCGCGTCGGAAACCGCATCGTTGCGCGTAAAATCCAGCAGGAAGGAACGGTTGCCGCTGTCATGGCATAGGCGCTCGACGCTGTCCGGTACGGAGGGCCTGACCTCCTTGATCTCCATCTCGCCGTCCCAATCGGAGGCGCAGGCGACTTTGCCCGAGTGGGTACCGAAGCCGATCAACGCCGCCTTGTTGCCGTATCGCTCGCGGCAAAGCTGGCCGACGTTCAGCTCGCCGCGCACCGAGCCCATGTCGGTATGGCGTGCATCGCCGATATGCGAATTGTGTGCCCATACCACCGCTTTGGAATCCGGGCCTGCCGCGTCGAGAAGGCGCTCCAGCGTCTCGAACATATGCCTGTCACGCAGGTTCCAGGTCTCGGCGCCGCCATAATACATGACGCGGTAGTATTTCTCGGCAGAGGCGATCAGCCTCGCGCTCTGCTGGGCATCCAGGAGATCACCGTTGTCCTCGGACAGCGAACGCTCAAGCAGGTCGCGACACTGCCTGACCACGGCGTCCTCGCAGGCCCTGTAGCCGGAGCGCAACACCACGCGGCCGTAGGTGGCGGGCTCGTTCTGCCAGGGTGTCAGGCAGCCATAGCGTTCCCGCGCGACAGCCGCGGCACTCGGATCCATCTTATCCAGATAGGCCAGCACGGCGGCAATCGATCCGCTCATGTTGTAAAGGTCGAGGCCGTAGAAACCGGCCTGCCGGCTCGCATCCTTGACCCCGTCGTTGTGCCCGCGCAGCCAGGCGATGAAGGCCGCGACGTCGGTGTTGCGCCACATCCACCGGGGAAAGCGCTGGAACGGCAGCGATACCCCGGCCGGTTGCGGTAGGCTTCGAACGTGCCGATTTAGATAAGCCGCGTCCGGCCAGTCCGCCTCGACCGCGACGGTCGTGAAACCATGCCTCTCGATCAAACGCTGCGTGATCGCGGCGCGGGCTCGGTAGAACTCCGACGTCCCGTGGCTCGCTTCGCCAAGGAGGATGACGCGCCTGTCGCCGAAGCGATCGAATTTCGTACCGAAGGCCGGATCGTCGATGGGCGGAAGGTCTTCCGCAGTTCCGGCGATCAGTTCCGGAAGCGATTTCCGGGTCTGGTGCGGTGAAAGTCTGTCATCTTCATCGATCCAGCCTTCCGCGCCCACAAGAGGCACAAACATCACGCCGCCAAGATCCTCTTCCTCGAACTTGTTGGCAGCGACGCGCGTGATGCGCAACAGGCGCTGTTCTCCGCGCCGATCTCCTACCGGAATCACCAGGCGTCCGCCGATATCCAGTTGCTCCTGCAGGGATAGCGGCACGGAAGGGCCGCCGGCTGCCACGACGATCGCGTCGAACGGCGCCTCCTCGGGCCAGCCCTTGGTCCCGTCGTCGACCTTTACCGTTACATGTCCATAGCCGGCACCGTGCAGCCGCTCCTCGGCCTGGCTTGCCAGTTCGCGATGCCGCTCGACGGTGAAGACCTCGGAGGCAAGCTCGGCCAGTATCGCCGCCGCATAGCCGGAGCCGGTGCCGATCTCCAGAACGCGGTCGGATGGTTCGATCTCGGCCGCTTCCGTCATTCTCGCGACGATGAAGGGCTGCGAGATCGTTTGTCCGCTGCCGATGGGCAGCGGGCTGTCCTCGTAGGCAAACTCCTCGAACCCTTCGTCGACGAAAGCTTCACGCGCGACCTGACGCAGGGCAGCCAGCACCCGTTCGTCGCGCACGCCTCGCCGCGAGATTTGCGCTTCGACCATGCGATGTCTGGCGTGTTCGTAGTCCAGCACGATCAATCGTCCGCGCGGCGCTTGTGATGCTCGCTTTCCTGACGTTCGCCACGGATGATCTGGCGGTCGTCCTTGTCCGTCAGTTCGACCCCCTCATCGCGAAGCCGGGTGCCTCCACGATGCGCTTCCCGCTCCCGTTTCGAGCGCTTCAGTTCTTCCTCGGCATTGAAATCGTCGCCGGCGTTGCTGGTGTTCTCGCGCTTTTCGATGATACGGAGCTGCTGCTCGTGGGTTTTCTTGCCGGCCATGTCGGCCTCCTGCTATTTGTTGGTACGACCCGTCTGATTGGGATCGACGCCGCCCTGCCGCGTGACGTCGTTCTCGACATCGCCCTCGAAGGTGTTGTCGCCATCGAGGCTTTCGTCTTCATCCAGGATTTCGCCGCCCTTGATCGTACCCCTGGAGGTGCCGATTCCCGGATTTTCCCGCAGATCCTTGTCGGTTGGCCTGTGAGTCTTTGGATGTTGATTGCTCATCGAACCTCTTCCTCGTTCGCATGGGACAGGACGGCGCCCTTTTGGGAAATGCAGCTTCGCCGCCGCAACCAACGCCTCCTTGCGCGTACGAACTCGTGAAGAAGGCGGAGGTTCCGGACTATCCGAGCCGCGGCTTGTCCGTCGCGTCATTCCTATTTGAATTCAGAGCGTTGCACCGCGACGGGGAACAGATCGCTCGCGCTCGAATTAGTCTGGCAGCGCCGGAATGAGTATGCCATGACCGATCCCACGCCAAATCCCAATGATCCGCAGCCAACGCCGGATGACCCGAATCCGGAACCGGTCCTTCTTCCCGCTCGACCTGAGACTCGGATGCTCGTCGTGGCGGCAGCAACGCTGCTGGGCTGGATGGGCGCCATCGGCTTGGCGGCCGGCCAAACACCAGATGACAATCATCATGCCGCGCCGACCGACCCCTGTCAGGTCGAGCCAGAGGACAGGAGCGAAGGCACCGGGCGGAACGGTGCGGGCGCCCGCCAGGATGAGGCAGGCGATGGCCATCGCCCGTCGCTGGAAAATTGCGACGGCGTGCTGACGCCGCCGCCCACCAGTGACCGCGAGATTGAGCAACCGCCTCCAGACACGGGAACCACCCCCGTGATTCCTCCCGGTACCGTGCCGGAACAGCCGCCGGATTAGCCTTCCCGATCGTGTCTGTCGCAAACGAAGGAGGCGCCGCTTCTTTCGCAGCATGCCGGCACCGAAGCTGACGGTGCCGGTTCAGGGACGTCGCGGCGACAGTGGTCAGGCGGCCTTGAGTTCCGCGGCCGGCTTGAGGATCGGGTCGGATATGGCGCGGTCGTCGTCGAGCTTGCGGGCCGCGACGAGGCCGGCCTTTTGAAGCTCGCTGTGATAGGCCCGCACTGCTTCCTCGGGCTTGATGGCGCCGTCGGCGACCTGGCGCATCAGCGCGATCAACGCGAGAGGCGCCTCAGCCAGGTTGATCTTGCGGCCGAACAGAGCGACTCGGCCGCCGTACTTCTCGGTCTGCGCAACGAGTTCGAAGGTATCGCGCGTGGTGCCGGCGCCGCCGCCGAGAATGCCGACGACCAGTGACGGGTCGAAACTGGCCAGCTCCTCGAGCGCCTTGGGTCCGTTGTAGGCGATTTTGAGGAATTGCGGCCGGTCGGCTTTCGAGACGCCGGCCAGAGAGCGCAGAATGCAGTCGTTCATGTATTCGCCGATTTGCTCGCGTGTCAGACCGCAGTCGACGTTCGGCACGAAAACCTCGTAGAAATACTTGAAACCGGACGCGGCGGCGTCTCGCCGAAAGTCGGCGAAGGCGCTCAGCGACACCATGTCGGCGTCGAGGTCGTTGTTGAACGTCACCGAATAAAGGCCGAGGTCGGTGCCAGTCACCGGTTGTCCCGGCTGAGGCTTCTCGGTACCCCACATCACCTGCGGCAAATGGGCGGTCCGGAATGGCCTTGAAGCGTGATGCGCGTAGCGGCCGTGGCGGACAGAGCCCCAGCAGTCGGTGGCCTCGTTGGCGCGTATCGCAGGCTTAACGGCGCTTTTGGCGAAAGCGCCGCGCTCATGCAGAACGTCGAGATTGGCGACCGACACCAGCATGATGTCGACGATGTCCTGGCGTACGACTTCCTCGATCGCATCCAGGAACTCTGCGCGGGTACGCTGCCGGCCCTGGGTGCCGTCCGCGTTTCGCAAGAATCCGGTTCCCGTCACGCCCGAACCCATGTCGCTGTCCTTGGCGTCGGCGATGATGAAATCGGACGGCTTGTAGCGGCCGCTCCGGATGTTCTCGAGTTTCTGATCCAGCCGCAGCATGAAGCCTCCTCTTGCGTGATCGCGCCAGGCGTATTGCCGTATCCATCGGCCCGCCCCTCTCAATCCGCCACATATAATCAAAAAACCCCAAAATCCAGAGCAAAGTTTGCGTGCCGCCGAAGAGGCAGCGCGCGCATAGCCTTAGACGCATGCAATATCCCGGCTGCGCAAGGAGCCATTAATCCCATATCCACTACCGGATACAGGGCCCAAGCTCGCAATTTCGCGGATGGCGCGTCACGATATGCAGACCAAATGTCAGTATTGAGCAATTTGCACACTTTTGACGTTTTTTGGTTGACAACGTGCCGAGAGAGCGAAGAATGAGGAAAACTGCGAACCCGCGTGGGAGGAGCGCGTGTTGACCATTTCGGATCGATCGCCGATTGCTGTTGCCTATCGTGACCTGGCCGGACGACTGCCGGCCATTGCTGCGGGTGCGCCGCTGACGTTCTGCGGCATGAGCGCCTGCGTCGACGCGACCATCAACATGGGCGAGATGACGGCTCTTATCGAGGCGACCGAGCCGCCCGGCGCAGTCGCCTTCGCGAACATGCTGAAAGGCAGGGCTGCCCGCGGCATCGGCGGCGAGGTGCGTGTCGAGTGGCCGGAGGGCCCGGCATGGCTGGCCGAGCGGCTCAGGCCCCGCTATTCGCTCGGCGGCACCGGCCCGCATGCAAGCTGGGTGCTTTCCACGCTGCGGGCGCCTGCGGTGCTCAATCTTGGCGATCGCAGCGAGCACATGCTGTCGCACCTGCCGGAACGTGTGCTGCTCGCGCAAGGCGATGCGCTTCTGCCCGCGGCGCAGGTGAAACGGCGCGGCGTTCGGCGCCCGAACATCTTTATCTTCGAATACACGGCTGGCGTGCCCGTGGGCGACGTGATGCCCACCCGCTCGACACGGATCATCGTGCGCTTCGACGATCCCGGCCTTGAGCACGACGACGACTTCGAGGCCGCGTCCGTGCGTGCGGGCGCTGACGCGGGTTCCGGGCTGGTCGCGGGGTTCGGCGCCATCTCCCTCGCCGAACTTCCCGGCGAGCTCGACCGCGTCTTCGGGCTGACGCGCAGATGGCATGCGGCCGGCATGCCCCATATCCACCTCGAGATGAGCGGCATCGACACGCCGCGACAGCGCGACCTGATGCTGGAAGCAGCCGCGGAGGGGCGCCTCAGCTCGATCGGGATGAGCCAGTCGGAACTCGTCGACATCTATCCGGAGAGCGCGGATACGGCGTTGTTGCCTCGCAAGATGGCCGAGCTCGGCGACCGCCTGCATCTGCGCCGCGTCTGCGTCCACGCCGACCATTGGGCGGCGAGTGTCACGCTGGACGACCCCGAAATCGAGCGCGACGCGCTGATGGCCGGCTGCCTGTTGTCGAGCTGCCGGGCGTCGGAAGGCCGTCCCGTCGTGCCGAGCGGACCGCCGGCGAAGGCCGAATTCGGCACGCCGCCTTTCGCAGCCGATGCGCGGGTCGGCAAATGGCGCGTGGTCGCCGTGCCGAGCCCCTATCTGGCGCGACCTGTCACGACGCTCGGACTTGGAGACACGTTCACGGCCGGGTGCCTGCTGGTGCTGGGAGCCACCAGCGCGGCAGCCGGACGCGAACGGGAGGAGGCTTGAGGCGGCCGGCGTCGCGGTCCGGCCGAAGGTTCACTGCGGAACGCCGGCGCACCGGCACTTGAGAGGAGGAAGGAAATGAAATCAGTCGTACTGGGAGGGCTCGCCGCGATGCTGCTATGCGGCAGCGCGCTGGCGCAGACCACGACGCTGACGGTCGCCACCGTCAACAACAACGACATGGTCGTCATGCAGCGCCTGTCGAAGCAGTTCGAAGAGCAGAACCCGGACATCAAGCTGAACTGGGTGGTGCTCGAGGAAAACACGCTGCGCCAGCGTCTGACGACGGACATTTCGACCAATGGCGGCCAATACGACATCATGACCATCGGCATGTTCGAGGCGCCGATGTGGGGTGAGCGCGGCTGGCTGGTTCCGTTCGAGAACGTGCCGGCAGAATACGAGTTGGACGACGTTCTCCAGTCGGTGCGTGACGGCCTGTCCTTCGATGGCAAGCTCTTCGCGCTGCCGTTCTACGCCGAGAGCCAGATGACCTTCTATCGCAAGGATCTGCTTGAGGCGAAGGGCGTCACCATGCCCGAGCGGCCGACCTGGAAGGACATCGGCGATGTCGGCGCGAAGATTCACGATCCGTCCAACGGCGTCTACGGCGTCTGCCTGCGCGGCAAGCCCGGCTGGGGCGAGAACGTCGGCCAGATCACGCCGGCCGCCAACAGCTACGGCGCCCGCTGGTTCGACGAACAGTGGAAGGCACAGCTCGACACGCCGCAGTGGAAAGAGGCGCTGGCGATGTATGTCGACCTTCTCAACAAGTACGGCCCTCCGGGTGCATCTTCCAACGGCTACAACGAGAATCTCGCCCTGTTCGCCAGCGGCAAGTGCGGCATCTGGGTCGACGCGACGGTGTCGGCCGGCTTCCTCGCCGATCCCGACCAGAGCACGGTGATCGACAAGGTCGGCTACGCTTATCCGCCGTACGGCAAGTTCGACAAGGGCAACCACTATCTGTGGGCCTGGTCGCTGGCGGTGCCGGTCTCGTCGAAGTCGCCCGAGGCGGCCAACAAGTTCATCTACTGGGCGACCTCGAAGGACTATATCGACCTGGTCGCCGAGGACACCGGCTGGGCGACGGTACCTCCGGGCACGCGTCAGTCGACCTATGCCAATGCCGAATACATCGAGGCGGCGCCGTTCGCGAAGATCACGATGGATACGATCCAGTCGGCCGACGTGAACGGCCCGACGCAGGAGCCCGTGCCGTATCGCGGCATCGGCTTCGTCGGCATTCCCGAATTCCAGTCGATCGGCACCGCCGTCGGCCAGGAGTTCGGCGCCGTAATCGCCGGCCAGAAGTCGATCGACGATGCGCTCAAGGCTTCGCAGGCCATCGCGCAGCGCGCCGTGGACGAAGCGGGCTACCCCAAGAAGTAATCCTCCCAAGCCCGCGCCGGGCCGCCAGTCATGGCGGCCCGGTTCTCCATCGTTCCCCGGCCTGACGGCCGTGCCCTCGCAGGTGCTTAACCGACGACATGCAACGCAACGCTTCCACGGACAGTATCGGTCCGATGATCTCGACGCGCCCGCTGCTGGCGCCCTCGGTGATCCTGCTGCTGATCTGGATGATCGTGCCGCTGGCGCTCACCCTGTGGTTCTCGATGCAGCGCTACAGCCTGCTCGACGCCTCGGCGGGCGGCTTCGTCGGTTTCCGCAACTACGTCTTCCTGTTCACCGATCCGAACCTCTTCAACGCGCTGGCCAACACGATCTTCCTGGTCGCCGGCGTCCTCGTCGCGTCGGTCGTCATCGGCCTTGCCTGCGCGGTGGCGCTCGACCAGCAGTTTCCCGGGCGCGGCATCGCACGGCTCCTCTGCATCGCACCGTTCTTCGTCATGCCGACGGTCAGCGCGCTGATCTGGAAGAACCTGCTGATGCACCCCGTGAACGGGCTGTTCGCCTATATTTCGCGCACGCTGGGCCTGCCCGTCGTCGACTGGTTCGCGCAATGGCCGCTGTTTTCGGTCGGCGTCATCGTCGCCTGGCAATGGATCCCGTTCGCGACGCTGATCCTGCTCACCTCGCTGCAATCCCTCGACCGGGACCAGGTGGAAGCCGCGCGCATGGACGGGGCCAAGGGCCTCCGGCTCTTCCGCTTCATCACCCTGCCTCACCTCGCCCGCTCGATCACCATCGTCGTGATGATCGAGACGATCTTCCTGCTGTCGGTCTTCGCCGAGATATTCGTGACCACTGCGGGCGGACCCGGCAACGCCTCCACGACGCTGCCCTTCCTGATCTACAAGGTGGCGCTGCTCGACTACAATGTCGGCTGGGCCTCGGCCGGCGGCGTGATCGCCATCATCCTCGCCAACATCGTCGCGTACTTCCTCGTGCGCACGATCTCCCACAATCTGGATCGCTGACGATGGAGCGGCCTCTGACTCAGCGCATCTTCGCCGCCGTCGCCGGATGGGGTCTGGCGATCATAATGTTCTTTCCCATCCTGTGGATGGCGATGACGGCCTTCAAGCGGGAGCCCGAAGCGATCGCCAGTCCGCCGCTGATCTTTTTCGAGCCGACGCTGCGAAACTTCGAGCAGGTTCTGGACCGCGCCGACTATCTTCACTTCTTCTTCAACAGCGTCATCGTCTCGGTCGGGTCGACGCTGCTTGGGCTGGCGGTCGGCCTCCCGGCCGCCTATGCGCTCGCATTCCACCCTGGCAAGCGCGCCAAGGATCTGCTCGTCTGGATGCTGTCGACCAAGATGATGCCGGCGGTCGGCGTGCTCGTGCCGATCTACCTGATGTTCAAGTCTGCGGGGCTGCTCGACAGCCGCATCGGCCTTGTCGTGCTCTACATGCTGGTCAACCTGCCGATCATCATCTGGATGCTGTTCACCTTCTTCCGCGAAGTGCCGCGCGAGATCCTCGAAGCGGCGCGCCTCGATGGGGCTCGTCCGTTGCGGCAGTTCATCCACCTGCTCATTCCGCTGACCGCGCCAGGCATCGCCTCGACAGCGCTGCTGTCCATCATTCTGGCCTGGAACGAGGCGTTCTGGAGCATCAACCTGACCGTGTCGAACGCCACGCCGCTCACTGCATTCATCGCTTCGTTCTCGAGCCCGCAGGGCTTGTTCTGGGCCAAGCTGTCGGCCGCGTCGCTGCTTGCGATCGGCCCGATCCTCGTCTTCGGCTGGATCACGCAGCGGCAGCTGGTACGAGGCCTTACCTTCGGCGCAGTCAAGTAGGGATATCGATGGCGACCGTCACGCTCAACAACATCCGCAAGAACTACGGCAGCCTGGAGGTCGTCAAGGGCGTCGACCTGGAGATACGCGACCGCGAGTTCATCGTGCTCGTCGGTCCCTCGGGCTGCGGCAAGACGACGTTGCTGCGGATGATCGCGGGGCTGGAGACGATCACCTCCGGCGACCTCGCCATCGACGGCAAGCGCGTCAACGACGTTCAGCCGGACGAGCGTGGGCTGGCGATGGTGTTCCAGTCCTACGCGCTCTACCCGCATATGAGCGTCGCGGACAACATGGGCTTCGCGCTGCGCATGGCGGGTGTTCCCAAGGCCGAACGGCAGAGCAAGGTCAGGGACGCGGCGCGCATTCTGCAGCTCGAGCCCTATCTCGACCGGCGGCCGGGCCAGCTCTCCGGCGGCCAGCGCCAGCGCGTCGCCATCGGCCGCGCCATCGTGCGCAATCCAAAGGTGTTCCTGTTCGACGAGCCGCTGTCCAATCTCGACGCGGCCCTGCGCATGCAGATGCGCATAGAACTCGCCCGCCTTCATCACGAACTCGATGCGACGATGATCTACGTCACGCACGACCAGGTGGAGGCGATGACGCTGGCCGACCGGATCGTCGTCGTCAATGGCGGCCGCATCGAGCAGGTGGGCGCGCCGATGGAAATCTACGCCAATCCCGTGTCCACCTTCGTCGCAGGCTTTATCGGCGCGCCGAAGATGAACCTCCTGGCAGGCAAGTTTCAGTGCACTTCGGACGCGGCCCAGGCCATTCTCGAGGACGGTTCGGCGGTCACCCTGCCGTCCCGGCCCGAGCTGGCGAACGGCGACGCGATCACCATCGGCATCCGCCCGGAGGCGCTGCGGGTGATGGCCGACGGTTCGTTGGCCGGGCGCGTCACCGTGGTCGAACATCTCGGCGGCGAGACGCTGACCCACATCGAGCTCGCAAGCGGGCAACTGGCGACCGTCAAGACGGATGAGCGGGCACCCGCGAAAGTGGGCGAGACCGTCAGACTTGGCGTCGATCCACGACGTCTTCACCTATTCGGACCCGACGGGCGGGCGGTCTCGCGCCGCTCCGAAGCACTGCAGCCAGGATGAGCAAGCGTCATGTATAAGCAAAAGTTCGATCTGTCGGGCCGCTGGGCCTTCATCACCGGAGGCGGCAGGGGCATCGGGCTCTGCACGGCGGAAGCCCTGCTCGAGCATGGTGCCGGCGTCGTCATTTCCGACCGTGATCCGGCGGTGCTTGAATCCGGGCGCGCCGCGTTGGCTGCAAAAGGCTTCGACGTCGAGACGGTCTTGCTCGACGTTACAGATTCCGCCGCCGTCGGCCGCGCCGCGGCCGAAGCCAACGCCAGGCATGGCATCGACATCCTTGTCGCCAATGCCGGGATCGCATGGCCCGACACGCCCGGAGAATCGATGTCGGACGAGGTCTGGCACAAGGTCGTCGATGTCGACCTCAACGGCTGCTACTGGTCCTGTCGCGAGTTCGGGCGCGCCATGCTGGAGCGCGGGCGCGGCTCGATCGTCACGGTCGGCTCGATGTCCGGCCTGATCTCCAACAAGCCGCAGCGGCAGGTTCACTACAACGCCGCCAAGGCAGGCGTGCACCACATGACCAGGTCGCTGGCCGGCGAATGGGCCGAACGTGGCGTGCGCGTGAACTCGGTCGCGCCGACCTATGTCGACACCGCCATGTCGCGCGGCGGCTTTACCGACGACACGCTGATGCCGCACTGGATGGAAGGCACGCCGATGAGGCGCGTCGCCACCGCCGAGGAGATCGCCTCCACCATCCTGTTCCTGTCGACCGACGCCTCCAGCGCAATGACCGGTTCGATCGTGGTCGTAGATTGCGGATATACCATCTGGTAATTACGGAAGCGCGGCACGCCGGGGCCGGAGGTCCTGCCTACATTCGGCGGTACGTTCCGGAATGCTGACGGAAAGGACGATCCGGCCAAATGGATACTCAGGCGACGAAACGCGTCGAAATCATTCCGGCAAAACGCCGGGCCATGATTCTCGAATATGTTCGGCGCAACGGGACTGCTTCCATCCAGGAACTCACCGAAAACATCGGCGGGTCGCCGTCGACGATCCGTCGCGACCTCGAACAACTCACCGAGGGCGGATATCTGGAGCGTACGCATGGTGGCGCGCTTCTCGTTCCTCCCCTGCGCGCAACGTTCGAGCGTGAAACCTCGCTCAACGCGCATTTCCAGCATCGCCAGAAAAGCGCCATCGGCGACCTTGCCGCGCAGAGGCTGCGGGGCGGCGAGAGCGTGATCTTCGATTCCAGCTCCACCGTGGTGGAAGCGGTCAAGGCCGCCGCGTTGCGCCAGATCAACCTGACGGTGGTGACGAACAGCATCGAGATCGCGCGGATCGGCGCCAATGTTCCGCAATGGCGGGTTATCGTCGCGGGCGGCACGGTGCGTCCCGCGTCGCACCTGCTGGTCGGCGAGCCGGGCGAATCCTTCTTCGAGAACATTCATGCCGATGTCTGCTTCATCGGCACCTATGCCGTCACCGGGTCGCGGCTCACCGACGCGACGATGGAAGTGGCGGCGATCAAGCGGGTGATGATCCGCTCGGCACGGCGCACGATCCTGCTTGCCGACAGCTCGAAGTTCCAGGCGCCCGCCTTTGCCACGTTTGGAGATCTATCGCAGATCGCGGAGGTTATCAGCGACGAAGGCATCGACCCGGCCGTCGCGGCAAGCATCGGCAGTTTTGGGCCGAACCTGACGGTTGTTCCGGTCCCGGCCCAGGAGGAATAGCCTCTCTTGGCTAGGCCGCGTTAGCTCGGTCCACTCCTACACCGCAGCCGCCAGGGCGCATCGCTGGATGCGGCGCGGCGACAATCTCGCCGTAGGCGCGGCAGTGGCCGCCAGCGCTTTGATCTCGAACTGTTTGGGATGTCGACGGGGACCGATCCGCCTCATTCTCGACCGCGCGCCGGTCCATCGCGGCGAGGACCGATAGCGTCCGGCTGGCCGCAGGAGAGGGATAACTTTCAGGAAGATAACCCTGACCGATGCCGACAACGACAGCCGCGCCTGAGCCGGCCTGTCCGACGATCGTCGAATAATCATCGATTTTCGAAAATCGCGATTGACAGCCTTACCGAAATCGTGAAACTTAACTCACGAGTAAAGAAATCCGAAAACACCGGATCGTCAATGGGAGATTTGCGATGCTGCAAGAGCGCATCGAAGGGCGGTGGCTTGACTGCTTCCGGCGCGTGTTCGCGCTGAACGCGATCGGCAGGGGGACGCGGGTCGCGATCCTGTCGGAGACGCAGTCGCGCCCGGTGCTGGTCCATCTGTCCGAACTCGCCCTGCACGATCTCGGCGCCGAATTCTGCATGATCCAGATGCCGACGCCACGCCAGACCGCGCCGGTGCCGGTGAAGTCCACCGGCACGTCCTGGGCGATCCAGGGCAACCGCGCCGTCATCGAGGCGCTGAAGCTCTGCGAGGTGATCGTCGACTGCACGGTCGAGGGGCTGATCCATGCCCCCGAATGGCCGGAGATCGAGGCGGCGGGCCGCACCCGCCTGCTGGTCGTCACCAACGAGCACCCGGAGATCCTGGAACGCACCGAGCCGACGGCGGAGCTCGGCCCTAAGGTGGCGCTGGGCGTCCGCATGCTGCGCGACGCCAGCGAGATGCGCGTCACCTCGCCGGCCGGAACGGACCTCGTCATCGACCTCACCGACGCTCCCTGCGGCGGCACGCCGGGCTTCGGCACGACGCCGGGCGCGGTGGCGCACTGGCCGGGCGGCCTCTGCCTCGCCTTCCCGGGGAAGAACTGCGTCAACGGCCGCATCGTCATGGACGTCGGCGACATGAATTTGACGTTCAAGACGACGCTGACCAGCCGCATCGACTTCACGGTCGAGGACGATTTCGTCACCGCGATCAAGGGCGACGGCGTCGATGCCATCCATTTCCGCGAATACATGGAAGCCTGGGACGACCGCAACGCCTACGGCATGAGCCATGTCGGCTGGGGCATGCACCCGCGCGCCCGCTGGGTGTCGGCGGCGATGTACGACAAGCGCGACATGCAGGCTGTGGAATTCCGCGCGCTGGCCGGCTCCTTCCTGTGGTCGACCGGCGCCAACCAGTATGCCGGCCGCTATACGCTCGGCCATTTCGACCTGCCTATGCGCAACTGCACCATCACCCTGGACGGGAAAGTCGTCGTCAGGGACGGCGTCCTGCAAGGCGAACTGGCGCTCTGACGCCCGCGGAGAAAAGCATGAGCGATATTGCCGACTATTACGATCTCTCCCGCATCCGACCCGAGGTGCAGGCCAAGCTGCGGCTGGTCAACGAACTCGGCCGGGAGAAATTCGCGGGCCGCGCCAAGGGGATCGACGACGACGCCTCCTTCCCGGTCGAGAACTACAGGGACCTGGCGGCGGAAGGCTTCCTCGGCCTGTGCATTCCCGAAGAGTTCGGCGGCTGGGGCTTTTCGATGTTCGAATACGCCATGGTCGGCGCCGAGATCGGCAAATATTGCGGCGCCACCGCGCTCACCTTCAACATGCACAACTCGTCCATGGCGTGGTCGCGCTTCATGTTCGACATGCCCAACCTGACGCCGCAGGAGAAGGCGGCCTTCGCGCCGCTACGCGAGCGCCAGTTCCGCCGCGCCATCGCGGAGAAGGCCATCTATTCGCAGCCGATCTCGGAAGGCGGCCAGAACTGGACCTCGAAGCCGAACCAGACGCAGTGCCGCAAGGTCGACGGCGGCTGGCGGATCAACGGCTTCAAGAAGTTCGCGTCGCTGGCCGGCTATTGCGACTACTACACCATCGTCTGCACCGAGGTCTTCGAGGGGCAGGAGCCGCGCCACGAGGACACGATGCTGTTCGTCGTCCACAAGGACGCGCCGGGCTTGAGCGTCAGGGGCGAGTGGGACCCGCTCGGCATGCGCGGCACCAACAGCCGCGACCTGATCCTCAAGGACGTCTTCGTCACCGAGCGCGACCTCTTGATGCCGCGCGGCATCTTCAACAAGACGCTGCCGAACTGGCCGCACATGATGATCACGCTGTCGCCGACCTATATGGGCGTGGCGCAGGGCGCCTTCGACTTCATGGTGGACTATCTCAAGGGAAAAATCCCCGGCCAGCCGCCGATCGACCGGCGCATGTACGCCACCAAGCGCGTCGCGGTCGGCAAGATGTATGCGCGCCTCGCCAACATGCGGGCGCTGTGGTGGCAGGCGTTCGGCGAGGCCAAGGGTTTTCCGGGCAAGGGCGAGGTGCTGCGCATGTATGCCGCGCAGTACAACGTCATGGAGGGCGCGGCCGAGATGACGTCGATGGCGATCCGCACCTGCGGCGGCCAGTCGATGCTGAAGTCGCTGCCGCTGGAGCGCATGTATCGCGACAGCCGCTGCGGCGCGCTGATGCTGCCCTTCACCTCCGAGATCATGGAGGATTATCTTTCCGTCCTGGCGCTCTACGACATGGACGAGATCGACTCGGCACCGGGCGACGAGGGCGGCGCGCGTACCTCGCTGTGGCGCGGCGACGCGGCCGCCTCGGCTTCGGCCCGGTAGACGGTGATGCCGCGCGACACGGTCGAGGTCGTCGGCGTCCTTGCCGCCTCGCCGGAGGCGGTGTGGGCCGTCGTCTCCGACTTCTGCGGCAGCTGGCACCCGGCGATCGCCACCATCCGCGCCGAGCGCGATGGCGGCGGCGCGCTTGTCCGCGCCTTCACCGTCCATGGCGAGGACACGCTCTACCGCGAGCGGCTGACCTGGTTCAGCGACAGCGACCGCACGCTCGCCTACACCCATCTTGAGGGGATCGCCGGCGCAGAGGCCTATGACGCCCGCATCGCCGTCAGCGCCGGCGAGCGCGGCGGAAGCGTCGTGCGGTGGAGCGCGACGGTGGCGGCGGCCGAGCCGCGACTGGCGGAGATCTGTGCCGGCACGAAAGCGATCTTCGAGGCAGGGCTTCAGGCGCTCGCCGAGGCAGCCGGCGGGATCGACGGCGCCAGGGCTATCACAGATGAATTGACCCCCACCCCTAACCCCTCCCCACAAGGGGGAGGGGAACCGGCTGGCCTCTCCGCCAGATGCCAATCGTCAACGGTTTCGCATGGCATAGCGGCCGCAAAGTCCCCCTCCCCCTTGTGGGGAGGGGTCAGGGGTGGGGGTACGAAGCAGCGAAGTTCATCGCGGTTTGCCATATGCGATTGCCCTGCCCGCGGCGTGGAGGACATCGTCATTGCTGGCGACCCGGACCTCGCACTGAGTGTAGCTCCGGGTCCCGACCATGGGCCGCTCTGCCTGTTCCTGCATGGCATAGGCGGATCGCGCCACAACTGGCTGCCGCAGTTGCAGGCCGCCGGCAGCCTCATGCGCGCCGCCTCTCTCGACCTGCGCGGTTATGGCGGCAGCGGGCTCGGCCGGCATCAATCGACGGTCGACGATTACTGCGCCGACATCCTTCGCGTACGGGAAGAACTCGGCGCGGATCGGCTGGTGCTGGTCGGCCTGTCCTATGGATCGTGGATCGCGACGTCGTTCGCCATGCGTCACCCGGAACTGCTGGCCGGGCTGGTGCTTTCCGGCGGCTGCACCGGCATGTCGGAGGCCGGGCCGGAGGAGCGCGAGGCGTTCCGCGTCAGCCGGCAGGTGCCGCTCGACCAGGGCCGGACGCCGGCCGACTTCGCGCCGGCGGTGGTGAGCGTGCTTGCCGGCCCGTACGCTTCGGACGCCGTCAAGGCGAAGCTTTTCGAATCGATGGCGGCGATCCCGTCGGCGACCTATCGCGACGCGCTGGCCTGCTTCACCGATCCGCGCGAAAGATTCGATTTCTCGCGCCTGACCATGCCGGTGCTGATGATGACCGGCGAGCACGACCGGCTGGCCCCGCCGGCCGAGATCCGCGGCGTCGCCGAGCGCATCCTGGCCGAGGCGCGACGGCCGGACGTGCGCTACGAGACGATCGCCGATGCCGGGCATGTCTGCAACGTCGAGCAGCCGGAAGCCTACAGCCGTATCCTGCTCGATTTCCTCGGGAGGCTGCCGCGATGACCGCGCTGCCGAAACGCCAGCAGAACAGGATCGAGCGCGAGCGGCGCATTCTCCGGGCTGCGCTGAAGGTCTTTTCCGAAACCGGCTATTCCGGCGCGACCATGGACGCGGTCGCCGTCGAGGCGGGGCTCTCCAAGCCGACGCTCTACCAGTACTTCCAGTCCAAGGAAGCGCTGTTCTCGGCCATGATGCTGGGCGAGCGCGACCGCATGCTGGACGTGTTCGAGCATCCTTCGCCCGGCGGCATGGTCGAGGATCTCCTGGGCTTCGCCTGGGACTACGCCGACACGGTGATGCGGCCGGACATGCTGTCGCTCGCCCGGCTCATCGTCGGCGAGGTGCAGCGCTTTCCCGAGATCGGCCGCGCCTACCAGGAGGTAGGCCCCGACCGCCTGCTGCGCGGCATCATGGATTATCTGGACGGCCAGCGGCGCGCCGGGCGGCTGGCCTTCGAGGATGCCGAGCTTGCCGCCCAGGACCTGTGGGGCCTCATCCTCTCGGCGCCGCGCACGCAGGCGCTCTACATGCCCGACCGCCAGCCCTCGCGGGCCGAGATCGCCCGCTACGTCAACAACGGCCTGCGGGTCTTCCTGAAGGCCTATTCGACCGATCCCGAGGGCGACCTCGCCGAGCTCGAGCCGCTCATCCGCGCCCATTCCGTCAAGCAGGTGGACCATGACAGTTGAGGACTACCTGGCCGACCCGGCCAGCCGCTTCGCCACCGTGGCGATGACCGACACCAATGGCCTCCTGCGCGGTCAGATGGTCTCGGCCGGCAGCCTCAGGGGCATCATGAAGAACGGCATGGGCATGTCGCCGGCGCAACTGGCGCTGGACCCGACCGACGCGATGCTGACGATCCCCGGCGTCAACGACGACAGGGGCGATTTCCACGACGATCCGCTGCAGGTCGATCCCGCCTCGGCGCGCCGCCTGCCGTGGTCGAAGCCGGGGCACGACCTGCTGGTGCTGTCGAACTACACCGGCGCGTCGGCGACAATCTGCCCCCGCGCGATCCTGAAAGCCGTTCTCGCCCGTGCCGCCGAGGCGGGGCTGGTGCCCAAATATGGGATGGAGCTGGAATACACGCTGTTCGACGAGACGCCGGAAAGCGCCAGGGCCAAGGGCTACCGCAACCTCAAGACAGCGACGGCGCATGCCAGCCACGACCTGATCCTCTACCAGGTCGTCCAGACCGAATGGTACGAGGCGGTGGCCGCGATGTGCGAGCCGCTGAGGATCGACCTCGCCAAGATGCACGAGGAGATCGGCGCCGGCTTCATGGAGGCCTGCATCGGCGCCGGCGAAGGCACCGAGCCTGCCGACCAGCTCGTTCTCCTGAAGAACTTCATCCGCGCGCTGGCGCTGCGGCAGGGTCGGTCCGTCACCTTCATGCCGCGCTGGAGCGAGAAGGCCGACAGCCAGTCGATCCATCTTCACGTCAGCCTGAAGGACAAGGCCGGCAAGCCGCTGTTCTGGGACGAGAAGGAGAAGAACGGGGTCAGCCGGACGTTCCGCCACTTCCTCGGCGGCCTGCAGGCCCATGTCGGCGACCTGACGCTGGTGTTTCAGCCGACGGTGAACAGTTTTCGCCGCTTCGCGCCCGGCACCTTCGCGCCGCCCGGCCTGACCTGGGGCTTCGAGAACCGCACCACCTGCTTCCGCCTGGTCGGCCACGACGCGGGGTCGCTGCGTGTCGAGAACCGCCTGCCCGGCGCCGATTGCAACCCGTATCTCTCCGCCGCCGCCACCATCGCCGCCGGCGTCGCCGGCGTCATCGGCGAGATCGAGCCCGATCCGGAGACTATCGGCTCGGGCTATGCGCAGGAGCCGGGCCGCGACTTCGCCCGCTCCATGCCGGAGGCAATCGAGCGGCTGCGCGGCTCCGCCTTCGCCAGGGACTGGCTGGGCGAGCGCTTCGTCGAGGCCTTCACCTCCACCCGCCAGTGCCAGCACGACGAGTTCCGCCGCAAAGTTCCCGACGTGGAGCTGGAGCGGTTCTTCGATCTCGGGTGAACGCCATGGATGCCGACCTGCGCACCCGCTTCGTCGAAGGCATGAGCCGCGTGGCCGCCGCCGTCACGGTGGTCACGACCGACGGCGACGCCGGCCGATACGGGGTCACGGTCTCATCGATGACGTCGGTCTCGGCCGATACGAGCAAGCCCTCGCTGCTGATCAGCGTCCACCATCTGAGCCCGGCCTGCGAGGCGATCCGGCAGAACCGGCGGTTCTGCGCGAACGTGCTCTCCGGCAACCAGAGTTTCGTCTCCGACCTGTTCTCCGGCCGGCTCAAGCATCTCAACGAGGACCGGTTCAGCGCGATCTCCTGGCACGGCGGCGCAACCGGCGCTCCTATCATCGACAATGCGGTCGTCTCGCTCGATTGCGAGCTGAAGACCGCCCTGCTCTGGGGCACGCATTTCATCTTCATCGGCGAGGTCGAGCAGATCGACCTTTCCGCGCAACGCTCGCCGCTCGTCTACGCCAACCGGGGCTACCGGCGCGCCATCCCGATCGCGCCCGATGACCATCAGCCGCAACGGCGGGAAAACCAGCTGCATATCGGCTTCTTCATCACCCTCGGCCCCCAGCTCGTGCCGGCCCTCGTCGCCGACTTCACCAGGGAAAGGCCCGACGTCGAAATCCGCCTGCTGGAAGCGGATCACGACGATCTGGTCGAGCAGATGCGCGCCGGCCGGATCGAGGCCGCGATCACCTTCGGTCCGGTGGAAGAGGCCGACCTCGACGTGGAACTCATAAGCCCGCCCGCCCCTCATGTGCTGGTGGGCACGATGCATCCGCTGGCCGCGCGGTCCAGCCTCAGGCTTGCCGATCTCGCCGAGTTGCCGATGATCATGCTCGACTATCCTTCGGTCCGGACGGCAACCGCCGCCTTGTTCAAGCGCAACCGGCTCCAGCCGCTCGTCCGCCTGCAGTCGCCGTCCTTCGCCATGGTGCGGGGACTGGTCGCGCAAGGCCTGGGATATTCGATCGTCCCGCAGCCGCCGCAATCGAGAACCGGGCCCGAAGGCAAGGAAATTCTGGCCATACCGCTGGAGGAGGATTTTCCGGAGGGCGCGGTGGTTGCGATCGCCCAGCCGGCGGATCGCCGCAGCCAGCTGGCCGGCGACTTTCTCGCAAAGTGCAGGGCGGCCTTCGGGCATGTCCGCCAAGACAAGGAAATCCCGGCTCGACCGGGGCCAGCCGGCTGAACGGGCAACAGCCGGCGCAGGAACCAACCGCGCGGCCGGATGGATCGACAACGGGGAATAAAGCTCAGAGGGGACTATGGACATGAGTAGCGTGGGGACCAATCAACTTCGCAGGAATTCGCTCGGACTGATCGCCGTCACCTTCATGGTGATCTCGGCGGCGGCGCCGCTGACCGGCGTCGCCGGCGCGATGCCGCTGGCGTTCATGCTGGGCAATGGAGCCGGCATTCCGGCGACCTTCATCTTCGTGACGCTGGTCATGCTCGCCTTCGCGGCCGGCTACGTGGCCATGTCGCGGCACGTCACCAATGCCGGTGCCTTCTACGCCTATGCCGCGCGCGGCCTCGGCGGCCGCACCGCGGGTGCAGTGGCGATCGTGGCGCTGGTCGCCTACAACGCCATGCAATTCGGGCTGATCGGCCTTTTGGGCGGCATCGCGGCCGGCGTCTTCGGCGAATTCGGCCTGGTTCTTCCCTGGTGGGGATGGAGCCTCATCGCAATCCTTCTCGTCGGCTTCCTCGGCTACCGGCAGGTGGATCTTTCGGCCAAGGTCCTGGTGGTCATCGTCGCGCTCGAATACCTCGTCGTGCTGATCGTCGATTTCGCCATCATCGGCGCCGGCGGGGCCGCCGGACTGTCGCTGAACCTCTTCGACGCCAATGCGATCTTCTCCGGCTCGCTGACCGCCGCCGTGCTGTTCTGCCTCGGCTCGTTCATCGGCTTCGAGGCGACCACGATCTACGCCGAGGAGGCGCGCGAACCGGAGAAGACCATCCCGCGCGCAACCTATCTGTCCGTGCTGATGATCGGCATCTTTTTCGTCTTCACCACATGGCTGATGATCGTCGGCATCGGCGCCGACCAGCTCGTGCCGACCATCCAGGGCTACGGCGACCCCTCGGCGCTGTTCTTCGATCTGGCGGGCCGCTATGTCGGCGGTCCTGTGCCCGCGATCGCCGGCGTCCTGCTGGTGTCCAGCCTGTTCGCCGCGCTTTCGGCCTTCCACAACTACATCGCCCGCTACAGCTACGTGGCGGGACGCGAGGGACTGCTGCCGGCCGCGTTCGGGCGCACCCATGACGACCATCAGAGCCCTCACATCGGCTCGGTCGTCCAGACGATCGGCGCGCTGCTCGTGCTGGCGGTCTTCGCGGGCCTCGGGCTCGATCCGGTGCTCAACATGTTCACCTGGATCAGCCAGGTGGGAACGCTCGGCGTCCTCGGCATGATGACGGTGACCTCGCTCGCGGTGATCGTCTTCTTCCGCGGCAAGGCGACGGATGCTTCGGCCCTGGCGACCCTCATCCTGCCGGCGGTCTCGGGTCTGATCATGGCGGCGCTGTTCGTCTACATCTTCCTGCATTTCGGCGACCTGACCGGCACGACGGGCGGTGCCCTCGGCATCGTCCTGCCGTCGCTGATCCCCCTAGCCGCGGTCGTGGGCTATCTGCTGGCGGTCCGGCTGGAGAAGGCCGATCCGGCCCGCTTCGCCCGGATGGGCCAGAACCGGTGACGGCCCTGCATTGCCGATTTCACCTTCAACGGGACGGAGGACCATCATGAGCACCAGCGCGCCGAGCGAGCGGACAGCTTTCTATTTCGACGAGAAATGCCTGTGGTTCAGCGCCGGACCGGCGGCGCTGGTCCTGCCGGTCGGCGGCTGGGTGCAGCCGATGGCGAGCGGCGGCCACGCGGATTCGCCCGAGCCGAAGCGGCGCCTCAAATCGCTGATGGACGTGTCCGGCCTGACCGATCGGCTCGACTGGCGCAAGGCGCCCGCCGCCACGCGCGAGGACCTGCTGCGCATCCATCCGGCATCCTATATCGACGCCTTCAGGGCGATGAGCGACGCCGGCGGCGGGGCGCTTCATCCCACCGCGCCGTTTTCGGGCGGCGCCTTCGAGATCGCGCAGCAGTCGGCCGGCCTCGCCATCCAGGCCGTCGGCGACGTGGCTGATGGAAGCTGCCGCACCGCCTATGCCGTGACCCGGCCGTCCGGCCACCACTGCTCGCCGGACACGCCCATGGGCTTCTGCATGTTCGCCAATGTCGCGCTGGCGGTCGAGGCTGCCAAGGCAAGGCACGGCTTGAAGAGGATCGCGGTGCTCGACTGGGACGTGCATCACGGCAACGGCACGGAGGCCTGCTTCTACGGGCGCGGCGACGTGCTGACCATTTCCATCCACCAGGAACATTGTTTTCCGCCCGGTGCGTCCGGCGGCGCTTCCGACGCCGGAGCGGGGGACGGCGCGGGCGCCAACATCAACATCCCGCTCTGGCCCGGCAGCGGGCACGACATGTACCTCGCCGCGATGGAAGGCATAGCCTTGCCGGCGATCCGCGAATTCCGTCCCGACCTGATCGTCGTGGTGAGCGGCTTCGATGCCAACGGCGTCGACCCGCTGGCCCGCATGCTGGCGACCAGCGAGACCTTCCGCACGATGACGCGGCTGGTCAGGCAGGCCGCCACGGAGCTGTGCGACGGCCGGCTGGTCATCGTCCAGGAAGGCGGCTATGCGGAGACCGCCGTGCCCTTCTGCGGCGTGGCTGTCCTGGAAGAGCTTGCCGGCGTGAGCACCGGGGTCGTGGACCCTTATCTCGGCCTGGTCTCGCTCCAGCAGCCCTCGGCGGCGTTCAACGCGGCCCAGCTCGCCGTGCTGAAGCAGCATCCGCGCTATAGCGCGGTCCCCGGCGAAGCAGCCCCGGCAAGCTAGCGGTCCCTCGGAGTGGCAGTCGGACCGCCAAGGTCTGGTCCGCGGTCTGTCAGTCCAAAGCGCGTCGCATCGAATCGAATTCGTACGGCACGCTTTGGTTCTCACGCATCATCTCCAAATCGATCCGCCTTGTTGCGGGATATAACTTGAATGCTATAATCATATTTTAGCGCGCGGCTTTCGCACGGGATCCCTCGGGCGACACCGGGATCATCCCAGCATGGAAGCGACCTTCAGTCCGAGGATGCACAGCTCGACACACGGGTTCTCCGTGGTCGGCGCCTTGAAATGGCGCATGTGGAAAGGCGTCGTCGCCGACGTCTGGGAAGTGGATTGCGCCGTCGATGCGCGCGGCAACTATGTCTCTCCGGACCCTCGCCTGTTCGTGGCGCTGGAGCTCGGCGCCGGCGGCTCCTTCGTCCTCGACCAGCCGGAGATGCGCAGGGTCGACCGGCACGACGCGCCGCTGTCGATGAGCTTCGTGCCGGCCGGAACGCCAATCCTAGGCAGGGCCGAGGGGCTGAAGCGCATGAAGCACCTCGACCTGCACTTCTCGGAGACATCGCTTCTGCAGCGCTTCGGACGCGCGCTGGACCGCGACCGGCTGCGCGAGCCCCGGCTGAGCTTTCAGGACCCGCGCATGGCAAACCTCGCGGCCGCCATCGCC
Organism: Kumtagia sp.; assembly: GCF_059502445.1. Taxonomy (NCBI): domain Bacteria; kingdom Pseudomonadati; phylum Pseudomonadota; class Alphaproteobacteria; order Hyphomicrobiales; family Phyllobacteriaceae; genus Kumtagia; species Kumtagia sp. The sequence continues at coordinate 35,148 of NZ_JCACER010000028.1, forward strand.
GCCGAATGCGACAACGCCGATCCCTTCCACGATCTCTACGGAGAGGGGCTGGTCAACGCGCTGCTGGCGCTGCTTTTCAAGGTCGAGCGCGAGGCGGGACGGCCCAGGGCCGCGCTTTCGCGGCAGCAGTTGCGCTGCGTCACCGAATTCATCGAGGAGCATTGCTTCGAGCCCATCCGGCTGTCGGATCTTGCAGCACTTGCCGGCGTTTCCGAGAGTTACTTCAGCCACGCCTTCAAGGCCGCGACGGGCGTGCCGCCGCACCGCTGGCACATGCAGACGCGCATAAGGCGCGTCCAGGATCTCCTTTCGCCTGGCTCGGTCCTGACAGAGGTCGCGGCGATGGCGGGATTTGCCGACCAGGCGCACCTCACCCGCGTCTTCAAGGCGGTGGCCGGCGTGACGCCATCCACCTGGATGAAGGCGACATTCGCGCGAAAGCAGTGACATTTCTGCATCATCGACGCGACGAGAACGTCGAAAACGCCAAAAACGAGCAAGAAGGACAGGAACGTCCAAGCCCCACGATATAAGTAGAGTTATGGAGTCCACTTATTCCGGCGCGGTGCCCGCGACGGGGTTTGGGGCTTGCAAGGGGCAATTGATGCGTAGGTTTCGTAGTTTCCTGGCATGCGGCGTGTCCGCCGTCGCGTGGCTTTCGCCGGCCTTGGCGCAGGACAACGGGGCGACCGTGCTGCAGGAGATCACCGTGCAGGGCGAAGGGACCGGCCAGGAAGCCGGCGTCGGACCGGTGAACGGCGTCGTCGCCAAAAAGACGCTGACAGGCTCGAAGGTCGCGACCGACATCAAGGAGATCCCGCAGTCGGTTTCGGTCATCGGCCGCGAGGAGATCGACGAGCAGGGCGCGCAGAAGGCCGACGAGGCATTGCGCTACACGGCCGGCGTGTTCGCGCAGCCCTTCGGCGCCGACAGCGACACCAACTGGATCTACATCCGCGGCTTCGACGCCACCGCGACCGGAACCTACATGGACGGGCTGCAGCTCTTCAGCTACGGCTTCGGCGGCTTCTACGTCGATACGTTCGGGCTGGAGCGGATCGAGGTCCTGAAGGGCCCGGCATCGGTGCTTTACGGCGGCTCCAATCCCGGCGGCCTCGTCAACTATGTCAGCAAGCGCCCGACCTTCGAGCGCAAGCGCTACGTCGAGACGGGCGTCAACGACGCCGGCAACGTCTACATGGGCTTCGACGTCGGCGACGTGACGAGCGACGAGGTCGTCAGCTGGCGCGTCAACGGCCGCGTCGCTGGCGGCGATACCTACAGCGACGACCAGGACGGCTGGCGCGGCTTCATCTCGCCGAGCATCACCTGGCAGCCCGACGAGGGCACGAGGCTTACCATCCTTGCCAACTACACCCATATCGACGAGAACCACGGCGGCGGCAGCTTCCTGCCCTACGACGGAACCGTTCGGGACTACGTCGCCGGAGGCGTGAACTACGGCCGCATCCGCCCCGACTTCAATCCGACCGACACGGACATCGACGAATACAAGCGCGACCAGGGCGGGATCGGCTACGAGTTCGAGCACGCGTTCGACAATGGCTGGACGGTCCGTTCGAACGCCCGCTTCGGCGCGGCCGACATCAACGAGGTCAGCGTCTATCCGTTCGGCTGGGTTGCCGGGACGCCGAACCTGACGCTGATCGACTTCGGCCACGACTCGCAGGTACGGACGTTCCTCGCCGACAACCAGATCGAGGGCAGGTTCGAGACCGGGCCGGTCGAGCACACGCTGCTCGCCGGCGTCGACTACAAATATTACAATCTCGACCATGTGCAGGCGTCGACCTTCGGCCTCACCGCGATCGATCCCTTCACCGGGGAAGTGACGGGCACGCGCGGGGACCGCGCGGTGTACCTCAACCAGGAGATGACGCAGAAGCAGGTCGGCGTCTATGTCCAGGATCAGCTCCGCTTCGCCGACGGCTGGCTGGTGACGCTCAACGGCCGCTATGACTGGGTGGCTATCGACGCGGACAATCGTCCCAACGCCTATGGCACGCCGGCGGATTTCTCCAAGGACGACGGCGCGGCGTCGGGGCGCGCCGGCCTCGCCTATGAGTTCGACAACGGGCTGACGCCCTATGTCAGCGTCGCGACCTTCTTCAATCCGATCTTCGAGACCGACGTGCTCACCGGCCGTCCGTTCGATCCCGAGGAGGGCGTCCAGTACGAGGCGGGCATCAAGTACACGCCCACCTTCATCGACGGCCTGTTCACCCTGTCGGTGTTCGACCTGACCCGCCAGAACGTGCTGACGGCCGAGGCGCCGTCGGCCGAAAATCCGTTCCCGAGCAGCGTCCAGACGGGCGAGGTGCGCTCGCGCGGCTTCGAATTCGAGAGCAAGGTCAACATCACCGAGGACTGGAGGCTCACGGCCGCGGTCACCGCCTACGAGCTCAAGGTAACCAAGGACGCCAACCCGGCTTTGGTCGGCAAGCAGCCCTTCCTCGTGCCGGAGGTGATGGCGTCCATCTGGACCGACTACACCTTCCGGGGCGACGCCTGGTATGACGGCGTCAGCATCGGCGGCGGCGTGCGGTATGTCGGCTCGTCCTATGCCGACAGGGAGAACACGCTGAAGGTTCCGGACGTGACGCTGCTCGACCTGAAGGTCGGCTACAGCCGAGACAATTGGGGCGTCGACCTGAACGTCAGCAACGTCTTCGACAAGGAGTATGTTTCGGGCTGCCAGGGCGTCAACGTCTGCAGCTACGGCGAAGGGCGATCGGTGAAGTTGAAGGCACACGCCAGCTGGTAGGCGGCGGCACCGTCGAATGCATGGTTGGCGGGAACGGCGCGAGCCGTTCCCGCCGCTTCTTGACAGGAACAGGATGATCCCGGCCAGTTCGAACGAACCCCTCTACCGGATCGACGGCGTCAGCTTCGTCGCGGGCGGCCGCGCCATCCTGGAGCCGCTCGACCTGGCGCTGGAACGCTCCCGCATCTACGCGCTGGTCGGGCCGAACGGCTCGGGCAAGAGCTCGCTGGTCAAGCTGCTTGCGCGCCAGCAGGCGCGGAGCGGCGGCGTCATCCGCCTGCTCGGCAGGGACATCGCCGGCTTCGGCGAGCGCGAGTTCGCCCGCACCGTCGCCTACATGCCGCAGTTCACGCCGCCGGCCGAGGCGATGACGGTGCGCGAGCTGGTGGCGCTCGGGCGCTTCCCCTGGCACGGCACGCTCGGGCGGTTCGGCGATGAGGATCATGCAAAGGTCGAAGAAGCGCTGCGCCAGACCGACCTGCAAACCTTCGCCGAACGGCTGGTCGACAGCCTGTCCGGCGGCGAGCGCCAGCGCGCCTGGCTCGCCATGATGCTGGCGCAGGACACGCGCTGCCTGCTGCTGGACGAGCCGACCTCGGCGCTAGACATCGCGCACCAGGCCGAGATTCTCGCGCTGGTCCGCGAGCTGGCCGGCGCGCGCGGCATCACCGTCATGGTCGTGCTGCACGACGTCAACATGGCCGCGCGCTACTGCGACGAGATCATCGCGCTGACCGGCGGCCGGGTCTTTGCCAGGGGCGCGCCGGCGGAGATCGTCCGGCCCGACGTGCTGGCCGCGGTCTACGGCGTCGCCATGGGCACCAGCCCGCATCCGCGGACCGGCGAGCCGCTGGCCTATCTGATCTGAGCCGCATGACCACACCCATCACCAGACGCAGCCTGCTGGCTTCCGCGCTTCTGTCCGCGGCATTGCCCGGCCGGCTGCGCGCGGCGCCGCAAAGCGTCGCGGTGATCGACTGGGGCATGCTGGAGACGACGCTCGCCCTCGGCGTCCAGCCGGCGGCGGGGACCGAGCTCGTCCAGTTCCGGCAGCTCGTGATCGAGCCGGAGCTGCCCGAGGCGATCGCCGACCTCGGCCTGCGCGGCACGCCCAATTACGAGCTGCTGCGCCTCGTCGCGCCGGACCTAATCGTCATCTCGAATTTTTACGAATACCAGCGCGCCGCGCTGGAGCGCGTGGCACCGGTGCTGTCGCTGCCGGTCTACGAAGCCGGAAAGCCGCCCTATCCGCTTGCCGAGCAGGCGGCGGTCGCGCTCGGCGATGCGCTCGGAAGGGTTCAGCAAGCGGCCGCACTCGTCGAGGACACTGCCAACTTCGTGGCGCAGTGCCGGGAGATTCTGCGCCCGCTCGTCGCGCGGCCGGTCTTCGTCGTCAATCTCGGCGATTCCCGGCATTTCCGAGCCTTCGGCGCCGATTCGATGGCCGGCGACGTGCTGACGCGTCTCGGCCTCGCAAATGCCTGGACCGACCCGACCAGCTACAGCGCCGCCGCGCCGGTGGGCATCGAAGCGCTGGCGCGCCAGCCCGACGCGGCGATCGTCGTCATGGCGCCGCTGCCGCCCGAGGTGGCGCGCACGCTGGCCGACAACGCGCTGTGGAACGCGCTGCCGGCCGTGCGGCAGGGCCGCGTCGCCGTCATCGACCCGGTCAACCATTTCGGCGGCCTGCCGTCCGCCCGGCGCTTCGCCCGCCTGCTCACCGATGCCGCCTCCCAATGGGGTCGCGATGGCTGAGCGCAGCACCGTCCTGACGATGCTGTGGGGGCTGCTGGCCGCCGCGGCGCTGGCGCTGTTTGCCCGGCAGGTCGCGGCCGCGTGGCCAGATCCGGCAGTCGCCGGCATGGATGGCGACCTGCAGCGGGTTATCCTCTGGTACACGGTGCTGCCGCGCGCCGCGGTGGCGATCCTGGCGGGCGCCGCGCTCGGCCTCGCCGGCCTGCTGCTGCAGCGCGTGCTGCGCAACCCGCTGGCAGAACCCTCCACGCTCGGCATCTCCGCCGGCGCCCAGCTCGCCATGGCGGTGGCCACCCTCTACGCGCCGGCCGCGATGGCGTGGTCGCAGGGCGCGGTCGCCTTCGCCGGCGGCGTGTTGGCGGTGGCGATCGTCATGGCGCTCACCTGGCGGCGCGGCCTCGAACCGGTGTCGGTGGTGCTTGCCGGCATGATGGTGGCGCTGACCTGCAACGCCGGCAGCGCCGCCCTGATCCTCGCCAATGGCGACTACCTGTTCTCGCTGTTCATCTGGGGCGGCGGCTCGCTGGTGCAGCAGAGCTGGGGACCGGCCGCCGCGATCGCCCCGCCGCTCTGCCTCGGCATCGGAGCGGCACTGCTCATGCTGCGGCCGCTGTCGATCCTCGGCCTCGACGACGCCTCGGCGAAGAATCTCGGACTGGCGCTGAATGCCACGCGCCTGCTGGTCGTCGCGCTTGCCGTGTGGATCGCGACGACGGTGGCGGCGGAGGTCGGCGTCATCGGCTTCGTCGGCCTGGCGGCGCCGGCGCTGGCCATGCTGTCGGGCGCGCGCAGCCTGCGCCAGCGGCTCGTCGCGGCGCCGCTCATCGGCGCCATCCTGTTGTGGCTGACGGACGGGCTGGTGCAGCTCGCCGCCGGCCCGGGCGGCGAACGGGTGCCGACGGGCGCGGCGACCGCACTGCTCGGCGGGCCGCTGCTCCTGTGGCTGCTGCCCCGGCTGAAGATGTTCGAATGGCCGTCGCTCAGCCGCCCGGCCGCCACGGCTCGCCGCAGCGACGCGCCCGGCCGTGTGCTGCTGCCCATCGTTATCGGTACGCTGGTGGCCGCGGCCGTGGCGCTGCTCGTCGGCCAGGGGCCGGACGGCTGGTTCGTCGCGACCGGCCCGCTGCTCTCCGAACTCTGGGAATGGCGCGTGCCCCGGCTCGCGCTGGCGGGGGCGGCGGGCGGCATGCTCGGCGCGGCCGGCGTGGTCATCCAGCGCATGACCGGCAATCCGCTGGCGAGCCCGGAGGTCTTGGGCGTCGGCAGCGGCGCCGGCGCCGGACTTACCGCGGTGATCCTGCTGGACTTCACGGCGGGGCTGGGCTGGCAGCTCGCCGGCTCGGTCGCCGGAGCCTTCCTGGCGCTGCTCGCCATACTGGCGACGGCGGCGCGCAGCCATTTCGGCCCGGAACGGCTGCTCTTGGCCGGCGTCGCCATGAGCGCCCTGTTCAGCGCCGTCTTCACCGCCGTGATCTCGCTCGGCAACGCCCAGTCCTACATCCTGCTGCGCTGGCTGAGCGGTTCCACCAGCGGCGCGACAATGCCGCAGGTGTGGACGGCGGTCGCTCTGCTCGCGGCGACCTGCCTGCCGCTGCTCGCCGTGTCGCGCTGGCTCGACATCCTGCCGCTCGGCGCCGGCACGGCGCGGAGCCTCGGCCTGCCCTTGCGCGGCGCCCGGCTCGTCCTCGTCTCGCTGACAGCCCTCATCACCGCCGGCGCGTCGATGTTCGTCGGCCCGCTGAGCTTCATCGGCCTGATCGCGCCGCATCTGGCGCGGCTGTGCGGCCTTGCCGACGCGCGTCATCACCTCGTCGGCTCGATCCTGTTCGGTGCGGCGGTGATGATGGTGTCGGACTGGCTGGCGCGCATGGTGGCCTTCCCCTATCAAATGCCGGTCGGCCTGTTCGCATCGCTCATCAGCGGACCCTATTTGGTCTACCTGCTCGGCAAAGGAGTCTCGCGTCATGGCTGACATGCCCCGCTTCCTGAAGGCGTCGGCGGAGATCGCGCTGGCCGCGCCCGAGGATGTCATGAAGCGCCTGTGCGCGCATTTCGCGGAGTACGGCCGCGCTGAAGTCCAAGGCCGGTGCGCGCGCATCGACACCGGCTTCGGCGTGGCGGAACTCGAAGCCTGCGAACGCTGCCTGAAAATTTTCGCCGAAGGCCGGGACGACACCGCGCTCGCCTATGTCAAGCTGGCGGTGGCCGAGAACCTGCTCCACCTCGCCGCCGCGGACAGGCCGCGCATCGCCTGGCAAGGCGACGGCGCCGCCGGCAGCCCCCTGCCCTATTTCCGCGAAATGCGGGTCGCGCGCGCCGTCGACATCGGCCCGCACATGCGCCGGCTCACCCTGTCGGGACGCGATCTCGGCCGCTTCGCCGCGGGCGGCCTGCATGTGCGCCTGCTCATCCCGCGCGACCGCGACGCCGTGCCGGCCTGGCCGGTGACGGGCGAGGACGGCCGCCCCTCATGGCCGAGCGAAGCGCGGCCGGACGTGCGCATCTACACAATCCGCCGCATCGACGTGGACCGCGGAGAGGTCGACATCGACTTCGTCCTGCATGACGGCGCCGACATGCCCGGCGCCCGCTTCGCCGCCACTGCGCAGGCAGGCGACCGCGTCGGCATGACCGGCCCGGGCGGCGGCTCGATCGGCAACGCCGACTGGTATCTGCTGGCCGGCGACGAGACGGCGCTGCCGGCCATCGCCCGCATCCTCGAGGAGATGCCGGCCGGCAAGCATGCGGTCGTGCGCATCGAGGTCGGCGACGCGAGCGACGAGCTGCCGTTGCGTTCCGCCGCGACCCTCGACGTCCAGTGGCTGCACCGCGGCGGGTCGCAACCGGGGACGACGGCCCTGCTGGCAGACGGCGTGCGCGACGTCGCCTGGCCGGACGAAACCGTTTCCGCCTTCGCCTGGGCGGGTTGCGAGCACAAGAGTTTCCGCGCCATACGCAGCCATCTCAGGCGCGAGCGAAACCTTCCCCGCGACCGACATCTTGTCGTCGCCTACTGGCGCCGCGGCGCCAGCGGCGACGAAGCCCGCAAAGAGGATTGACGGCGGACGCCGCATATCCGACAGAGCCGCCGCCATGATCCGACGTTTCTTCGAATATTACCGCCCGTGGAAGGGACTGTTCCTTCTCGATTTCTGCTGCGCCGTGCTGTCCGGCCTGCTGGAGCTGGGCTTTCCGATCGCCGTGAAGCTGTTCGTCGACGAACTGCTGCCGACGCAGCAATGGATGATGATCGTGCTGGCCGCCGCCGGACTGCTGTTCATCTACATCGTCAACACGGGCCTGATGGCGGTGGTGGTCTACTGGGGCCACATGCTCGGCATCAACATCGAGACGGAGATGCGGCGGCGCAGCTTCGACCATCTGCAAAAGCTGTCCTTCCGCTTCTACGACGACCACAAGACCGGCCACCTGGTCGCCCGCGTCACCAAGGATCTCGAGGAGATCGGCGAGGTCGCCCATCACGGCCCGGAGGATCTGTTCATCGCCGTGATGACCTTCCTCGGCGCGCTGGCGCTGATGTTCTGGATCGACGCCGAGCTCGCTCTGATCACCGCCGCCGTCATCCCGCTGGTCGCCTGGGTCACCAGCCGCTACGGCGCCCGCATGACCCGCAACTGGCAGGCCATCTACCGGCGCGTCGGCGACTTCAACGTGCGGCTCGAGGAGAACATCGGCGGCATGCGCGTGGTCCAGGCCTTCGGCAACGAGGAGCACGAGCGCGGCCTGTTCGCCAGGGACAACGCCAACTACCGGCAGACCAAGCTCGACGCCTACCGCATCATGGCCGCCAGCACCTCGCTGAGCTACCTGAGCATGCGGCTGATCCAGCTGATCGTGATGATCGCCGGCAGCTATTTCGTGCTGACCGGCGAACTCACCAACGGCGGCTTCGTCAGCTTCCTGCTGCTGGTGAACGTGTTCTTCCGACCGATCGAGAAGATCAATTCGGTGATCGAGACCTATCCCAAGGGCATCGCCGGCTTCCAGCGCTACCTCGACCTGCTCGACACCGAGCCCGACATCGCCGACCGGCCGGGCGCCAAAGCCGTCGGCACGCTGGCCGGCGACATAAGCTACGAGGGCGTCTCCTTCGGCTATGACGACGGCCGCCCCGTCCTCAAGGACATCGACCTGACGATCAACGCCGGCGAGACCGTCGCCTTCGTCGGGCCATCGGGCGCCGGCAAGACCACCATCTGCTCGCTGCTGCCGCGCTTCTACGAATGCCAGGCGGGTGCCATCCGCGTCGACGGCATCGACATCCGCGACATGACGCTGGCATCGCTGCGGGCCAATATCGGCATCGTCCAGCAGGATGTCTTCCTGTTCGGCGGCAGCATCCGCGAGAACATCGCCTATGGCCGGCTGGATGCCCATGAGAGCGACATTGTCGAAGCCGCCCGCCGCGCCCGCCTCGACGGGCTCATCACCTCCCTGCCGGACGGCCTCGACACCATCATCGGCGAGCGCGGCGTAAAGCTGTCCGGCGGGCAGAAGCAGCGGCTGGCGATCGCCCGCATGTTTTTGAAGAACCCACCGATCCTGATCCTCGACGAGGCCACCTCGGCGCTCGACATACAGACGGAGCGCGAGATCCAGGCATCACTGACGGAGCTTTCGCAGGGCCGCACGACGCTCGTCATCGCGCATCGCCTGGCGACGATCCGCCATGCCGACCGCATCGTCGTGGTGGCGGAAACCGGGATCGTCGAAACCGGCTCCCACGCCGAACTCGTCGGCCGCGGCGGACTGTACAGCCGGCTGGACGCGGCCCAGCAGGGCGCCTTCATGAGGACGGGCGGGGACTGATTTTCGCGCGCACGGCGTCCGCGCGCCACAGAATCACCCTGCGGCGCGCTGGCTGCCGTATCAGGCCGGGAACAGGAATGCGGCGGCGGGATCGAAGAACACCCGGCGGCCGCCCGAGGCGCCGCCCCGATGCGCGTCCGCCATGTCTGACGTCGGCCTGATGTCGATCTCCTGCCCGGAGGCGGTGCGCGCCACTACCCGGCGCCGCTCGCCGAAGAAGGCGGTGTCGACGAACTCCACCGCCAGCCCGGCGCAGGCATGGTCCGGCGTGAGACGGAAGGCCTCCGGCCGCACCATCAGCCTCGCCTTCTGGCCCCGGCCGAAATCGTGATTGACTCTCACGCCGGACACGACCGAACCGTCTGCGAGCCGGATCGTCGCCGCGCCATCGGCCGTCTCTAGGCATTCGGCCGGCAGGAAATTCGAGTTGCCGATGAAGCCGGCGACGAAGTCGGTTGCCGGGCGCAGGTAGAGATCCTCGCCGCTGCCGATCTGCTCGATGCGCCCATCCCTGAACAGGGCGATGCGGTCGGAAAGGTGCAGCGCCTCGTCCTGGTCGTGCGTGACATACAGGATCGTCACGCCGGTTTCGCGATGGATCCGGCGGATTTCCGCCTGGATTTCCTCGCGAAGCTTCTTGTCCAGGGCGGAAAGCGGCTCATCCATCAAAAGAATCGGTGGATCGTAGGCGAGCGCCCGCGCCAGCGCCACCCGCTGCTGCTGGCCGCCCGACAGAGCGCCCGGGCGCCGGTCGGCGAACCCTTCGAGCCGCACCAGCGCCAGCATGTCGCCGACCTTGCGCTTCACCTCGGCGTCCGGCCGGCGGCGGACACGGAGCGGGAACGCGACGTTCTCGGCGACGCTGAGATGCGGAAACAGCGTGTAGCGCTGGAACACCATGCCGATGTTGCGCTTGTGCGGCGGCACCAACAGGAGCGAGGCGCCCTCCAGCAGGACGTCGCCCGAGGTCGGGTCCTGGAAGCCGGCGATGGCGTAGAGCGTGGTCGACTTGCCGGAGCCCGACGGGCCGAGGAAGGTGAGGAACTCGCCTTTCGGGATATCGACGGTGACGTCGTGCACCGCCACGACGCTGCCGAACGTCTTGCGGATGGCGCGTATGGCGAGGAACGGCTGGGTCATTTCGAGAACCTCCAGCGGATCAGCGCCGCTGCGATCATGAGCAACAGGGTCAGCAGGACGAGCAGGCTGGACGCGGCGGCGATCACCGGGCTGAGATCCTGGCGCAGGCTGCCCCAGATCTTGACCGGCAGGGTCTGCAGCGTCGGGCTGGCCATGAAGATGGCGACCACCACCTCGTCCCAGGAGGCGAGAAAGGCGAAGATCGCCGCCGAGAAGATGCCGATCCTGATCGACGGCAGGGTGATCCGCAGCTTCGCCTCGAGCGGGCTGGCGCCGCAGACGATCGCGGCGTCCTCGATGGTCTTGTCGAAACCTTCCAGCGCCGTGGCGATCGGGATGATGGCGAAGGGCAGCGCCAGCACCGTGTGGGCGATGACGAAGCCGACCGTCGTACCGCCCAGTCCGAGCCGCAGGAAGAAGGCATAGATGGCGACCGCGAAGACGACGACCGGCAGCACCATCGGCGTCAGCAGCAGCCCGCGCAGCACGTTGCGCCCGCGAAACTCGCCGCGCACCAGCGCGAAGGAGGCGAACAGCCCGATGACGACCGCCAGCGCGGCGGCAATCGCCGCGATGCGCATGCTGGTCAGCGCCGCGCCGAGCCAGGCCGGATCGGCCAGCAACTCGCCGTACCATTTCAGCGTCCAGCCTGGCGGCGGGAAGGCGAGCCAGCGCGACGACCCGAAGGACAGGAGCACGATGAACACTACCGGCAGCAGCAGGAAGGCGGTCACCAGCCCGGTGATGCCGAGAAGCATCACGCGCAGCCAGCCCATGCGGTCGTAGTCGAGCAGCACCTCAGGCCCCTCCCCCCACACGCCTGGCGCCGACGAGCCGCAGCTGCAGCGCGTAGAGCGCCATGGTCACGGCAAGCAGGACGAAGGCGGCGGCGCTGCCGAGGCCCCAGTTGAGCAGCGACTGGATCATCTGGGCGATCATCTCGGCCAGCATCATGTTCGACGTGCCGCCGAGCAGCGCCGGCGTGACGAAATAGCCGAGCGACATGACGAAGACCATGAGGCCGCCGGCGGCGACACCGGGAAGCGACAGCGGCAGCAGGATGCGGCGGAAGGCGGCGAAGGGGCTCGCGCCGCACAGCGCCGCGGCGCGCAGCGTCATCGGGTCGATGGCCCGCAAGGTGCCGACCAGCGGCAGGATCATGAACGGCAGCATGATGTAGACCATGCCGATGGTGACGCCGGTCAGGTTGTTGATGAGCGGCAGCGGCTCGTCGATGATGCCGAGGCCGATCAGCGTCCGATTGATGACGCCGGTGCGCTGCAACAGGACCATCCAGGCATAGGTGCGCGTGAGCAGGTTGGTCCACATCGACAGGATGATGACGCCGAAGACGATCGAGCCGAGAGCGGGCGGCATGATCGCCAGCATCCAGGCGACGGGAAACGCCACGACGATTGTGACGGCGGTGACCACCGACGCGACCAGGAAGGTGTTGAGGAATATCCGGGCATAGGTGCCGTCGCCGAACAGGGTCGCGTAGTTCTGCAGGCCTGGCTCCGGCTCGGTGACGCTGCGCAGCAGCAGCGCCACGACGGGCACAACGAAAAACAGGGTGACCAGGACTAGGGCGGGGAGCGCGCCGCCCAGTCCCGCGGGAAATCCGAAAGGCGCTTTGCCCGGCATGGCAGCGGTCCCGGCTTGCCCCGCGGGAGCCTTCGACTCCCGCAGGGTCAGGTTGACGTCCGCCACGCTATTGCGCCTGCCAGGCGTACCAGCGCGTCGCGATCGAATCGCGGTTCTCGGCCCAGTAGTTCATGTCGAGATTGATCTGCCCGTCGACAAAGGCGTCCGGCAGCGACTTGACCACCTCTTCCGGCATCTCCGCCTTGGCCGCGGTGTTGATCGGCGCGTAGCCGCTCGCCTCGGCGAAGCTCGCCTGCGCCGAGGGGCTGGTGGCGGCGGCGAGGAACTTCATCGCCAGATCCTTGTTCTTGGCGCCCTTGGGGACGACCAGCACGTCGGCCGCCGTCATGTTCTGGTTCCACGACACGCCGACATCGGCGCCCTCTTCCTGCAGCGCGAACACGCGGCCGTTCCAGAGCTGCCCGAACGTCGCCTCGCCCGAGGCGATGAGCTGCTGCGACTGCGCCCCGCCGCTCCACCAGACGATCTCCGGCTTGATGGTGTCCAGCTTCTTGAAGGCGCGGTCGAGGTCGAGCGGATAGAGCTTGTCGGCCGGCACCCCATCGGCCAGCAACGCGATCTCGATGACGCCCGGGGCCGACCATTTGTAGAAGGTCCGCTTGCCCGGGTATTTCGTCAGGTCAAACATGTCGGCCCATCCGGCCGGCTCGCCGGACACGGCGCCCTTGTTCCAGGCGAGCACGAACGAATAGTAGAAGCTGCCGACTGCATGATCGGTGGTGAAGCGCGGATCGAGATCGGCCTTGGGCACCACGTTGAAATCGATCGGCTCGAGCAGGCCGTCCTTCGCCGCCTTGATGGCGAAATCCATCTCGACGTCGATCACGTCCCAGCTCACGCTGCCGCTGTCGACCATGGCCTTCAGCTTGCCGTAGTCGGTCGGGCCGTCCTGCAAGACCTTGATCCCGGTTTCGGCGGTGAACGGCTCCGCCCAGGATTTGGCCTGCGCTTCCTGTGTGGTGCCGCCCCAGCTCGTGAACACCATTTCCTCGGCCTGTGCGGCGGTGGCGGCCAGAAGCCCGGCCATGATGCCGGCCAGTACAAGTTTCATGTCATTCTCCTCTGTGGTTTGTTCTGATTTTGCTCTTGCTTCACTGTTGGCGCTCCCCATCCGAGCGCCTACCTTCACCGCATCACGAACGGGTCGGGGATCGGCTCGTCGGAGGTCCGGATCCAGACGGATTTCGAGCGCGTGTAGTCGCGGATGGCGTCCAGCCCGCCTTCCCGGCCGAGGCCGGACAGGCCGTAACCGCCGAAGGGCACCAGCGGCGAGACGGCCCTGTAGGTGTTGACCCAGACGACGCCGGCGTGAATGCCGCGCGCCATGCGGTGCGCCTTGCCGAGATTGGTGGTGAAGACGCCCGACGCGAGGCCGAACGGCGTGTCGTTGGCGAGCGTCAGCGCCTCGGCCTCGGTATCGAACGGCAGCACGCTCAGCACCGGGCCGAACAGCTCCTCGCGCACGCAAGGCAGGTCGGGGCTGCCGGCGTCGATGATCGTCGGGGCGTAGTAGAAGCCGCTCGCGCCGCCCTCGGGCCTTTTTCCGCCGGTGACGAGCTTGCCGCCTTTCGCCAGGCTTTCGGCCACGATCGCCTCGATCCTTTCGCGCTGGCGTACCGTAGCCAGCGGCCCCATTTCGGTGGCCGGATCCTGCGGGTCGCCGATGCTGATGGTTTCCGCCTTCCGCTTCAGGCTATCCAGAAATGCCTCCTTGACGGAGCGCTCGACCAGCAGCCGCGAGCCGGCGACGCAGCTCTGGCCGCTCGCGGCGAATATGCCGGCAACGACGGCGTTGGCGGCGCTATCCAGGTCGGCGTCGGCGAACACGACGACCGGGCTCTTCCCGCCGAGCTCGAGCGTCGTGTAGGCGAGGTTTTCGGCGGTGTTGCGGACGATCTCGCGCGCGGTGGACGGGCCGCCGGTGAAGGCGACGCGCGCGACCAGCGGATGGCCGGTGAGACGCCGGCCGCAATCCTGGCCGAAACCGGTGAGGATGTTCACGCTTCCGGCCGGAAAGCCCGCTTCATCGACCAGTTCGGCGAAGGCCAGCAACGGCGCCGGGCCCTCCTCCGACGCCTTGAGCACGACGGTGCAGCCGGCGGCGAGCGCCGGGCCGAGCTTGACGGCGGACAGGAAGAGCTGCGAGTTCCACGGCACCACCGCGGCGACCACGCCGATCGGCTCCGGCCGTACCGTCACCTCCATGTCCGCCTTGTCGATGGGAACGTAGGCGCCCTCGTGCTTGTCGGCGAGGCCGCCGTAATAGCGGTAGTAATCGCCGACATAGGCGATCTGCGCCCGGGTCTCGCGGATGATCTTGCCGGTGTCGCGGGTCTCGAGCTCGGCCAGCCAGTCGGCATTGGCGGCGACGAGATCGCCCAGGCGCACCAAAAGCTTGCCGCGGGCGGTCGCCGTCATCGACGCCCACGGCCCGGAGCGCAGCGCCCGGTGCGCGGCTTCGACGGCGCGGTCGACGTCGGCCGCCGTTGCCGCCGGCATCGTCGCCCAGGCCGCACCCGTCGACGGATCGACGCTGTCGAAGGTCGCCGCGGCCTCGGCGAACCGGCCGTCTATGTAGTTGCGGAATGCGGCTGCGGTCATCACCATCTCGCTTACTGGAAAGCCGGCATCACCCTGTCGACGAAGAGCTGAAGCGACTTCTTCTTGCGCTCGTGCGAGAGGCCGCTGTCGATCCAGATGGAATACTGATCGTAGCCGAGCGCCTCATACGCCTTCAGGCGGGCGATCACCGCGTCGGCCTCGCCGATCACCAGGTTCCGCCTAATCGTCTCCGGTGCATATTGCGGCATGGCCGCGATCTCGTCTTCGGTCAGCGCTTCGAGGAACCCCTGGCGCACCGGCTTCTTGTTCTGGAACCACGCCCCGAACTGGCAGTAGAAATTCGACAGGTCGCCGGTCAGCCGTTCGGTCTCGGCGGCATCCTCCGCGACGAAGGTATGCATCAAGAGCATGATCTGCGGCCGCTCCACCTCGGGGTGCGCGGCGCAGGCGTCGTTGAAGCGCTCCATCAGGCTGGCCACCTCCGCGTCGCCCGACGCGAGCGGCGTCACCTGCACGTTGCACCCGCCGGCCACGGCGAAATCGTGCGAATTGGGATCGCGGGCGGCCACCCAGATCGGCGGATAGGGAGTCTGCACCGGCTTGGGCGACGACGTCGTGGCGGGGAACGACCAGAACTCCCCGGACATCTCGAAATCGCCGTCCCACAGGCCCCGGATCGCCGGGATGATCTCGCGCATGCGCTGGCCGGCACCCCACGCGTCGAGACCCGGCGACAGCCGCTGATATTCGTAGCTGTAGGCGCCGCGCGCGATGCCGATGTCGAGCCGGCCGCCGGTGGCGACGTCGGCCATCGCTGCCTCGCCGGCAAGCTTGATGGGATGCCAGAAGGGGGCGACGATGGTGCCGGTGCCCAGGCGGATGCGCTTCGTCCTGGCGCCGAGATAGGCGATGTTGATGAACGGGTTTGGCGAGATGGTGAACTCCATCCCGTGATGCTCGCCGATCCAGGCCGCCTCGAAGCCCGCGTCCTCCGCCATCAGCACGAACTCCTCCAGCTCCGCCAGCAGCTCGACATGCGGCTTCGCCGGATCGGAACGTTCCATATGCACGAAAAGCGAGAACTTCATTCTTCTACCTGACACCGGAGGAAGGGACGGCGGCGGGCACCCGCCTGGCCAGCGGCTGCACCTCGCCTTCGATCTCGCTGCCGACATAGACGCCGAAGGCGTCCTCGGTTCGCTCCCGGACGTAGCGGGCGAGCATGATGCGCACCGCCGGGTCGGCTATCTTCAGGTCGGCGATGCGCTCTATGTCCACGAGACGGGCCTGACGGTCGCCGGGCAAGGGCGCATCGAGCGTACCACGGTAGTAGACGTGGGTGCGCGACGGCCTCGCGGTGTCGTCCCAGACCGCGAAGAGAAAGCCGAGTTGAGCGTCGACGGCCCTGGCTGCCAGGCGTCCCTTGAGGCTTGCGGCATCGCCCGGTGCGCCCAGGCCGATGCCGGCGGGCAGTACGTGCGAGCCGTCCGCCGCCTCGAAGAACAGCACGCGGCCTTCATGTTCGAGAATGGCGCCGACCTCCATGTTCGGCGGCGCGGTCGCCAGCGCTTCCTGGCTGAGACCGAAATTGACGTAGGCGCCGCGGCAATAGCCGAGCGGCTGCGATGCATTGTGGGAAAAATCGCGGACCCGGCCGATGAGGATCGAATGATCGCCGGCGTCCACCAATTGCTCCATGTCGCAATCGAAGGCGGCGACGGAGCCGCCGATCATCGGAGAACCTGTCGAGCCCGGACGCCATGAGACCGCCGCGAACTTGTCCGCCGCCTTCGACGCAAAGACGCCGGACGCGGCCTTCTGGCTCTCGCCGAGCACGTTGACGGCAAAGCTCCGCGAGGCGGCGAACACCGGATGGCCGTGCGCCTTCTTGGCGATGCAGACCAGAACGAGCGGCGGATCGAGCGACACCGAGGTGAACGAGTTGGCGGTGAACCCCCGGGGTTCGCCGTCGGCGCCGACCGTCGTCACGATGGTGACGCCGGTCAGGAACGAGCCGAGCGCCCGCCTGAATTCCATGGCATCGACGCCCGCGTCGGCTTGCGACCCGGTCGACCACCCCGCATCGGCTTGGAGAAAATCGGCGATATGCCGCGTCACCTTCTCGGGCGAAGCGAGGGCCATCATGTGCCTTTCGCCGTCCAGCACGACACAGCGGCCGAGCGGTGCCAGCCGCGCCATCGCCGCCGACATCGCCGGCGACGAGTTCGCGTCGTCCGATCCCGTCATGAACAGGGCGGGCATCGCCAGGTCCGGCAGGCGCTCGACATGGTCCGCGTCGGCATGTGCGAATAGCCGATAGGTCCGCGTGTAACCCTCGGGATCGACGCGCGTCAGCGCATCGCGGGCTTTCGCCGCGGCATCGGCCAGTCCGGCAGGCACGGGATCGCCAAACCAGCGCGCGATGGTGGCATCGACGCCGGAGCCGTGATGGTGACCGTTCAGGCCGGCGGCACGCTCGCGCACCGCCCGGGCGAGCGACGGCGGGCGCCGGAACACGGCGTTGAGCGACACGATGCGCCTGACGCGTTGCGGTGCGCGCAGTGCCACTTCCTGGGCGACCAGCGCGCCCATCGAATGGCCGACGATCGACACCCTGTCCAGGCCGAGATGATCGAGCAGCTCGATCACCTGCCCGGCGTAGTCGGCGAGAACCGGATTTTCCGGCGGCAACCGGGATTCGCCATGGCCGAGCATGTCGATGGCGACGACGTCGTAGCGCTCCTTCAGCAACTCGATCTGCGGCTGCCAGATCGCCGCATTCATGCCGACGCCGTGGATCAGCAGCAGCGGCTCGCCCGCGCCGGCGCGGATATAGCCGGTCCCGGCAGAGGCGCCGCCGCGCAGGCGGGCGGGCATGGCGAGCCGCTCAGCCATGAAGGTCGCCGACCTCCTTGAGATCCTGGTAGCGGTCGCCGATGCGGTGGTGCGGCCGGCCGCCGATCGACGCGCCCAGCGCCACGACGAGCTCGTCGGGTGCCGGCGCATCGCCGATCTGGAAATGCACGGTCAGATAATGCGAGCGGCGGCCCTCGTCGTTCTTGTCCATCAGCGGGATCATGATCGGGGTGTTCGGCCCGCCGCGCAGGTTGGTGAAGGCGAGATAGGTCTTGGCGCCGACCGCGCGGCGATAATGATTGCCGAAATGCAGCGTGTGGATCAGCGCCGACGCATGCTCGATCTCGCCCGCCGTGCCGCAGATGGCCGCCTTGCCATAGCCTTCGATCGCGTCGCCCGAACCGGCGACGGCGAGAATCTCGCGCGTCAGCATCTCGCCGAGCACCGGCGCGCAGGCGCGGATTTCCGGCGACAGATCCTCTGTGAAGCCACGCCCCGCCCACGGATTGGCCAGCACCGCGGCGACGCCGATCAGCCGCAGCGGCCGGGGCGCTGCCTTGCCACCCTCGACCAGCGTGTTCTCGACATAGGTGACGGTCTTTCGGATGGCAGGCGTCATGAGAGGGTACCTCGACAGGCCGGGCATGGCTCAGCCTTGCATTGTCTTATGGTATACCATACTACTATCGACCACATACCCTGTCAATGGATCGCCGAATCTGTTTTCTTGGGCTTCGCAGAAAAGGCTTCCCGCCCGATGGACGAAACGCTCCGGATCGAACGCTCGACCAAGACCTTGCGGACGCTGGCGCTCGAGCGGATGCGCGAGGCCATCATGGATTTCCGCTTCCAGCCCGGAGAACGGCTGGTCGAGCGGCCGCTATGCGACCAGCTCGGGGTGAGCCGGTCGGTGGTCCGCGAGGTTCTGCGGCAACTGGAGACCGAGGGACTCGTCGAGATGATCCCCGGGCACGGCCCCGCGGTCGCCAAGCCGGATCTCAACCGCACCGACGAGATCTATGAATTGCGGGCGCTGCTGGAGGGGATCGCCGCGCGCGCCTGCGCCCAATCGGCGACGGATCGGCAGATCGCCGGCCTCGATGCCGCCTTCGACGGATTGCTCGAAGCATGGGCGGCCAGCGAACCGATCAAGGTGATGCGCGCGACGACGAAATTCTACGAGGAGCTTTTCGGGGCCGCCGGCAAGCACATCGCCTGGGAGATCGTGCAGGGGCTGAACGTGCGCATCAACCAGTTGCGGTCCATGACCATCGCCTCGGCGGACCGCCGCAAGCCGGCCATCGCGGAGATGACGGCCATCATGGATGCGATCAGGTCGCGTGATCCCGAGCGGGCGGAAGCAGCCGCCCGGCGGCACGTCGAGCAGGCCTGGCATATCGCGCAGAACCTGCTGCGGTCGCGGTGATGGAAGCCGGCGGCGCTCGGCCGGGTCGCCGGTCGTGCGGATAGCCGGGCAGTCCGCCGGCTTCCGGCGATCTGCCCGGCCCCTGCCCTCCGCGTCCCGCCCTGCCGGCGGCGGAACGCGGCTGCCCCGGGCGGTCTAGGCGATCGAGAAGTCGGCGTTGGTCAGCGCCAGGCCGACGGTGAGCGTGGCGAAGTGGATGCCTGCGGAACCGCCGGCGCCGTCAGCGTCGTAGAACAGCTTTCCGGTATCGCGCTCATAGATGATGCGGTCGGAAGCATCCTGCGCCAGCCCAGTCGTGTTGGCGCGGAAGGCCGCCGCCGACAGCGTGCCGGTGTCGAGCGCCGTGAAGAACGCGTCCGACAGGAGCATGCGATCGGCCGGCACGCTGAAGTCGACGATCCTGTCGACATTTCCCGCCCCGAGCTTCGAAGCGAACACGAACGTGTCGGCGCCGCTGCCGCCGCTCAACGTGTCGTTGCCGCCCTTGCCCTCCAGCCGGTTGGCGCCGGCATTGCCGATGATCTGCTGGCCGAACTCGTTGCCGGTCAGGTCGATCGCCGCCGTTCCGGCCGAGCCGTTGGTCTGCATGATCTCGACCTGGACGGCGGCGCCGAGCTTGTAGTCGACGGCGGCGATCACCTTGTCGCCGCTCCCCTGGCCGGCCTTCTCGACGATGACGTCGCCGGAATTGAATACCCGGTAGCTGTCGTTGCCGCCGAGGCCCGTCATCACGTCGGCCTTGCCGCTGCCGCCGTCATGCAGGACGTTGGCGCCGGCGTTGCCGGTGATCTTCTGCCGCAGTTCATTGCCGGTGAGGTCGATGGCGGCCGTGCTCGTGGTGTTGGTCGTCGTCAGGATTTCGATATCGTCGGTGGACTGAAGGGCGAAGTCCACCGCGGCCGCCACCCGGTCGGCCGTCCCTTCCCCGGCGCGCTCGATGATGTTGTCTTCCCTGAAGTCCACAACATAGAGATCGTTGCCCAGGCCGCCGGTCAGGCCGTCCGCGCCGGCGCCGCCGTCGAGCAGATCGTCGCCGCCGCGTCCTTCCAGCAAGTCGTTTCCGTCCCCTCCCGACAGCTTGTTCGCACCGTTGCTGCCGACCAACCCGTCGTCGAAGCGGGAACCAGTCAGGTTTTCGATGCTTATGAGTTCGTCGCCAGGCGCATCGCCCGATACGACGAAAGTATCGTCGTCGGAGATGTTCACGATGATGGCCGAGGCGGCATTGGCATAGCTCGCCGTGTCGATGCCCGCGCCGCCGTTGATCTTGTCGCCGCCGGCGCCGCCGACAAGGATGTCGTTGCCGGCGCCGCCGTCGAGTGCGTCGGCGCCGCCATCGCCGAACAACTCGTCGTCACCGCCTTCGCCGGACAGCACGTCGGCGCCGTTGAGGCCGCCGAGGAAATTGTTGGCGTTGTCGCCGGCGAGCGTGTCGTTGAAATTCGAACCGACGACCTCCTCGATGCCTTCCAGCGTGTCGCCCTGCGCATCGCCGTCGAAGCCGAGCTTCGAGCCGAGAACGACCAGAACGCCGGCGCCGGAGGTGTGATAGGAGACGCGATCTATGCCGGCGCCGCCGTCGAGTGTGTCAGCGCCAGCGCCGCCGACCAGGACATCCCGGCCGTCGCCGCCGAACATCTGGTCACTGCCGGCGTCGCCGAACATCGTGTCATCGCCGGCGTCCCCGGCAAGGAAGTCGTCGGCATTGAGGCCGCCGAAGAAGTTGTTGGCGGCGTCGCCGACCAGGAGGTCGGCGAAGTTCGAGCCGACGACTTCCTCGATACCGCTAAACGTGTCGCCCTGCGCGTCGCCCTGGAAGCCCAGTCCGCCGTCGAGGAAAACCTGCACGCCGGCGCCCGAGGCGACATAGTTCGCCCGGTCGATGCCGGTGCCGCCGACCAACTGGTCCGCGCCGGCGCCGCCATTGAGCAGATCGTTGCCGGCGCCGCCGAACAGCTTGTCGCCGCCGAGGCCGCCGTCCAGCGAGTCGGCGCCGTCCAGCCCGCGCAGCGTGTCGCCGCCATCGAGGCCGAAGAGCACGTTGCCCCCATTGTCGCCATCCAGCGTGTCGCCGAAGCGCGATCCGATCAGGTTTTCGATGCCGGAGAACGTGTCTCCGGCCGCATCGCTGCCCGTGCCTGAGTTCGCGGCAAGGGAAACCGTGACGGCGCTGCCGGCGTTGGCATAGGACGCGGCGTCGACGCCGGCGCCGCCTATCAGCACATCCGCGCCGGCACCGCCGACGAGAACGTCGCTGCCGTCGCCGCCGTCCAGCCCGTCATTGCCGGCGTCGCCGAACAGCGTGTCGTCGCCGCCCTGGCCGAGCAACTGGTCGGCGCCGTTCAACCCGCCGAGGAAGTTGCGATCGTTGCTGCCCTCGAGCACGTCGTCGAAATTCGAGCCGACGAGGTCCTCGAACCTGATGATCGTGTCGCCCGCCGCATCACCGAACAAGGCGACGTTGCCCGCGAGGCTGACGAACACGCCGGCCGACGAACCGGCATAGCGGAGCTGGTCGATGCCGGCGCCGCCGTCCAGCAGGTCGGCATCGGCGCCGCCCTCGATCTTGTCGTTGCCTGCGCCACCCTCGATCTTGTCGACGCCTGCGCCGCCCGCCAGGAAATTGGCCGCTCCATTGCCGAGGAGGTGGTCTCCATGGGTCGAGCCGAGCAGGTTCTCGATGCCGAACAGCCTGTCGCCACCGGCATCGCCGAGAAAGCCGAACCCATCGGTCAGGTTGACTGTGACGCCCTGGTTGCTGTTCGAATAGTCGGCCGTGTCGATGCCGTCGCCGCCGGTCATGACATCGCCGCCGGAACCGCCGACGAACGTATCGTTGCCCTCATTGCCGTCGAGCGTGTCGTTGCCGAGGCCGCCGATCAGCAGGTCGTCGCCGCCGGCGCCGCTCATCGTGTCGTCGCCATCGCGGCCGTCGAGCACATTGGCTCCGGCATTGCCCAGGATGGCGTCGCGGAGGGTGGATCCGGTGACGTTCTCGATGCTGATCAGTTC
Organism: Kumtagia sp.; assembly: GCF_059502445.1. Lineage (NCBI taxonomy): Bacteria > Pseudomonadati > Pseudomonadota > Alphaproteobacteria > Hyphomicrobiales > Phyllobacteriaceae > Kumtagia > Kumtagia sp. The sequence goes on from NZ_JCACER010000028.1 coordinate 57,179, forward strand.
GGCGCGGCCCTGTGTTCCGCCGTTGACGACGGCAAGTCCGGTTTGCAGATTGATCGTCCAGCCGAAACCCAATGCGTCGAAGAAGGCGGTGTCGACGCCCGAGCCGCCATCCAGGACATCATTGCCGAAATCCCCGTCGAGTACGTCGTTGCCGCCGAGGCCGCGAATGACGTCGTCGGAGTTGAACTCGATCGCTTTCAGGAAATTGTCCTCGTCGTTGCCGATAATTTCAGCCATTGTCGTTGTTCCTTCCAAAATTTTGCTTCGCCGCAGGAGCGGCCAGGTTTGCTGCCGGCGAGCGGCAGGGTTCGCCGGCCGATATGGCCGGCGGCGCGAAATTCCAGCTGGATGGAGAGTGGCGTCAGGTCGTTTGCGGCAAGCAGCCGGATGCATCGACCGTCGGTCGTGATCCTGGCGGCTGAAACCGCGGCGCCTTTGCCTTGTTGTTATGGTGGAGCTTCGATCAGCCTCCGAGCACGTGCGCCAGCATGAACATCGTGACGATCGCCTGGACGGTGATCGAGGCCGTGCGTGGCCAGTTGTAGCGGATGAGCTCAGCGATAAGGGGCTCGTTCTTGCCCGACTTCTCCAGCTTGCCGTGCCGTGGGATTTCCAGACCGACGGTCACCAGGAGGCCGACGACTCCCGCCGCTATGTTAACGATGGTCATCCACGGCGGCACGGCCGGCCCGAACAATGCGAGCGCCATCGGCAGCAGGAAGCTGGCGAAACCCGGCAGGATCACCGGCAGCGGAATGCGCCGCGAATAGAACCCGTGGTAACCGACATAGTCGCGCTCGCCGACCCTGGCGAACAGCGGATAGATGACGATCTGCACCAGCCAGATCTGCCCGAGCACCCAGAAGGACAGCGCGGCCCACAGCAACAGATAGAGGTGCGTCTCTGGCATGATCGTGTTCCTTGGATGCGCCGCGCGGGTCAAAGGTCCAGCCGATAGGCCGCGACCAGGACATCGCCCTCGGACGGGTCGAAGTCGAAGACGCCGGAGGCAAACAGATCGTATTCGGGGCAGCGCACGAAGCCGGCCCGCTTGTACATGCCGCGCGCGATCGCCATGAAGGCGCCGGCATGGATGCCCAGCACCGACGCCCCGTCGCGGCGAGCCGTTTCGATGCAATGCTGAACCAGGGCGGCGCCGAGCCCCCTGCCGCGTGCCCATGGATGAACGGCGAGCGTGCGGAATGTCGACCAGTCCGCCGGCAGGCCGTATCCGGCTTCATGCGTTCGATCGACATAGGTGACAGTGCCGGCCAGGCGGCCTTCCGCCTCGACGACCAGGACGTCGTGGTTCCAGCGGGCGACGGCATCGCGGGAGTGTTGGATGTAGAGGTCGAGCACCTTGTCGCGGACGATGCCGCGGAACGTCTCGATGGCCGCCGCGACGAGATCGGCGATCTCGGCGATCTCGTCCCTGGCTGCCCGCCGGATGATCGGGTTCGGTCTTTCCAGCATGTCAGATCCTCGCCTGCGCCTTGGCCGGCTGCCTGCCGCGGCGCAATTCGAGCAGCCGGTAGGCGTTGATCGGCAACAGCACGATTTCCATCGTCAGCAGCGGCAGGCTGCCGATCGCCACCGCATAGGCGATGAAGAACAGGCAGCTCAGCACCGCTGCGATCCGCAGCGGCAGCATGTCCCGCATCCAGTAGGTGAGCACGGCGAAGCCGCTGCCCAGAAAGCCGATAGCTTCCGTCCAGAAGTCCATGCGATTCTCCCCACGATTGAGGCCACGACGCCGCGGCAGCCGGCTTTGCCCGCCTTCGTCGCCTGGCCGCTGCCCTGTCCAAGGCACCCGGTCCAGGCAAACCTCCGGCACAGCCCTGCGCGGATGGTGCAGGCCTGTCAGCGTGACGATGGTTTGGAGGGCACCGCAGGCGCGCTCGACTGATCTATGATTTCAAGAACTGCGCCTGCTATCTTCTCTTGTAGTCTGACCCGGGTCACCATGACCCCAAGGGGGGTTCAAGACACCCGAAGTTGTTTCTCTTCAGCCCGAAGCTTCTACTTCATATCTGCCTTTTGCATTAGTCGGCATAGACTGGATTCACCGTGCAATATTCTGCATAATGCAGGATATGCGCATCGATGAGATCACTGTCTTCGTCCGCGTCCTGGAGGCTGGCAGCTTCGCCGCCGCGGCCCGTCTGCTCGGCATGCCCACGACGACCGTCAGCGCCAAGGTCGCGGCGCTCGAAAAGCGCCTCGGCACGACGCTCATCCATCGGACGACGCGGCAGCTGCGGGCGACGTCGGCCGGAGAGCTTTATCTCGACCGCTGCCGCACCGCGCTGCAGGAGATCGAGACCGCCGAGGCGGAACTCGCCTCCGACAACGACGAACCGACGGGCACGCTGCGGATAACCGGCCCCACGGTGTTCGGCCGCAGCCTGCTGCCCGAGCTGATCATGGCCTACCGGCAGAAATTCCCGGCCGTGAAGGTCGAGGTGCTGGTGATGGACCGGATCGCCGACCTGGTCGCCGAAGGCATCGACCTTGCCATCCGTGTCGGCCCGCTGAAGGATTCGAGCCTTATCGTGCGGAAAATCATGGACGGGTACGGCGGCTACTACGCCAGCCAGGCCTATCTCGACCGCCACGGCACGCCGCAAACGCTCGAAGATCTGGCCGATCATCAGATCGTCGGCTTCAGCCGCGACGGGAAAATGCTGTATCGCGGCGAGATCGTCGACGTGACGCTCGACGCGCCGATCACCTCCAACGACTTCTATGTAAGCCGCAGCTTCATCGACCTCGATCTTGGCATCGGCTACCTGCCGGCGCCGATGGAAAAAGCCTGGCGCGGTCAGCAGGCGCTGGTGCGCGTCCTCCCGGAATACTCGACCCCGCCGAGATCGCTGTATTTCGTCTATCCGCGCCAGCGCTTCGTGCCGGCACGGGTACGGACCTTCATCAATTTCGCGGCCGAGCGGGCCGAACTGCTGATATCGTCGCGTTGACATGATACTACCTCCGGCGGCGCGCGGCTTAGCCCGCCGCGTGTCGAACTTTGCCGTTCAGCCGCGCGCCAGTGCGGCGGCCCGCTCCAGGCCGATCTTGCGCACCAGCGGGTCCGCATGGCGATGCACCAGGAGCCATTCCGCGCCCTGCCGCCGGTAGACCTGCGTCACCCGCAGCGACCATTCCTGGTCCGGAAGGCCACCGACCTCCCCATGCTGGCGTTCGACCATCACCAGGACGATCATGTCCCGGGTCACATGGGACTGGCTGACCTCGAGCGTTCCGTCGCCATTGCGGAAGTAGGCGGCAAGTTCGGCCAAATGCCGCGGGCTGCCGTCGAAACCGTGGCTGGCCGGACCACCGAACGGCTGCATCAGCGTGAAATCGTCCGACAGCCGGATGAGCGCCGCCCATCTTGTCATGTCGCCGGCCATGAAAGCCGCCGCCTGCTGCTCGGTGCGGCGGATGATGTCGGCAAGCACATCGTCCGCATCCGGCGATGCCTGCGCGGCGCGGGCGGACAGCGGAGCGGCAAGGGCGAGTGTCATGGCCGTGCGCCGCGAGATTTTTTTCGCCGCGCGTCGCTTCGGGTTGCTGATGCGCCTGAACATGAGCATCGGGATATCCATTCGCTCCGTTGGGTCATGTGCCGGCCGGTGCCGGGCATGGCCTGTCTTCTCACTTCCGGTCTCATGAATCCAATGATATGATTTCAGCAATATGCTGCATGAAATCGATCTGTCGCGAATCGACCTCAACCTGCTGGTTCTGTTCGAAGCCGTGTTCGAGGAGCGCCATGTCGGGCGGGCGGCGCAGCGCCTCAACCTCTCGCCATCGGCGGTGAGCCACGGCCTCGGCCGCTTGCGCTCGCTGCTGGGAGACCCGCTGTTTCTGAAGACGCCCAGGGGCGTCGTTCCGACGCAGCGCGCGGAAGAACTCGATCAGCCGATCGCCGATATCCTGTCCCGCGTCCGGGGTGTCGTCGCCACCGCCCGGCCGTTCGATCCGGCGACATCGACGCGGCGCTTCACCATCGGAGCGCCGGACGGCGTGTCCGCCGTGTTCCTGCCGGCCTTGCTCGAAAAGCTGGCGCATGCGGCACCCGGCATAGCCATCGGCATCCGCCAGTTGCTGCCTCGGCAGGGAGAAACCTCCCCAGCGGTCGCCTGGCAGGATGCCCTTGCCGAGCTGGAAGCGCGCATGATGGATGTCGCCGTCTTACCCTATGACGATCCTCCCGTCCGGTTCTGGCGGAGCCTTCTCTACCAGGAGGATTTCATCGTCGCCGCGCGCGCCGGCCACCCGTTCGCGGCCGCCCCCAGCGTGTCGAACTACTGCCGGCTGCGGCACCTGGTGGTGTCGCAAACCGGAGACTCCCACGGCTTCGTCGACAATGTCCTTGCCGGGCAAGGGTTTTCGCGGCGGGTTGCGCTGACGGTTCCGAATTTCATGTTCGCGCTCGCGGTGCTTGCCGACAGCGATCTGATCTCAGCGTTGCCGCGACGCTTCGTCGAGCTGCATGCGAGCCGCTTCGGCGTGATCGGCATCGAGCCTCCCCTGCCGCTCGGCAAGTTCGCCCTGACGATCGTGGCGCCGCAGCCGGCGATGCGCGACGCCGGCATGGCGTGGCTGGTCACCCTCCTCGAAGGACTGGGCGGAGGAGCCCAAACCCGGCCCGACCGTCGCACTCGATAGGCTGACGGCGCGGCCGCGCCGGCGATCATCAGCGCTACGGCAAGACCGTTCGCCTCACACCACCCGCACCTCTAGGTCGCCGATGCCGTCGACATGGCCCTTGAGCACGTCGCCGCGCTTGACGGCGCCGACGCCGGCCGGCGTTCCCGACAGGATGACGTCGCCGGGCTTCAGAGTGAACAGGCCGGAGAGGTAGCTGATCATCTCCGGCACCTTCCAGATCATCTGGTTGAGGTCGCCGGTCTGCCGGCGCTCGCCGTTGACGTCGAGCCAGATGGCGCCGCTGGACGGATTGCCGATTGCGCTGGCCGGAACAAGCGCAGAGCAGGGCGCCGACGCCTCGAAGGCCTTGCCGACCTCCCAGGGCCGACCCATATCCTTGGCCTTGCCTTGCAGGTCGCGCCGCGTCATGTCGAGGCCGACGCCGTAGCCGAACACGCAGTCCAGCGCCCTGTCGAGCGGGATGTCCCTGCCGCCGCCCTTCAGCGCCACCACCATCTCGATCTCGTAGTGGACGTCGTTCGAGGCGGGCGGATAGGGGAACTCCCCGCTTATGTTCAGATTGTCGGGATTCTTCTGGAAGAAGAAGGGCGGTTCCTTGTCGGGGTCGTGCCCCATCTCGACGGCATGCGCGGCATAGTTGCGGCCGACGCAATAGACCCTGCGCACCGGGAACAGGTCGTCGGAGTTGGCCACCGGTATCGTCGGGATGACGGGCGGCTCGATGACGTAGGTCGCGGCCTTGGTATGAACGGTCACTGTCTAGCTCCTGCGTAATATTCGACCTTGGCTTCGGCCCTCTCGATCAGTTCGGCGATCAGCAGGGCGAAGGCGAAGAGGATGATGGTGAGGGCCCAGAACTCGGCCATGCGGAAGTTGCGCGAGAACGTCTCGAACAGCGCCCCGTAGCCGATGATGGAGACGAGCAGCTGGCCGATCACGACGCCCTTGACGCCGCGGATGAGGCCGAGCCGGATGCCGGCGAGGATTTCCGGCAGCGCCGCCCACAGGATGATCTTGGCGTAGAGCGCGCGCCGCGTCGCGCCGTAGGAGCGCGCCATCTCGATCAGCGACGGTGAGATGTGGCGGACGCCGGCGCGGGTATCGAGCACGATGATCCAGATCGCGAACAGGAACACCGCCGCCACGATGGTCCGCTCGCCGAAGCCGAACAGGATCATCAGCACCGGCACCAGCGCCGACAGCGGCGCGCTGGAGAAGATGTTGACCCACATGCCGAGCAGGTCGTCGGCCACCCGGACGCGGCCCATCAGCACCCCGAGCGGCACGCCGATCACGATCGCCAGCGTCATGCCGGTGACGAAGGCGCGCAGCGTCGTCAGCGTCGCACCCTGCCAGGACGGCGTCTGCACGAGACCGACGACGGCCCGAAGCACGTCGCTGAAGGGCGGCAGCAGGAACACCAGGTCGAGCCGGCCGACGATCTCCCATGCCAGGCACCAGACCAGCAGCGAGGCCATCATCGGCACGCGGTAGCCGAACAGCGTCATGGCCGGTCACTCCACATATTGCCGCAATCCCTGCCATATCTCGTCGACCGTATCGAGGTAGTGCTTGTCGCGGTGGATGCGCTCGGGATCGCCGGAGCGGTCGATGTCCGGCTCGATGATCTGCGAAACCCGGCCGGGACGCGGCGACAAGAGCACGATGCGGTCGGAGATGTAGACCGCCTCCTCGATCGAATGCGTCACGAAGATGAAGGTCTTGTTCTGCGTGGCGCGCAGCCGGATCAGGTCCTCCTGGAACTTTCGCCGGTTCTGCTCGTCCACCGCCGAGAACGGCTCGTCGAGCAAAAGCACGTCTGCATCGACCGACAGCGCGCGCGCCAGGCCGACGCGCTGGCGCATGCCGCCCGACAGCTCGTGCGGATACTTGTCCTCGAAGCCGGCGAGCCCGACCTCCGACAGATAGTGGCGGGCGATCTCCTCGCGCTCCGCCCTGGCCCTGCCGCGCAGTTCGAGGCCGAAGGCGACGTTGCGCAGCGCCGTCGCCCACGGCATCAGCGCGAAATCCTGGAACACGAAGGCGCGTTCCGGACCGGGCGCCCTGACCACCTTGCCGTCGATCGTGACCGTGCCGGCGTCGGCCTCTATCAGGCCGGCGATGATCTTCAACAGCGTCGTCTTCCCGCAGCCGCTCGGGCCGAGCAGGCTGGTCAGCTTGCCCCTGGGAAAGTCGAGGTCGATGCCGCGCAGCGCCTCGACGTTTCCGTAATTTTTCGAGATGCCCCGCACCCCCACGATCGTGTCGACTGCTGCGGGCATCGTCGACGGTTCCTTTCGCAAGACGGCCGTGCGCATCTCAGGCTCCTCTCTTTTCCGGCCTGAAGACACGCACCTCGACCCACTGCAGCGCGACGAGCGTCAGGGTCGACAGGGCGATGATCGAGGCGATGGTTGCGTACATCTCGGCATAGTCGGCGCGCGAGCGGTGGAAGGTGATGAGGTCGCCTATGCCCGTCGGCGTGATCAGCAGTTCCGCCAGCACGACGCCGACGAAACCCGCCGCCACGCCGAGCCGCAGCCCGGCGAAGATCACCGGGCTGGCGTCCGGCAGGATGATCTTCTCGACCACCTGCCATCGCGTGCCGAGGAACGAGCGGCACATCACCAGCAGGGACTCGTTGACGTTGCGCACCGCCTTGTAGGTATTGAGCACGATCACCGGCAAAGCGAGGATCATCACCGCGAGCGTCTTCGCCGTCATGCCGATGCCGTAGACGAAGGTGACCATCGGGATGAACGCCGCGACCGGCGCCGCCTGCAGCACGATGAAGATCGGGATCACCAGCCACTCGCCGGGGCGCCACAGCCCGCAGATCGTGCCGAGCCCGACGCCCAGGAAGGCCGACAGCACCACCCCGAGCAGCAGCGGCTGCAGCGTCGACAGATAGGCCATCGGCAGGCTGCCGTCGGCGATCAGGCCGAAGAAGGCGGCAAGCGTGTCGAAGAAGGTCGGAAACGCAAAACTCACCGGTATCCGGCCGGCGATTTCCCAGACCATCGCGAACAGCACGATCGAGATGATCCTGAGGAGTATCGGCCGGTCCCGCCACCCTCCGGCCTCGCTGCGGGCCGGAGCGGAGGCGAGGCCGGCCGACCCCTCCTCCCCTGTCCTGATGCCGATCGCCATCCCAGCGCCTACTTCGCGCCGAGCTTGCCGGCGGCGCGATCGATCGCCGCCACGTCCCAGAACTGCTCGACCTTGAGGGTCGCCGGATCGCCTTCGATCTGCCCGGACAGGCTGAAGAAGGCGAAATCGTCCTTGGCCGCCTCGGCGCCGCCGCCGTTCAGCACCAGGCTGCCGGCGTCGGCGCTCTCCTTGTAATATTCGGAGATCTCGGTGTCGGCCTCCGCCCCGAGGTCCGGCAGCAGCTTGTATTTGTTGCGGAAGTCGACGGCGACGGCCGGGTTCGCGGCGATCTCGCGCGCCGTCTTCATCAGCTCCTCGACCAGGATGTCGACATCGGCCGCGTTGTTCTTCAGGTAGTCGGCAGTGGCGAACAGGCCCTCGTCGGTCGCCTTCAGGTCGTCGACCGGCAGCACGATGAAGCGGCCCGGCGCCTCGGCTTCGAGCGCGCGCCGGTTGGCCGCGTCGACGATCGAAGCCTTGATCGTGCCCTGGATGAGCGCGTTGCGACGCACTTCCGAGCCCGGCACATAGCTGACCTTGCCGAGCGTGATGCCGTGGTTCTTGGCCATCAGCAGCATGACCGCCTCGGTGCCGGAGCCGCGGGCCTGGACGGCGACCTCCTGCCCGTCGAGATCCTTCCACTCCTTGTAGTGCTCGCCGTTGACGACGGGAAAGAAGCGCAGCGTCGATATCTGCGCGAACAGGCGGATCGGCACGCCGGCCTTCTGGATGAGCGTGTAGGGCGCGCCGATGCCGACATCGGCCTGGCCTGAGACGATCGCCTGGGCGGCCAGATCCTCGTCGTTGAGGATGATCAGCTCGACGTTCACCCCGCGCTCCCTGGCGCGCTCGATGGCGGCGAGCGTCTGGATCGATTCGATGCCGGGCAGGTCGCCGAAGGCGATGCGCATGTCGCCGGCGCTGGCGGCTCCCACCGGCATGGCGCCCGCGAGCCCCAGGGCGAAGGCACCCGCTAACAGGATACGTCTGCAAAGGCTGGTCACGGCTGTTCCTCCCGTTGTTTTTTGTAACCAATTTTTCTAATGGTTAAACACCAAGCGCGGATTGGTCAAGAGATGGCTTGTCACGAAAGCGGGAAGGGCTCACCATGGAGAGGCCAGGCGCTTGGAACATTGACGGAATCTGCCATTCGATCTAACACCGCGACGAGATCATCGGGATTGGTCAAACCAATGGAGACGATTGGAAACGGCGGCCACGCTGCCCTTGTGCAGCTGCAGGCCTATCTCGCGCAGATGGAGCCCGCCGGCGAGACGCGGCTGCCGCCGGAGCGCGAACTGTGCGAGACGCTGGGCGTGTCGCGCGGCGACCTGCGCAAGGCGCTTGCGGTGCTGGAGAAGGACGGCCGCATCTGGCGCCATGTCGGCAAGGGCACCTTCGTCGGCAGCGGCCCGGTCGAGGAGACGATCGGCATCTCCGACATCGCCCAGCGCACCAATCCGAGGGACGTGATGCGGGCCCGGCTGATCGTCGAATCCGAAATCGCGCGCGAGGCGGCCCTGCACGCCACGCTGGACGACATCGCGGCGATGCGCCAGTCGCTCGCCCAGACGCGCGAGGCCGCGACGTGGCGGCAATACGAGAACATCGACAACCTGCTGCACCGCCAGATCGCCCAGGCGAGCGGCAACACGGTGCTGCTCGGCCTGTTCGACGTGCTCAACGCCGTGCGTCGCACAGTGGTCTGGGGCCGCCTGCGGGCGGACGGCGCGCGCCCTCCGGCCGACCATCACAGCTTCGCCGATCATGAGAGGATCGTCGACGCAATCGCCGAGCGCGATCTCGCCGGCGCCGCGGCGGCCATGCGGCTGCATCTCCAGCAGGTGGAACGCCGCCTGATCCCGGTCCGCGAGGCGGCCGAGTAGGCTGGATCACGGCGAGGTCTCCGGCCTCGCGTAATCGGCGCTACAACATCGGCAGACCGATCTTGCTGCGTCCGCCGGGCCCGGCGCGCAGTGATCCTACGATGCGGCTCAGATCGCCCGCGCCGTCCGGTCGAGAATGTCCAGATAGCCCTCGGCGGTCCAGGCGCTGCGGCCGATGAACAGCCCGTCGATCGCCGGCTGGCCGATCAGCTCGGCGCAGTTGTCCGGGTTGACGCTGCCGCCGTAGAGGATCGGCACGGCGACGCCGAGCGCGGCCCTGGCGACCGCCGCGATCTTCTCGTGGCGGGCGTTGGCGTAGTCCATGGTCGCCGGGATGCCGTTGACGCCGATGGCCCAGACGGGTTCGTAGGCGAGCAGGACGGGAGCCTTCTTCTGCTCGCCTTCCAGCGGCGCCAGCGCCGCCTCGACCTGCCGCTTCAGCACCTCGTCGGCGCGGCCGGCCTCGCGCTCCGCAAGCGTCTCGCCGATGCAGACCAGCGGGACGAGGCCGTGGCGGACGGCGGCCGCCGTCTTGCGCCCGACCGCCTCGTCGGTCTCGTTGAAGAACTCGCGCCGCTCGCTGTGCCCGATCTCCACCAGGTCGAGGCCGCAGTCCTTCAGCATCACCGGCGAAATCTCGCCCGTCCAGGCGCCGCCGTCCTCCCAGTGCATGTTCTGCGCGCCGACCTTGACGCTGGTGGCCGACAGCCGCTCCTTCACCTGCCTGACCGCCGTGAACGGCGGGATGACGAAACGCTGGACGCGCGGATGGCGGCCCCCATCTGCCGCCGCGAGCCGCTCGGCGAAAACCATCGCCTCGGCCAGTGTCTTGTTCATCTTCCAGCTCGTGCCGACCCACAACGTCTTCGTCATGCCTGCCATTCTCCTTCGCGGCCACGCCGCGTCATCTTTTGCGTCTTCGCTCGCCGGCATTCAGCGGCCGTTGAAGCCGGTATCGATGTGCGGCTCCCAATAGGCGACCGATTCGCGGATCATCTCGACGACGTTGCTGTCGGTCGGCTCGCGCTCGCGGAAGGAGAGCTCCATGCAGATCTCGTTGTCGGTGCCGCCGGCTTCCTTCACCGTCTGGATCAGCTTCTCCGGCTGGATGCGGCCGTCCTTGTTGTGCTGGGCGGTGAAGGGCCAGTGGCCGCCCTTGTTCATCGACGACTGCTTGACATGGATGATGGGCGACTCCCGCGGGAAAGCCGCGGCCCAGGCATAAGGATCGGTATCGTCCGGATTGGACGAGGTGACGTCGCCGTGGTCGATGTCGACGATCATGCGGAAGGGAATGGCGAGGTCGGCCGCCGCCAGCCGCCGGTCGAAGGCGCGGCACTCGGCGATGGTGTGGCCGAACTCGCGGCCGACCGACATCGGCTCCCAGAAGAGATAGGAGAGGCCGGCCGCCCTGCCCTGCTCGGCGACATCGCGCCAGCAGTCGATCACCGTCTCGATCAGCGCCGCGCGGCGTTGCGGATCGTCGTAGTCCTTCTGCGTGAACACGGCGAATTGCGAGCCCATGCCGTCGGCGCCCAGTTCGCCGGCGATGTCAGCTAGGGTGCGGAACCACTCGACATAATATTTGCGCACGTCGGCGTCGGAATGGCCGAAATGGTTCAGGCGGCCATAGGTGCTGGTCATCACCGAGGTGATCCTGATCCCGGTCCGGTCGATCGCCTTGCGGAACTGGCGCAGCCGCTTGGTAATGACCGAGGCCGGCCAGGACGGGTTGATGAACTCCGGCGTCAGCTGGACGTAGCCGATGCGGATGCGCTCGGCCAGCGTATCGACGAGGTCGTCGACATCGGCGAACCGGTTGACCAGCGGATTGGTATTCAGCGACAGCCTCAGCGCCATGGTCTTCCTCTCCTGATGCGCGGCGCGCTCTGCCCCGGCGGGCTTGCGCGTCCGCGATCGTTCCCTTTCGTCACGCCGCCTTCCAGGAGGCGACGAGGATTGCATCCAGCGCCGCCGGCAGCTCGTCAAAACCGTCGATCAGCGCGTCCGGCTCCAGGCTGGCGAGCGGAACCTTGGAATACCCGTAGCTCAGCGCCACCACCGGAACGCCCGCTGCCTTGGCGGTGGCGATGTCCACCTCGGAATCGCCGACGAAGACGACCGGCGCGCCGCCGCCCGTTGCGCGTGCCGTCTCGGTGAGGTGGCGCGGATCCGGCTTGCCGACGCCGAAAGTGTCCGGTCCGGCGACGACGGCGAAATAGCGGCCGAGGCCGAGATCGTCGACGATGGCGCGGGCGAAGCGCTCCATCTTGTTGGTGCAGACCGCCAGCCGCCAGCCTTCCGCCGCGAGCATGGCGAGCACGCGTTCGACGTCCGGATAGGGACGCGTCTCGCGGGACAGGCGCGTCGCATAGATCTCGGTGAAACGCTTCACGTCGGCGGCGCCCTGCTCGTCCCGCCAGACGACGCCGCGCAGCGTCAGCGCGCTGCGCACCAGATTGGGTATGCCGTGGCCGATCAGCTTGCGCGCCGCCGGGATGCCGATCGCCTCGAGGCCTTTTTCGGCCATCAGGCTGTCGAGCGCGCCGGCGAGGTCCGGCACGCTGTCGACCAGCGTCCCGTCGAGATCGAAGACGATCGTTCCCCTGGCGCCCGTTGTCGTCCCGATGTCCATCGCGGCCATGTCCTCTGGTGCGTGATCCCGAAGTCTTTCCGGAACTATGCGGAAAAGACGAAGAATTGGAGTCGGATGATCGGCTTCATCCACATTTCATCCAGCACCAGGGCATGAGCCTGAGCAATCGAAGGCGTTTCGAACAAGGGTCATGCAGCAAAAACAGATAGATGGAGCCGGATTCCGATTCATTTCGATAACACCCCGCTAGGCGTGGATGGCGCGGCCGTCGGAAGCCAGCACGGCCTCCTGCAGCGCCTCCGACAGGGTCGGATGCGGGAACACCGTCGCCAGCACCTGGTCGCGCGTGGCGCCGAGCGTCAGCGCCAGCGAGAACACCGGAACGAGTTCGCTGGCGCCTGGGCCGATGATGTGGGTGCCGACCAGCCGCCCGCTGCCGCGCTCGCAAAGCACCTTCACCAGCCCGTCGGTCTCGCCGAGCGTCACCGCCTTGCCGTTGCCGCGGAAACCGAAACGCCCGACATCGACCGCGAGCCCGGCGGCCGCCGCCGCCTCTTCCGTCAGCCCGACCGACGCCACCTGGGGATGCGAGAACACGCAGGACGGGACCGGCCCCGCCGCCGCATGGGTGGGCCGTCCGGCGATCGCCTCGACGCAGCGTATGCCCTCGTGCTCGGCCTTGTGGGCGAGCATCGGCGCGCCGGCGACATCGCCGATGGCGTAGAGGCCGGGAACGTTGGTGCGCCCGGCGCCGTCGACCGCGATCGCGCCGTTTCTGACGTCGACGCCAAGCCGCTCCAGCCCGAGGCCGTCGATGTTGGCGACGACACCGGCGGCCGACAGCAGCCGCTCCGCCGCGACCCGGCGGGTTTCGCCCTGCGCGTCGGCGATCACGGCAGTGACGCCGTCCGCCGCCGGGATCAGGCTGGAGACGCCGGCGCCGCAGATCACCTCGACGCCCTTCTTGCGTAACGCCTTCGCCATCAGCTCGGCGATCTCCGCGTCCTCCTGCGGCAGCAGGCGGGGCATACGCTCGACCAGCGTGACCATCGTGCCGAGCGTGGCATAGAGGCTGGCGAACTCGACGCCGATGGCGCCGCCGCCGACGATGACGAGCGAGGCCGGGACAACTGCCGCGGTCATGGCATGGTGATAGGACCACACGCGCTCGCCATCGGGCTCGATGCCCCGCAGGCGGCGCTCGCGCGCGCCGGTGGCGACGATCACATGCGCCGCGCGGTAGTCGCCGGGCGGCAGCGCGCCCTTCGGCGCGTCGGCACCGGACGGTTTTACGCGCACCAGGCCTGGCTCCGAAATCTCGGCCTCGCCCCAGATCGTGTCGACCTTGTTCTTGCGCAGCAGGAACTGGACGCCCGAATTGAGCTGGGCCGCCACCGCGCGCGAGCGATCCACCATCTTCGCCAACCTGACCGAAGGCTCGGCCACGCCGATGCCGAAGGTCGAGGCGCGGCGCAGGCCGTCGAGCAGCTCGGCCGAATGCAGCAGCGACTTGGTCGGAATGCAGCCCCAGTTCAGGCAGACGCCGCCAATGTGGCTGCGCTCGACGATCGCCGTGCGCAGCCCGAGCTGGCCGGCCCGGATGGCGGCGACATAGCCGCCGGGACCGGCGCCGACGATGATGACGTCATAGGCCGACATCGGGCCTTCCTTTCAGACGCTGAAGCCGGGGCGGGTACGACCGCGATCCGGAACCGACCGCCGCCACGCGCCGGAACGGCGCGCGGCAGGGGCCGGGAGGAGAAGCGCCGGATCAGCCGGCGCTTCGGACGGTTTCGGTGACGAGGCGGCCGACCAGCGCGGCGGCCTCGATCTGCGGCAGGTGGCCGACCTGCGGCAGCCGGTGCAGTGCCACATGCGCCGACACGCCTTCGGCCTGTGCCGCGGGAATGATCCGGTCCTCCGTGCCGACGATGACGCGGGTCGGCCCGCCGAAGCGCTTCAGCGCGTCGCGCACCGAGAACAGCTGCGTGCTGCCGGCAAAGACGCCGCTTGCCAGCCTCGCCTGGTTGTCGACCATGGCCGTGCCGTCGCGACCGGCGAGCGTCGCCCGCACCAGCACGCCCGGAAGGGTCGCCGGATCGTGGACCAGCAGCTCGAGCCACACCCTCAGCGCCGCCTCGGAGCTTGCCGACAGGAAGCCCGCGACATAGTCGCCGTTGATCTTCGGGCCGAGCCCGGCCGGCGAAAGCAGCGACAGCGAGCGCACGTCCAGGTCGCCGCCGCCGGCAATGCTTGCCGCCACCGCCGCGCCGAGCGAATGGCCGACCAGGTGCAGGCGCTCGACCTTTTCGGCGGCCAGGGCGCCGTGGACCGCGGCGACCAGCGCCTCGAAATCGCTCGCCGTCACGCCGGCCGCGGAGCCGTGCCCGGGCAGGTCGAGAGCAAGCACCGGATTGGCGAGGCCGAGATGCGCCAGCAGCGGCCGCCAGGCCGACAGCTCGCCACCAAACCCGTGGATGAAGACGACGGGATCGCCGGTACCGGACTGCAGCGTGCGCAGCGGCAGTGTTCCGCCCGCAGCAGGGCGCGCCGGTCCGCCGCTGAAAGCGACCACGGAGGTCGGGCCGCCCTTGCCGCTGCGCTGATAGGCTTCGACGTCGCGCTTGACGACGGCGCCGCGCGGGCCGCTGCCCTGGATCGCCGCGAGATCGAGCCCGGCGGCGGCAGCGATGCGGCGGGCGAGCGGCGAGGAGCCGCCCGTCCCGGTCCTGAGCAAGGCCTCGGCCTGGTGGCCGGCCTCGACGGGCAGGACGGCGATGCTTTCCGCGGCCTTGCCTACGATCGCCTGGGCGTCCTCGCCGGAGAAGCCGGCGGCAGGCACGCTCTGCAAGACCTCGCCCTCCTCGCCGACCATGATCAGCGGTTCCAGCACGGTTGCCATCTCGCCGACCGCGCAGCGAATCTCGAGCACCGTGCCGGTCTCGAAGGCCTCCACCTCGAACACCGCCTTCTCCGACTCCACCTCGGCGACGATGTCGCCTTTCCCTACCGTGTCGCCGACCTTGACGTTCAGCGCCGTGACCTTGCCTTCGGTCAGATCCTGCCCGACCTGCGGCATCAGAATGGGACGTGCCATGACGGTTCCTCCCTAGGCGACGCGGCGCAGCGCGGTTTCGACCGACTGGGCGACGAAATCCACCGTCTTGCGGGTGGCGGCCGCGAACTCCGCCGCGGTGCTGGCGAAGGCGCCGAAGCGCGAAAACTCCTCCGGCTTCATGCCGTCGAATTCATAGGCCTGGCGGAAATACGGAATGCGCATCAGCTTCTCCAAGGTTTCGGCTGGAGCGTCCTCCTCGATCGCGCCCGCATCGAAGGGCGGAAGGCGGTCCTCGGCCTGCATGAGCTGGGCGATGTAGCCCGGCGGGCAGGTGTAGACGAAATCGCCGCCGGCGATCTTGGCGATGTGCCAGCTCGACGCCGTGCCGCCGGGGCCGCCGTCGGCGACCCGCATCGAGCACTGCAGCATCTTGCTGGGATGGCCGCGCTCGCGGCCGTAGCGGTAAGCCCGCTTCAGCACCGCCAGCTCGCCAAGCAGGATGTCCTCGGGCGACAGCGCGATGCCGCGCGCCTCGGCCTGCGCCTTGAGGTCGCCGACATTGCCGAGCCTGGCCGACATGTGGGTGATGACCGAGCGCCACCGCGACAGGTCGACGCCGTTCGCCCGGGCGCGCTCCAGCCCACGCGACACTGCGTCCATGCAGGCGACATATTGCGGCACGGTGAAGGAGGTCGTGTTGTTGGTCGCGATGCCGCGCGCCGTCAGCTCCTCGATGACCTCGTAGCCTTCTTTGGAGCCGGGTATCTTGACCATCACGTTGGGCGCGATCGCGGCGAGCTCAAGGCCCTGCTCCAGCATGCGCGCCCCGTCGGAGACGAAGCGCGGATCGACCTGGCCCGAGACGTAGCCGTATTTTCCGCCGGAGACGTCGAACACCTTGCGGATCATCGCCGCGCCGCGGCGCACCACGTCGAGATAGATCGCCCAGTAGATGCCTTCGACGTCGCCGGCTCCGCTCCCGGCGGCGAGCCTGCGGATCTCGTCGGCCCAGAAGCCGGGATCGGCCTGGATCGCCTGCAGGCAGAGCGGCGGGTTGGTGGTGACGCCGCGGAAACCCATTTCGCCCGTCGCGGCTGCATGGCCGGCGTCGAACAGGCGGGTGAGTTGCGCTTCCCACTCCGCCCGCTTGGCCGCTGGGGCGTCCTTCAGCACGGCCGCCTTCCAGCCGGCATAGATCAACGGCGAGGAATCCCACCAGATCTCGCAGTCGGGGTTGGTCGCGGCGAGCTTTTCCAGCACATGAAGAGCCATCGTCGTGTCCCCCTCACTCGGCGGCCAGCGCGAGCGGCTTGGCGTGCAAGGCGCGCCGGGCGGCGGCGACGATGTCGTCGACTTGCGGAACGCTTGCCTTCTCGAGCTCCAGGTTGAACGGAATCGGGATGTTCAGCCCGGCGACGATCTCGATCGGCGCGTCGAGTTCGAAGAAGGCCTCCTCCTGGATGATCGAGGCGATGTCGGAGGCGACTCCGCCGCGACGCACGGCCTCCTGCACGATGACCACGCGGTTGGTCCTGGCAACCGAGGCGAGGATCGCCTGCTTGTCCAGCGGCACCAGCGTGCGCGGGTCGAGCACCTCCGCCTCGATGCCCTGCTCGGCCAGCTTGGCGGCGGCTTCGAGCGTGCGCGGCACCATGTTCGACCAGGCGATCAGGGTGACGTCGCTGCCCGGCCGCTTGATGTCGGCCTTGCCGAACTCGACGACGTGCTCGTCGTCGGGCACCAGGCCCTTGGTCATGTAGAGATGCTTGTGCTCCAGGAACATCACCGGATCGGACTGCCGCAGCGCGTATTTCAGCAGGCCCTTGGCATCCGCCGGCGTCGAGGGCATGACCACCTTCAGGCCCGGAATGTGGTAGAACAGCGCCTCCAGGCTCTGCGAGTGCTGCGCCGCGACGCCGCCGCCGGTGCCGCCCTGGGTGCGCATGACGAAGGGCACGCGGCCGTCGCCGCCGGTCATCAGCCGGAATTTCGCCGCCTGGTTGACCAGCATGTCCATGCCGAGCATGGCGAAGTCGATATAGAGGATCTCGACGATGGGACGGGCGCCGGCGATCGCCGCGCCGACGCCGACGCCGATCATGCCGGCCTCGGCGATCGGCGTGTCGCGCACGCGGTTGGGTCCGTATTTCGCCAGCAGGCCCTCGGTGACCTTGTAGGAGCCGCCGCGCTCGGCGATGCCCTCGCCCAGGATGAACACCGTGGCGTCGCGCTCCATCTCCTCGTCGATGGCCTCGCGCAGCGCATCGCGATACATGATTTCTCTGGCCATGATGGCTCTCTCTCCCCGGAAACTCAGTAGGCTTCGACGAATTCGCGGAATTCGGCGAGCGAGATTTCGCGGCTCGCCTTCGAGAACGCGACGGCGTCCTCGAACTCCTGCCTGATCTCGCTCTCGATCGCGTCGATCTCCGCCTTGTCGACATCGGCCATCTCGACCAGCGCGTTGCGGGCGCGGTCGACCGGATCGCGCTCCTTGTAATAGGCGAGCCGGTCGGCCGGCATGTATTTGCCGGGGTCGTTCACATGGTGGCCCATGTGGCGGTAGGTCTTGGCCTCGATCAGGATCGGCCCCTCGCCGCGGCGGCACTTCTCCACCGCCTGCTGCGTCAGGTTGTAGACGGCGAGCGGGTCGTTGCCGTCCACCTGGTGGCTCTCGACGCCGATGCTGAGGCCGCGCTTGTAGAGTTCGACCTCGCGGGTCGATTCCTCGATGCGGGTCGACACCGCGTACTGGTTGTTCTCGATGACCAGCACGAAGGCGAGGTTCCAGATGGCAGCGAGGTTCAGCGATTCCAGGAAGGTGCCGTTGTTGGAGGCGCCGTCGGTGGTGAAGGTGACGGTCACCGCGTCAGAACCCTTGATTTGCGCGGCGAGCGCGGCGCCGACGCCGAGCGGCGTGCCGGCGCCGACGATGCCGTTGGCGCCGAGATTGCCGGCGCTGATGTCGGCGATGTGCATCGACCCGCCATAGCCGCGGCAATAGCCGCTCTCCTTCTGCAGCAACTCGGCCACCATGCGGTTGACGTCCGCGCCCCAGGCGATGCAGTGGCCGTGGCCGCGATGGGTGGAGGCGATGAAGTCACCCTCGCTCAGCGCCGCGCAGACGCCGGTGGCGATGCCCTCCTGGCCGAGATAGGGGTGGAAATAGCCCCGGATCAGGCCCTGGCGGTAGAGCTTGATGCCCTCGGTCTCGAAAACGCGGATCTTGTAGGCTGTCCTGAAAAGTTTTTCCAGAAGCGCCCGCGAAGGGGCGTTCGCCTTGCTGGCCTGCGCTGACATGGATGCTCACTCCCCGGATTTCCATGATTTTCCGATGGAAACCTGCCTAACATTCCGCTTTCCCCTTGTCGAGAAAATTTTCTTCATGATTGCGAACCTTATCCCGGGCCACCTTGCCGGCAGACCAGGAGAAACTCGTTAACAGACTATAGACGTTACTTTTTACGGCCGCTCAAATTGGAAAATCGTCGCCGAAAAGGATGCGTCCAAAGGGCAAGGCGCCCGACCGCTCATCTTGGAGCGCGGACAATTCGGAAAATTTCTTTCAGATACCGTCTCACGTTCGTCGTATCCACCCGAAGGACTCCAACGCCATCCCGCCAGCGCCGCATCTCCCCCGGCTGGCCGTCGGTGCCGACGCGTCGATCGATCGCGGGTAAACTTTTCTTCTACAGATAGAGATGATAGTTAGCGGCCCATGCCGCCGTTTTTGCGGCGCCCTCTGACATGACGAAGCGCGCATGACGGACTCGCCCTCGACCCCTGATCTCAGGCACAGCGACCTCCTCGAGCGCATCCAGGAGCGCTACGGCACGCTGCGCAAGTCCGAGCGCATCGTCGCCGACTTCCTGCGCAACAATTCCGACAAGCGCCTCGACAGCTCGATCACCGAGCTCGGCCGCACGCTCGGCGTCAGCGAGGCGACGATCAGCCGCGTCAGCCGCGCGCTCGGCTATGGCGGCTATCCCGACATGAAGCTGTCGCTGGCCGAGGGAACGCGCAACCGCAGCGCCTTCGTCAACCTGCCGCTGGAGATCGACGAGACCGACTCGCTGGTCAGCACCAGCGGCAAGCTCGCCTCGCTGCTGATGGCCGGTCTCGACGGCACGCAACGCATGCTCGACGCGCACCGGCTGGAGCTCGCGGTCGAGGCCTTGCGGAAGGCGCGCAAGATCGTCTTCGTCGGCGTCGGCGGCGCCGCCGCGATCTGCGACGAGGCGGCGCATCTGTTCATGAAGGCCGGCCTCGACGCGACCAGCTATCGCGACGGCTATACGCAGACGATCGTCGCGGCGACGCTGCAGGCGGGCGATGTGATGGTCGGCGTCTCGCACACCGGAACCACCGAGACGGTCGCCGACGCGCTGGTTCTGGCCCGCGACAATGGCGCGACGACGATCGCCATCACCAGCAACGCCGCCTCGGACGTGGCCAGCGCCGGAACGGTCGCCCTGATCACCTGGAGCGCCGGCCATCAGCTCGTGCCGCTGCACGGCGACTTCCTGGAGGGCCGTCTCAGCCAGCTCTTCCTGATCGACCTGCTCTATGTCGCGACGCTGTTCCGCACGGGCGAACGGATCGCCGAAGGCCTGCGCACCACCGGCGCGGCCCTGGAACGACGCTATCGCCGGCGCGGCGGCAAGACCGGCTGAGGCGGTTGCCGGCGCCGCGGGATCCCGGAGCCGTGGCTATTTTGGCAATGGCGTTCCCCCTCTCCGTCTCGGGCTTCGCCCTCGACACCTCTCCCCACATTCGTGGGGCGAGGAACCGCTGCCGCGAAGGCGGCGCTCCTCCAGCCTGGGTTCCTCGCCCCCACGAAGTGGGGGAGAGGTGTCGAGGGCGAAGCCCGAGACGGAGAGGGAGAACGCCGCATCTGCAATCGCCCCTCCTTGAGATCGAAAGGCACAAGCCCGACGGCCGCCCTGACGAGCGACCTCAGGCGGCAGCCGGAGCCTCGACCAGCGCCCGGCACGTCGCTATATCGATCCCGCCGGCGTCGAGATCCGGCACGATCCGGTCGGCGCGGGAAAAATCCTCCGCGCCCGTATAGGACGACACGGTGACGATGCAGCGCATGCCGGCCGCCTTGGCGGCGCTGAGGCCGTTGTTGCTGTCTTCGACCACCAGGCAGCGCGACGGCGTCAGGCCGAGCGTCGTCGCCGCCAGGTCGTAGATGTCGGGCGCAGGTTTCTTGGTGGCGACGGCGTCGCCGGCAAAGACGGCAATCCTCTCCGACCGGTCCCGCCCCAGCATGACGTCGACCACCGCCTGCACGGCCTTCTCGTTGGAGGTCGAACAGACCGCCAGCGTGATGCCGGCGGCAATCGCCTCGTCGACGATGCGCCGGATTCCCGGCCTGAGCGGCAATTCGCCGGTGCGGATGAGGCGCATGAAAAGATCGGTCTTCAGCCGGTGGATCGCCGCGATCAGCGCATCCTTGTCCGGATGTCCGGCCGGCCATCCCGTTTCGTCGAAATGCCGGCACATGCGCTCCTTGCCGCCGGCCGTCGTCAGCAACTCGCCATAGCGCGCGACGCTCCACTCGGTATCCAGGCCGAACTCGGCGAAGGCCTGGTTGAAGGCGATGCGGTGGCCGTCGCGTTCGGTGTCGACGAGCACGCCGTCGCAGTCGAAGATCAGCGCCTGCATCACGGCCGGGCCTCCAGGCCCGCCGCATGTGCCGCCCTGCCGGCCGAGCCGAAGGCCCTGATCATGTCGAGCACGTCCTTCTTCATCGCCTCGTACTGGCCGGCGATGAAGGGCAGCGGCTCCTCCAGTTTCGGCTTCTCGGTCCGCACGCCGACAAAGCCCTCGATGAAGCGATGCTTGTGCATGGTCGAGATGTTGACCTTGGCGCAGCCATTGGCGATGCAGCGGTCGAACTGCTCCTGGCTGAGCCCGGTGCCGCCATGCAGCGCGATCGGGATGGGAACCGCCGCGGTTATCCGCGCCAGAAGGTCGTAGGCGATCTTCGGCTGGCCCTTGTAGAAGCCGTGCGCCGTGCCGATCGCCGGCGCGAACACCGCGAGGTTCGGCATGTCCTTCACGAACGCCACGCATTCGTCGTAGTCGGCGAGGATCGCCGCATCCTCGGCCACGAACTTGTCGTCCTCGACGCCGCCGATCGCGCCGATCTCGGCCTCCAGTCCGACGCCCGCCGCCTCGGTCATGCGATAAATCTCCTGCGAGCGCGCCCGGTTCTCGGCGAACGGCAGCGCCGAGCCGTCGAACATGACGGAGGTCCAGCCGGCGTCGATGCAGCGGCGGATGACGTCGGCGTCGCTGCAATGGTCGAGATGCAGCGCCACCGGCACGTCGACGTCGTCGGCCAGCATGCGCACCCAGCCGGCGATCGCCTTGTAGCCCCAGTGCTTGATCGTCTTGACCGAGACCTGGACGATGATCGGCGCATCGAGCGCGGCCGCGCCCTCGACGATCGAACGGGCGCTGTTGTAGTCGATCATGTTGAAGGCGGCGATGCCGTAGCGTGCCGCCTGCGCGCGCTTCAGCAGCGGCCCCATCGTCACGAGTGCCATGGTGTCCATCCCCGGTCAGGTGGTTGTCGTTGCGCCGCGATCTGCGGCGCCAAGTCTTTGTGGTCGTGCCTCTTCCTATCAGCTCGGCAATTCTTGTAAATAATTTTCTTGCACAATCGCCCCCAAGAAATCCACCATTTTAGGCCAAGGCAACCGCTGCAAGCGACCGAAAGCGTTCAAGCGAGCGAGCGCGCTGCAGTGCCCTACGTGCAAATCTGCAAATTTCCTTCGCAGCAACTGAAAACGCGACAACCGGGGATTTTAGTCCCCGGTTGCCTGGCATGCTGTTCGGGCTTTCGCGCCTACTTCGACCAGCTCTTCACCAGTTCGTCATAGTTGACGGTGATGGGCTTTTCCTTCTCGTTGTCGATCTTGAGCTGGGGTGCGAGGTTGCCGGCCTTGA
>NZ_JCACER010000029.1:0-76617 GCF_059502445.1 Kumtagia sp.
AAGGTTGGGTTCTCAGAGATGTGTGCATGCCGTAGCACGCAGTGGGGGAGAGGTGTCGAGCCCGTAAGGCGAGACGGAGAGGGGGCCTTAGCGGTCGAAAATCATGGCCGCGGGATTGGGTCCTGGGCGCTCGCGCCCCGCAATCACCCGGCGGCATAAAAACCGCCCCCTACCCCAGCTTCTCCTTCAAGAACGCCACCGTCCTGCCCCAGGCGAGATCCGCGGCCTCCTTGTTGTAGCGCGCCTGCGACGTGTCGTTGTTGAAGGCGTGCTGCGCGCCCTCGTAGACATGGACCGTGAATTCCTTGCCGGCCGCCGTCAGCGCCGCCTTGTAGGCGTCGATGCCGGCATTGATGCGCTCGTCCTGGCCGGCATAGTGCAGCAGCAGCGGCGCCTCGATCCGGGCGATCGCCGCCTCGTCCTTCACCTGCGCGCCGTAATAGGCGACGCCGGCCGCGAGGTCCGGCGCGGCGGCGGCGAGATTGTTCACCGTGCCGCCGCCCCAGCAGAAGCCGATGGCGCCGACCTTGCCGTTGACGTCGTCGCGGCCCTTCAGATAGGCGATCGTCGCCACGCCGTTGGCCGCGGTCTTCGCCGGATCGAGCTGCGAGAACATCCCGCGCGCTGCCTCCTCGTCGGCCGGCGTGCCGCCGAGCGGCGACAAAAAATCGGGCGCCAGCGCGACGAAGCCTTCCAGCGCCATGCGCCGCGCCGCGTCCCTGATATGGGCGTTCAGCCCGCGGTTTTCGTGGATGACGATGACCGCGCCGAGCTTGCCGCTCTGCTCGGCGGGGCGCACCAGATAGCCCTTCATCTCGCCCCCGTCGCCCGGCCAGGCGACGTCCTCGGCCGTCAGCCGCGCATCGTCCTCGGCGACGACAGCGGCCTGCGCCGAATTTGCCGCCAGCATCGGCGCGATCACCGCCGCGGCGGCGCCGGATCCCGCCAGCTTCGTCAGCTTCTCCATGAAGCCGCGGCGGTCCAGCGTCAGATGCGTGTATTCGTCATAGGCGTCGATCATCGCCTGGGTGATGACGGGTTCTGTCATGGCGGTCTCCCTCGGATGGATGGACGGAACATAGGCCGGCGGCAGCGCAGGTCCAGTCAAGGCCCGCTCGCTGCGTCTGGTCAACTGTCACGCCAGGCTCAAACTGGCAGTCGTCCCCTCATACCCCCACCCCTAACCGTCCCCTCAAGGGGGAGGGGGACCGGCTGGCATCTTTCTCAGCCGCAAATCGTCCACGAATTTGCACGTGTGGCGGCCGCAAAGTCCCCTCCCCCTTGAGGGAGGGGTTAGGGGTGGGGGTATGACACGCCGAAAGGTGGCATCATTTCTCCAACACCTTGCTGAACGCGTTGGTGAAGCGCACCGCCCCGCGGCGATCCACGGCCTCGCCCAGCACGACGTCCATGAAGTCGTTCGTGACCCGCACCAGCGCGAAGCCGCCCATGTAGGCGGCCTTGGGCTTGAACAGGTCGAAGCCGTCGCGGCGGTAGATCATCGGCGTCTCGTGCTGGTGGCCGTGAAAAATGCCGACGACGTTATAGCCCGCGAGCGCGTCCAGCATCGCCTGCCGCTCCGCCTCGCTCCACCAGTGCGGCGCGCCCTCGCCGTCGTCGTCGAAGGTCCTTTTCGTCGGATCCCAGCGCTCGATCGAGAAAGAATCCCAGCCGTAGTGCTGGAACAGCACCACCGGCCGGCCGTCGCCGGCATGGGTCTTCAGATCGTCCCTCAGCCACGGCAGGCCGCTCGCCGCGCCCTTGGCCGTGTCACCGCCGAAGCGGTGGAGCTGCACGAGGTGCAGCCCGCCCCAGTTCCAGGAATAGCAGTCGGAGGCGACGTCATAATTGTCGGCCGGTACCGGCGGCTTGAAGAACACGCCCGGCCGGTGGTTGAGCTCGACATAGTCGCGCAGCTCGCGGCGGTACCAGTCGACGCGGGGCGGCTGCCCGTCCTGGTCGAGATCGTGGTTGCCGAGCCCGACATAGACGGGAAAATGCACCCGGTCTGGCCCCACACCCTGCTGGTAGCGGTGGCTGAATTGCAGCAGTTGCGTGCCTTCGTGCGGCAGCGCGGTCTGGCCGCCGCCGTCGTCGGTCACGTCGCCGCCGATCACCAGCCCGAGCGGCCGGGCGATCGGCCGGCCGGCGCCGGCAAGCCCGCTGGCAGCGCCCGCCACCTCCTTCGGCCAGTGGCCGCGCTCCAGCCCGTTCAGCGCCGCGACGTGGCTGAGCAAATTGGCGTCGGTCTTGCCCTCCTCCGCGCAGTTCGGGCTGAGGCCGTTGCCCATGCGGCAGGCATGCACGTCGTTGGAGAACAGGAAGGTGGCGTCGGTGCGAGCACCGCCCGCCTGCTGGGCGAGGGCAGGCCGCACCGCCGGCGGTGACAGTATCGCCGCAGCAAACCCGCAGATCAGGTCGCGCCGGGACAGGATGTTCATGCGTCGATCACCAAATGACCACGGCGCCGGCCGGCAGATCGGTCCGCCGGAAGCCATGACATCTTGGCAGGATCGCAGCCGGCAAATCAACCGGCAAGCCCGCGCGTCGGGCGAAAGTCATGCCGTTGACCCTGCCGGCAAGATCGGCGATTTCCATTTGAACGCAAACAACTCTGCATTATGCTCCGCGCCACGAAAAGCTTCGAGGGGGAAGTTGTCGATGATTCTTTCGAGACGCCAGGTCGTTCTCGGCGGGCTGGCCGTGGCCGCGGCCGGCTTTGTGGGGGGAGACGCGGAGGCGGCGGCCGCGTCCTATTTCGCCGGCACCGCGGTCGACAACGGCGTCACCTACGCCAAGACCAATTTCGCCAAGATTGACAGGAAATGGCACCGCCAGGTCGTCAAGTTCAAGTCGAGCGAGCCGCAGGGAACGGTCGTCGTCGATACCCGCAACCACTTCCTCTACCTGATCATGGAGAACCGAACGGCGATCCGCTACGGCGTCGGCGTCGGCAAGGAGGGGTTCCAGTGGTTCGGCCGCTCCACCATCGACCGCAAGGCGCTGTGGCCGCGCTGGACGCCGCCGCCGGAAATGCGCAAGCGCCATCCCGAATTGCCCGCCTTCGTCGAGGGTGGCTCGCCCAAGAATCCGCTCGGACCGCGCG
Organism: Kumtagia sp.; assembly: GCF_059502445.1. NCBI lineage: Bacteria > Pseudomonadati > Pseudomonadota > Alphaproteobacteria > Hyphomicrobiales > Phyllobacteriaceae > Kumtagia > Kumtagia sp. Next base: position 3,107 of record NZ_JCACER010000029.1, read on the forward strand.
CCATGTACCTGCACCGCGACGGCGCCGACACCGGCTACCGCTTCCACGGCACCATCGCTCCGTGGAGCATCGGCACCGACGCCTCGTCGGGCTGCATCCGCATGTTCAACGAGGACGCCATCGACCTCTACCAGCGCTGCCCGGTCGGCACCGCCGTGCAGGTCCTGCCGCATCTGGCCGAGCAGGCGCGGAAGTCGCTCGCCCGCCCCGAAGAGCCGGAAACCGAGTAGGCAGCCGATCATGATTTTTCGCCCCGACGCCCTCCGGCGCCCGCTCGCCGCCTGCCTGCTGCTGGCGCTCGCCGCCTGCACCTCCACCAACACGGGAATCGAGACCCCGCAGGTCGCCGCCGCCGTGAACCCCAACGACATCGGCAACACCAACGACCCCGCCGCCGGCTTCGCCAACATGCAGCCCGGCAGCGAGGAGGATTTCATCCTCAATGTCGGCCGCCGCACCTTCTTCGCCGCCGGCTCGGCCGAGCTGGATTCGGTCGCCAGGACGACGCTCGACCAGCAGGCCGCCTGGCTGGTCAAAAACCCGCGCTGGCTGGTCAAGCTGCAGGGTTTCGCCGACGATTCCGGCTCCGACGCCCAGCAGGTGGCGCTCTCGCAGAAGCGCGCCGACGCTGCCATGGCTTATCTCGTCTCCAAGGGCGTCGACGCCAAGCGCATGTGGGCAAAAGGTTACGGCAAGGACCGCGAGGTGCGTGCCTGCACCGACAGGTCCTGCAAGGTGCAGAACCGCCGCGTCGTCACCAATCTGCGCAACGAATACGACACGCCGTAGCCATCCTCCCCCCTTGCGGGGGAGGTGCCCGCGAAGCGGGCGGAGGGGGTAACCTCAGGAGGCACCTCCCGAACCATCGAGCACTGCCGCGGCGACCCACCCGGCCGGACACCGCGTCCCCTCCCCCCTTGCGGGGGTGGTGCCCGCGAAGCGGGCGGAGGGGGTAACCTCAGAAGGTACCGCCCGGACGCCAGAACGCCGAGCACTGCCGCACCGACCCCACCCGGCCGGACTGCGTCCGGCCACCCTCCCCTCAAGGGGGAGGGATCGCCGTCACACCTCCAGAAACCGGATCCTGTTCCCGAACGGGTCGATGACCTCGCATTCCAGCCCCCAGTCTTGCCTTTGCAACCCTGGGCGGTTGTATTTGTAATTCTTGCCGGCCAGCTCCTTCTGCCAGGCCTCGACGCCGGTCATGTAGACCAGCATGTTGGCCCCCGGGCTGGCGTCGCCCGAGTGCTCGCTGAGATGCAGTTTCAGCGCCCCGCGCGACACCTGGCAGTAGAGCGGCATGCCCGGCTCGAAACGATGCTCCCAGTCGAGCGTCAGGCCGAGGAAGCCGAGATAGAAGTCGCGCGCCTTCGCCTCGTCGAAAATCCTGACGATCGGCGCCGGCGGCTCGAAGCGCCACGGCGCGTCCTCCGCTTCGCCGATCTTCGCCGACAGCACGTTCCAGCTCTCCAGCCCAAATTGTTTGGCCACGATCTCCAGCGCCTCGGCGTGCTGGATCGTCACGCCGCGCGCGGCAAGCTCGTCGCGCATGGCCTTCGCCATCGCCTTGGCGTTCAAGAATGTACGCATGGGTTCCGGTTCTCCGTCCCGGCGAAGCTTTTTTCCCACCTCAGCGCCCGCATTACCGAAGTCTCCGCCGGAAGGGTTTACCGGTTGGACTTTCCAGGTCGACGCATTCGCCAAAAACCCTTTCGGGCGCGGGCTGCCGGCTGCGTCGCGGCCGTGCGGGAAAGCTAGCGGCGGGCGCTGGCGGCGTCAACGATGCGGCGCGCCGGACTGGCGGAGGCGCTGCGCGGCTTCTAAGCTCGCCCGATGCCTTCGTTCTCGCATCTCTGGCCATGGATCGGACTCGGCTTCGCGGCTGCGGTGCTCGCCGGTCTGCTGTTCGGCGAGCTGCGCGGCGACCGCACGATGCCGCGCAGCCGCGACATGGTGTGGCTCGCCTGGGCGGCCACCGCGGCCTATCTGCTGCACCAATTCGAGGAGCATGGCATCGACGCGGAAGGCCAGCCCTATGCCTTCCGCGCGATGATGTGCGAAACATTCGGCTCTGCCGACGCGGCCGCCTGCCCGGTCCCAGAGGCCTTCATCACGGCAGTCAACATCCCGCTGGTATGGCTGGCGGGCCCGATCTCGGCCCTGCTCGGACGCCGCTGGCCGGCGATCGCGCTCAGCTTCTTCGGCGTGGTGTCGGTCAACGCGGTCGCGCATATCGGGCCGGCGCTGGCGAACGGCAGCTACAATCCCGGCCTCGTCACCTCGATCCTGCTGTTCCTGCCGCTGTCGCTCCGGGCCTTCTGGATCGCCCTGCGGCGGCCGGACCTGGGAGTGCCCGCCGTCGCCGCGACCGTGCTCGCCGGCATCCTGATCCACGCCGTGCTCATGCTCTCGCTGAAAGCCTATCTGGCCGGCTGGATCGGCGAACCCGTCCTGATCGCGATCCAGATCGTCAATCCGGCGATCCCGATGCTGCTGCTTGCGGCGTTGACCTTGCGCCGGTCGGCTCGGGTCTGAGAACCCCTCACGCGCTCTTCCGCTCCTCCCGCCTCGGCAGCTTCCAGTTCGGCCGCGGAAAGTGGCAGGTGTAGCCGTTGGGGTAGCGCTCCAGGTAATCCTGGTGCTCCGGCTCGGCCTCCCAGAAGGCGCCGGCCGGCGTGACCTCGGTCACCACCCTGCCCGGCCACAGGCCGGAGGCGTCGACGTCGGCGATGGTGTCTTCCGCCACGCGCTTCTGCTCGTCGCCGATATAAAAGATCGCCGAGCGGTAGCTGGTGCCGACGTCGTTGCCCTGCCGGTCGCGGGTGCTCGGGTCGTGGATCTGGAAGAAGAATTCGAGCAGGTCGCGGTAGCCGATTTTTTCGGGATCGAACACGATCTCGATCGCCTCGGCATGGCTGCCGTGGTTGCGGTAGGTGGCGTTCGGCACGTCGCCGCCGGAATAGCCGACGCGGGTGGAGATCACGCCGGGCAGGCGGCGGATCAGATCCTGCATGCCCCAGAAACAGCCGCCGGCAAGCACTGCGCGTTCGGTTGCCATGGTGGTGTCCTCGCTTCTCGGATTGGATGCGCCTGATATAGGGATTTCGCAGCGTTTTGTTAGCGGCGGCCTCCTGCCTTGATCACGTCCGCGCCAGATTACCCCCACCCCTAACCCCTCCCCACAAGGGGGAGGGGGACCGCCTGGCTCTCCGCCAGGCACAATCGTCGACGGTTTCGCGTTGCACGACGGCCGCAAGGTCCCCCTCCCCCTTGTGGGGAGGGGTTAGGGGTGGGGGTGCGGGCCGAGCAGCATTCGCTGAAATCCGATACGCGATAACCCTCCCCCCTTGCGGGGAAGGGCCAGGGGTGGGGGTAACTCGATATACGATACCCTGCCCGCAAGGGGGAAGCGTTGAGGGCGCGAACGACATCGCAAGGCCACAACGCTCGGATCGCCCCTCACCGCGGCAGCGTATAGGCAATCACATAATCCCCCGCCCTGGTGCCGATCGAGCCGTGGCCGCCGGCCACCATGACGACGAACTGGCGCCCGTCGGAGGCTTCGAAGGTCATCGGCGTCGACTGGCCGCCGGCAGGCAGGCGCGCCTCCCAGAGCTGCCGCCCGGTGGTCAGGTCGTAGGCGCGCAGATAGTCGTCGACGGCCGCGCCCAGAAACACCACGCCGCCGGCCGTGATCATCGGCCCGCCGATGCCGGGCACGCCGACCTTGAACGGCAGCGGCAGCGGGGTCATGTCGCGCACCGTGCCGTTGCGGTGCCGGTAGGCGATTTTTCCCGTCCTCAGATCGGCGCCGGCGACGAAACCCCAGGGCGGCGCCTGGCAGGGGATGCCGAGCGGCGACAGGAACGGTCCCATGACCACGGCATAAGGCGCGCCCTCGTTGCGGTTCAGCCCCTGCTCGCTGCCGCGCCCCTCGTCCGGCGGCGGCACTTCCGCGCGGGGGACGAGCTCGGACTTGAAGGCAAGATAGGTCGGCATGCCGAACATCACCTGCCGCACCGGGTCGACCGCCACGCCGCCCCAGTTGAAGGTGCCGAAATTGCCGGGGAAGACCAGCGTGCCCTGCACCGAGGGCGGCGTATAGCGGCCCTCGTAGCGCAGCCGGCGCAGCTCGATGCGGCAGGCGAGCTGGTCGAACATGGTGACGCCCCACATGTCCGCGCCGGTGAGCGGCGGCGGCATGAAGGTGAGGTCCGAGACCGGCTGTGTCGGCGCGGTAAAGTCGCCTTCGATGGCGCCGCCCGGCGCCGGCACCTCGTTGACGGGGATGATCGGCTCGCCGCTGCGCCGGTCGAGCACGTAGATGTCGCCCTGCTTGGTCGGCCCGACCAGCGCCGGCATCACGCCGTTCGCCGTGGTGATGTCGATCAGGCTCGGCTGCGCCGGCACGTCCATGTCCCACAGGTCGTGATGCACGGTCTGCCGCACCCAGCGCACCTGGCCGGTATCGAGGTCGAGCGCCGTGATCGACGACGAGTATTTTTCCACATGCTCGCTGCGGTTCATGCCGAGCTGGTCGGGCGTCTGGTTGCCGAGCGGGATGTAGACCAGCCCCAGCGCCTCGTCGGCGCTTGCCGTCGACCACATGTTGGGCGAGTTGTGGGTATAGGTCTCGCCCGGCCCGAGCGGCGTCGTGCGGTCCGGGTTGCCGGAATCCCAGGCCCACACGATCGCCCCGGTGACGGCGTCGTAGGCGCGGATGACGCCGGACGGTTCTTCCGTCGAATAATTGTCGTTGACGGCGCCGCCGACGATGATCTTGCCGCCGGCGATCAGCGGCGCCGAGGTCGAATAATAATAGCCCGCCTTGTCGGCATAGGGCATGTTGGCGAGCAGGTTGAGCGTGCCGCCCTCGGCGAAGCTCGTGCAGATCTCGCCCGTCCCGGCATCCAGCGCGATCAGCCGCGCGTCCGAGGTCGGCAGGTAGACGCGCTCGGCGCATGGCTGGCCGGCCGGTGCACCCGCCACCGCGTGATAGGCGACGCCGCGGCAGGTCTGGTGCTGGCGGTCCTTCTCCAGCCCGACCCTGGGATCGAAGCGCCAGCGCTCCTTGCCGGTCTCCGCCTCGATGGCGATGGCCCAATTGTGCGGCGTGCAGATGTAGAGCAGCTCGCCGATTTTCAGCGGCGTCACCTGATAGGTCGTCTCGGTCACGTCGTCGGGGCCGCGCACGTCGCCGGTGCGATACGTCCAGGCGGGCTGCAGCGAGCCGACATTTTCCGGCGTGATCTGGGCGAGCGGCGAATAGCGCTGGCCGAAGGGGGTGCGGCCGTAGAAATGCCATTCGCCCGGCGGCATCGCGCCGCCGCCAAGATTGGGCGCGGCCGCGACCTGTTCAGTGGGCAGCGCGCCGGGGATGTCGTAGCGGTCGGTGGTCATCGCATAGCCGGCGACCACCAGCGCCGCCAGCACGGCTATGCCGAGCGCCGTGGCCCCGCCGGAGCCCGCAAGCCGGCGCCGCACCCAGGGGGTCAGCAGCCACAGGCCGATCAGCACGATGACGCCGCCGCGCGGGCCGAGCTGCCACCAGTCGAAGCCGACCTCCCAGATAGCCCAGGCGAGCGTGCCGACCAGAAGCAGCGCGTAGACCCATAGCGCCGTCTGGCGCCTGCGCACCAAAAGCAGCGCGGTGGCAAGAAAGCCGAGCGCGGCGACGACGTAGTACCAGCTGCCGCCGAGCACCGCGAGCCAGATGCCGCCGGCGCCGATGGCCAGACCGATGAGCGCCAGAACCAGAGCCGTGATGCCGATGACCAAGGGTCGCCTCCCTCTTGCCTGTCGCAGCCGCCGCGCCAGCGCAGTCTTCAACCTCCGGCAGCAGACTGTCAAACACTGGTTGATTCGCGAGAGCGGCACCGCCAACGCCAAGGAAATAATTCCTCGGCCTCGCGCCTTCTCCTCTTGCTTTTCGGTACAAAACGGAAACGCCGCTGGCCTTTCCCACCCGAATCACTACATTCGGTGGCGATGTCACCGGACGACCTGCCTTTCTTCGACGACGACGCGCCTGCCCCGCGCGGCGCGTCTGCGCACGCCCCGGCGCCCCCGCGCCCGGAAGGCGGCATCGCCGCGCGCGCCATGGCGGCCAGGGCCGGCCACAACAACCGGACGCCCGACTACCTCAACGGCCTGAACCCCGAGCAGCGGCTGGCGGTGGAGACCACCGAAGGCCCCGTGCTGGTGCTTGCCGGCGCCGGCACCGGCAAGACGCGCGTGCTCACCACCCGCATCGCCCACATCCTTGCCACCGGCCGCGCCTTCCCCAGCCAGATCCTCGCCGTCACCTTCACCAACAAGGCCGCGCGGGAAATGAAGCAGAGGGTGGGCCTGCTCGTCGGCGAGCAGGTCGAGGGCATGCCCTGGCTCGGCACCTTCCATTCGATCGGCGTAAAGATGCTGCGCCGCCATGCCGAGCTGGCCGGCCTGCGCTCCAGCTTCACCATTCTCGACACCGACGACCAGATCCGCCTCATCAAGCAGCTCATCCAGGCCGAGGGGCTGGACGACAAGCGCTGGCCGGCGCGCCAGTTCGCGCAGATGATCGACGGCTGGAAGAACAAGGGGCTGGGCCCCGCCGAGATCGCCGAGGGCGACGCCCGCGCCTTCGCCAACGGCAAGGGCCGCGCGCTCTACAAGGCCTATCAGGACCGCCTGCAGACGCTGAACGCCTGCGACTTCGGCGACCTTCTGTGCCACCCCATCCGCATCTTCCGCGCCCATCACGACGTGCTGGCGGAGTATCACCGGCGTTTCAGGTACATCCTCGTCGACGAGTACCAGGACACCAACACCGCGCAGTACATGTGGCTGCGGTTGCTGGCGCAGCGGCCCTCCTCGAAGGATGGGGTGCGGCCTGGCGGCCGCGATCTCTCCCCCCTTGAGGGGGAGATGGCCGGCAGGCCAGAGGGGGTACCCTCAGAAGGCACCGCCAGAACGTCGAGCACTGCCGGACGTACCCCCTCCGGCGGCTTCGCCGCCACCTCCCCCGCAAGGGGGGAGGGAAGAACCCCCGTCAACATCTGCTGCGTCGGCGACGACGACCAGTCGATCTATGGCTGGCGCGGCGCCGAGGTCGACAACATCCTGCGTTTCGAGAAGGATTTTCCCGGCGCCGCCGTCATCCGGCTGGAGCGCAACTACCGCTCCACCGCCCATATCCTCGGCGCCGCCTCCCACCTCATCGCCCACAATGAGGGCCGGCTCGGAAAGACCCTGTTCACCGAGCGCGAAAACCCCGAGGACGCCAGGGTCGCCGTGCACGCCGCCTGGGATTCGGAGGAGGAGGCGCGCGCCGTCGGCGAGGAGATCGAGCAGTACCAGCGCAAGGGCCATTTGCTCAACGACATGGCCATCCTGGTGCGCGCCTCCTTCCAGATGCGCGAGTTCGAGGACCGTTTCGTCACGCTGGGCTTGAACTACCGCGTCATCGGCGGCCCGCGCTTCTACGAGCGTCAGGAGATCCGCGACGCCATGGCCTATATGCGCGTCGTCGCCCAGCCGGCCGACGACCTCGCCTTCGAGCGCATCGCCAACGTGCCGAAGCGCGGGCTGGGCGAGGCCGCCATCCGCCAGGTGCACGACACGGCGCGCGCGCTCGGCGTGCCCATGCTGGCGGCCGCCGAAACCCTTGCCGAGAGCGACGAGCTGAAACCGAAGCCGCGCGCGGCGCTGCGCCAGCTCGCCGCCAACTTCCGCCGCTGGCAGGAGCTTCTGGAGACTACGCCGCACACCGAGCTGGCCGAGACGATCCTCGAAGAATCCGGCTACACCGAGATGTGGAAGAACGACCGCTCGGCCGAGGCGCCGGGCCGGCTCGAAAACCTCAAGGAGCTGATCCGCTCCATGGAGGAATACGAGTCGCTGCGCGCCTTCCTGGAGCATGTGGCGCTGGTCATGGACACCGAGCAGAACGCCGAGCTCGACGCCGTCTCCATCATGACGCTGCATTCGGCCAAGGGTCTGGAGTTCGAGACGGTCTTCCTGCCCGGCTGGGAGGAAGGCCTGTTCCCGCACCAGCGGGCCCTCGACGAGGGCGGCCGCTCGGCGCTGGAGGAAGAGCGCCGCCTCGCCTATGTCGGCCTCACCCGAGCCAAGCGCAACCTGCACCTGTGGTTCGTCTCCAACCGGCGCATCCACGGCCTGTGGCAGTCGACCATCCCCTCGCGCTTCCTCGACGAGCTGCCGGAGGCGCATGTCGAGGTGCAGCAGGCCGACACCTCCTATGGCGGCTACGGCTCGCCCTACGGCCGCTCCGGCGGCGGCTTTTCGGCCGGCCGCCAAAACCCCTACGGCGCCTCGCGCTTCGACAATCTCGGCGGCAACAGCGGCGGCTCGGGCGGCCAGCGCGGCGGCGACCAGGGCCGCTCCTTCTCCAACACCTACGCCACCCCCGGCTGGCAGCGGGCTCAAGCGAACCGCACCGAGGCGACGGACCGCAACTGGGGCTCGCGCTCCGGCCACCAGGTCGAGCGCATCGGCTATGGCGAGACCGATTCCGGCTACGGCGCCGGTCGCGGCTCGGTGAAGGGAAAAACCATCGACGGCGAGCTGGTGGCCAAAAGCGTCGCCGACACCCCCTCCCCCTTCAACATCGGCGACCGCGTCTTCCACCAGAAGTTCGGCAACGGCAACGTCGCGGCCATCGAAGGCAACAAGCTGACGATCGATTTTGACCGCGCCGGGCAGAAGAAGGTGCTGGACGGGTTTGTGACGGGGGTGTGAGGAACTACCTCTTGAAAGCTCACGGAGAGCTTCTGTGCAACTTGACGCTAAGCCAATTTGTCTGAATATCGACTAGAGGTTTATCGGCCACAACACAGCGCTGATTCGCAGCGAGCGCACCCAACCATGACTCGACTAGGCTATCATAGGATGCAAAAAAAACCGCATCTCTTCTCACCTTGAGATCATCAGATGGGCGATCATCGGAGCGGGGCACGATTCTGTCTCCGTTTAAGGAATCATACTAACACCCCCTTAACACATGGTAAAGACCTAAGTTCCACCCATGAGTAAAGTTATCCAAAGAATTAAAGACCCCGAAATATTCTTTGGCATTGTTGCCGCAATTGGCACGAATATTGAGAACTGCATAGGTATATTAGAAAAGAAGTTAGAGTCGTACGCGTACAAGGTCGCCATAACGCGAGTGACCGATAGCTTTGACAAGATAGCACCGAAAGCATTAATCCCGGTGGAACTCAAAAAGACTCCTCTTGAAGCTAGATATGAAACACATATCGCGTTTGGGGACGCCTTAAGAACGAAATTCGATGACGACTCATTTCTGGCCGGGATTGCGATCGATCAGGTTATCGAGAAAAGAAAAGCTGTTTTCACAACCGGATCGGATGTTCCTCAAAAATTTGCGTATATAATGAGGCAATTCAAGCGACGCGAAGAGATCGATCTCTTGCGATCCGTGTACGGGAGGCTATTTTTTCAGATATCGATATACTCCAAACGCAGCAACCGAGTAGACAACCTTGCCAGCAGTATTGCGGATTCGCACAACTCTCCGGATAACAATAGCTTTAGAAAGCATGCTGAAAACCTTGTAGAAATTGATGAAAACGAAGCAAGCGACGAGCACGGCCAACGAATAAGCGATGTCTTCCATGACGCCGATTATATAATAAATGCAGACGTGAACGAAAAAGCGATCGAGGATCAGATCGATCGCTTTATCAAATTGATATTTGGGGCAAATAACATTTCTCCCACGAGAGACGAATACGGATTGTACATCGCAAAGTCAGCATCCTTAAGAAGCTTAGATCTTTCTCGGCAAGTAGGCGCAGCAATATTTACAAAGCAAGGGGAAGTGATATCTCTCGGGAGCAACGAAGTTCCAAAAGGAGGGGGCGGAACCTATTGGTGTGATGATCCTAATGATGACCGCGATTACGTCCGAAAAGAAGATTCTAACCAGAAAAGGAAAAAAGAGATATTTCGTGAACTAAACGAGATTATCTCGAAGCAGCTGCCCGACAACTTCAAAATGGAGTTCGATTTCTCTAAGTCCCAATTTATGGACGCGCTGGAATATGGTAGAATAATCCACGCAGAGATGTCAGCTATCGTCGATGCTGCGCGACGCGGCCTACTAACAGCAGATGCGACGTTATACTGTACAACTTTTCCGTGTCATATGTGCGCTAAGCATATTGTCGCTGCTGGTCTCAAGCAAGTCGTCTTCCTTGAACCTTATCCAAAGAGCCTAGCTAGTGAGCTTCACGCTGACTCCATATCGATAGACGGCCATACGCGCGGAGACTACTACGAATTTCCACATACAATATTCCGCCATTTCTTCGGAGTCCCGCCGCGCAGATACCGAGACCTGTTTGAACGACAGAAAAGGAAAGCAAAAGATGGAAAATTTCAACCTTGGAAGAATGGCTGTAGACAGCTTATTGTAGAAGTCAAAGTACCTATATATCTACTCCTTGAAGCCGATATCATACAAAATATACTTAATCCCCATCTTGAGAAAATCGATATGTCAATAGCGGAACTTCACTAGCCACCGGTCGACCACCTTCTCCCACAAGGGAAAAAGGGAAGTGCCGGCTAGGCGGGCCGCCGCCAAGGGTCAGCCACCCGGCCGGCGGACTATATGCCTGCCGCTCCTCGATCCGCTAGGGAGGCCGTCCGCCACTGCCGCCGCCATGTGCCCCGCACGTCGCCCCGCGCATCCTGTTTCCCGGTATCACCGAGTGCCCGACACCGCGCTCACGCAAAAGACGGAAGCTGCCGGCGCGCGCCGGTTTCACCGCCTGCGGCCGCTGAAGCCCAGCTGACCGCCATGCTGGCAGCGAAAGCCTGACCATGACGTGCACGAGATCTTGAACATCGTGCATGGGCTTACCGTCTGGGCGCTGGAACCTCCCGACACGTCATGACGGCGCCGGCGTTCGAACACAACAAGCGGTGGATCAGCGGCCATGGCGGATTTCAGCAGCGTGGTGACAATGGCTGCGGTCAACGAGAGGACCGTTCGTCATCTATCGGCGAACCGGCCAGACCTCTTGGGCGAGTTCGCTTCCCCTGCAGCCCCCCGGAACAACCTGCCCCCATTCCTCGTTCGTTGCTGCGAGGCGCAATGCCTCGACTGCGACCAGGGAGGTCAAGATGCCTGACAAGGACAAGAAGAGCGGCCAGAGCGACCGCGACATGAAGCAGGACATGAAGGAGCGCGGCCGCCAGCAGGAGGCTGAGCGCGGCGGCACCGGCGGGCAGGAGAAGAGCGGCCAGATGGGCGGCGACAAGCAGCGCGACAAGCAGCAGCGCGGCGGCCAGACCGACAACACCCGCCAGAATCGTTAGCTCACGGAAAATCGGCGCGGGAGCACGTCCCGCGCCGATTTCCGTCAGCGACCGCCCGGGCGCGTGCTCCGCGCAGGGGACAGATTATTTGCTGTCGGCGGAAAAGTGGCGGCGCTGCAAGGTTGGCGCGACCAGAAAAAACAAGCCGGCGCGGGTACTTACGCCACCTCGCCGCGATCTCGGCAAGCCAAGGTAGCGGCGTTCCGGCCGATTCTTATCCCCGGCCTCTCCACCTTTCTTATCCTTGCCGGCAGTCCCTTCTGCGGGAACGCCGATCATGACGGTGGTCTGCGGGGAGGGATCGGTGTCCGGAAGGTAGCGGCTAACGTGGCCGCGAGGTCCGGCGCTGCTTCAGAGTTTCTACCGATCCCGAAGAATGAGCGGGACGGGGCTCCGGTATGGCCTCAGGAGCCGTCATGAAGGATATCGCCGGCGTCACTCAAGTCGGAGTACGATCCCATGACCCGGAAATGAAGCAGCGAAGAAGCACCGGACGGGCGGCCGAAAGGTCGCATTAAAATTTAGATGAGCGATCCTGCGGCCGCCCGTCTTCCCGACTTCCTCAATGGCCAGACGGCGACGCCGGGCGTGGCGAGGACGAGATGTGTGAGTCGAAGAAGCGCGAGCGGGTCACGGATACCGGATGGCTGGCGACAGCACCGAAGCGCCTCGAAGCTCAGGCGGCGCGGCGGATACGCCCGACCTTTGTCCGCCACGCCGCCTTTTCCGCACCATGGCCAGCCGGACCGTCGTTGGTGGAACGGGCGCGGCCGTCGGGGCCGGGGAGGACGGACCCGCCGTCGCCTTTCGCCTGATGTTCCATCCGCGGTCCGGCTGGCATGGAAGCCTTCACATGCGGCCGCGCCGATTCAGCATGCGCCGGGTGGCCGGGCCGGGCCCGCGCATGTAATAGAGCTCCGGCCTGTAGCTCGGCAGGATGAATTCGCGGAGCGCCGATGCCAGGTGTGCCAAAAATGTCCAGGGTTCCATCGTTTGTCCTCCTGCACCGTGTGCCGTCTTTCAGGCCGGCACCGTCCAGGTAATGGCGGAAGGATACGGGCATCGCGCCGAACCGTCTGTGCGGTTTCGCACAGTCCCGGCGAAATCCGCACTGGGCGCACTGGCGCCGGATTCCGGGCTCGGGCCGCCGCGCTTCCGATATGCGGGCAGGAGCGGTAAAGTCGGGGAAAAGAGGGGAAAGATTGCAGTGACGACTTCCACGGCCTTCCTGTCGAGGCTTTCCGATGCCGATTTCGCCGCGCTGGCCGGGCGCTGGGCGGCATCCGGCTACCGCCCCGGCGCGCTGATCATCGCCCATGGCGACACCGACCGCGACGTCTTCTTCCTTCTCGACGGCCGGGCGCGCGTCACGCTGTTTTCCGAGGATGGCCGCGAGATCTCCTATCGCGATCTCGTGCAGGGCGACATTTTCGGCGAGCTCGCCTGCATCGACGGCAAGGAACGTTCGGCCAGCGTCGTCGCGCTGGAGCCGACACGCGCGGCGCGGCTGTCCGCCGCCGCCTTTCGCGAGCTCGTGCATAACCATCCCAATCTGGCCTGGCTTCTGCTGGAGCACTTGTCGGCGCTGCTGCGCCGCATGACCGACCGGGTTTTCGAGTTCAGCACGCTGGTGGTGCGCAAGCGGCTGATCCTCGAGCTGCTGCGCCGGGCCGACGAGATCGAGCCAGCCAACGGGCGTGTTTCGATCTGCCCGGCGCCCACCCATTTCGAGCTGGCGGCCAAGATCAGCACGCACAGGGAAGCGGTGTCGCGCGAGATGAGCACGCTCGCCAAGAAGGGGCTGGTCGAGAAGCACGGCAACCGGCTGGAGCTGCGCGACCTCTCGGCGCTCGAAGCGCTGGCGACGGCGGAGGATTAGCGGCGGCGGCATGCGCGAGGCATCTGCCCTGTCGGAACCGGACATCCCCGGACGTCTTTCAGAAAGCGGGGCAACCGAAAGGGAGAAGCAGCATGCTGAAGGAAAAGTCCTCCGCGGCGATCGTCGCCGTCAGCGACATCGAGCGCGCCAAGAAATTCTACCGCGACACGCTCGGCCTCGACCTCGAAGAGGAGTTCGAGGGCCATGTGCTGACTTTCCGCACCGGCGGGACGCATCTCGTCGTCTACCGCTCGGAGATGGCCGGCACCAACAAGGCCAATGCCGTCGTCTGGGGCGTCGGCGACGACATCGAGACGATCGTCGCCGACCTCAAGGCCAAGGGCGTCGTCTTCGAGCATTACGCCGACATGCCGGGCGCGCGGCTGGTCGGCGACATCCATGTCGGCGACGGCATCAAGACCGTCTGGTTCAAGGACCCCGACGGCAACCTCCTGCACCTGAACAGCATGTGATCCGCATCGGGCCCGCGGCCGACAAATCCATGTCCGTTCCTGGAACAGGATGCCCGCAAGCTGGTTTCCTGTACAGAGCAGTTTTCCAGAGAGGAGACGGACATGGACAATCGCAGAGGCATGCGCGGCGAGCATCGCGGCCGCGAGGATTTCGATACCGAATACGGTCGCAGCCGCCAGCAGGGCGGCGACTATGGCGACCGCGGCCGGCAGCAGGACCAGTTCAGCCGCGACTATCGCCAGCAGGGCGGCTACCAGGAGGATTTCCGCCAGCAGGGCGGCAATGTCGGTCGGGACGAATGGTCCGCCGGCGACGAATACGGCTATGCCCAGCGCCGCGACCGCGGCGGCTACGGCTATGGCGGCGAACCCGGCGGCTACGAGAGCGGCTATCGCGGACGCGACGAATGGCAGTCGCGCGGCGCCTTCCCGCAAAGCAGCGGCTACTCGCCCGGCGACAGCGGCTATGGCTACGGTTATGGCGGCGAGGACTACGGCTCTCGCGGAAGGTCCGGCCGCTGGTCGCGCGAACGCTCCTACGGCGGCGGGCGGCGCGGTGCGTCCGAGGGCGGGCGCGACTTTTGGGACAAGGCCTCCGACGAGGTGTCGTCCTGGTTCGGCGACCATGATGCCGAACGCCGCCGCGAGATGGACCAGTATCGCGGCCGCGGCCCGAAAAACTACGCCCGCTCCGACGAACGCATCAAGGAGGATGTCAACGACCGCCTGACCGACGCCGGCTGGCTGGACGCCAGCGACATCGAGGTCGAGGTGAGCGATCGCGAGGTCACATTGTCCGGCGAGGTCGACAGCCGCATGGCCAAACGCCAGGCCGAGGACATCGCCGAAGCCGTATCGGGCGTGACCAACGTCCAGAACAATCTGCGGGTACGCGGCGGCACGGGCACGACCGCGTCGACCATGGACAAGCGCTCGGGCACGTTCTGACCGGAACGACCCGGCGCTCGGGACCCGGCGAAGCTGGCCCTCGCCGGGTCCTTCCGCGAGGGCGGTCAGCCGGATGCGGCGAGCAGGATCACGCCGGCGGCCACCACCAGGGCCGCCGCCAGGCGCCATCGCCACGGCCGCTCGCCGAAGAAGACAACGCCGATAAGCGCCGCGATCACCACGCTCGATTCGCGTACCGCCGACACCGCGCCGATCGGCGCGATCGTCTTGGCGTAGAGCACCGTGCCGTAGGCGGTGACGGAGAAGGCGCCGCCGATCAGGCCGAGGCCGAACACCCGCCACGAGATCGTGCCTTTTTTGACGTGCCGGTTCCACAGGATCGCCAGCACCACCGGCGCCTCCAGCAGGAATAGCCAGCCCATGTAGCCGAGCGGACTTTCCGAAACCCGGATGCCGATGCCGTCGGCCACCGAGTATGCGGCGATCGTCAGGCCGAGCAGTGCCGCCACGCCCACGGCGCGCGGATCGGCATGCACCGCGCCGCGCTGCAGCGCCAGGAGGCCGATGCCGAAGGAGATCGCCGCCAATCCCGCCCAGCCCTGCGGCGACAGCGTCTCGCCGATGATCAGGAACGTTCCAAGCGCCACCAGGGCGGGCGCCAGTCCGCGCGAGATCGGATAGACCTGACTGAGGTCGCCCAGCCGGTAGGCCTGGAACAGCAGCGCGTAATAGATGTAGTGGATCAGCGTCGAAGCCGCGATCGACGGCCAGCTCGCCATAGCCGGCGGCGACGAGATCGCGATCAGCGCCAGCCCCGTCGCGGCATGCGCGCCCGAAACCGCTGCCAGCACCAGCGCCCGGTCGGACGCCGCCTTGACCAGTGCGTTCCAGCTGGCATGCAGCACGGCCGCGAACAGCACGAGCGACAGGGCGAATGCGGACATCGTTCTCCTTAGCCGGCTTGGACGCGACGGCTTGCGGCGCTATCTGCCTGCTCCAGGGCGGCAAGACATTACGGCAGCGGCAGGAGATTCACCCGTCCACGGGATGCGATAGCACGAAGCGGGGAGTCTGCCCAAAAGAAAGTGCCGGCCAAGCGGCCGGCACTCAAGTGGTCATCGAAGGGCTAATCAGGCGCCGTCATAGACATAGACGACCATCGATCCGTCGGGCTGGATCTGCGTTGCCACCACATTGTCCGTGCGGATCTGCTGCTCGGTCAGCCGTGCGCTCACGGCCTGGTTGGCGACCAGCGCCGCGCGCAGATCGCTCACCGGCTGCATGTTCTGGCTCATGGCGGCGTCGAAGGCCTGCTTGTCGGCGCTGGCCCAGTCATTCACCTTCACCACGCGAACGGTCGACACTTCGCGGATGGTCTGGATCTGGCCGGCCGTCGTCGTGCCCTGCGCCATCACCGGAACGAGCGTCTCGACGCTGGTGATGCTGGAGGTGGTCATCGCATCGGTGCCGTCAGCACCCTCGGCGTTGAGCTGCTGGACTCCCGGATTGATCTGCGTCTGGCCGGTCGAATCCGGATTGCCGGACTGTGCCGGGCTCTCGGCGAAGCTCGGAGCCGCGAGGGCGGCGATACCGGCGACGGAGGCGGCGAACAGAAGGCTGCGTTTCATCTTGATATCTCCTTTGCTAGTCCCTCGCCGCCTCAACCCGCGGGACTCGCGAAGGTTCCGGGCACAATCGGTCGCAAAATCTTACAGGACGATAGACAGGGACAGCCGGCGCGAGGAGCGACGCCGATCAGTCTTTTTGGCCTTCCCAGCGAGCCAGAAAAGCCTCGATCGGCAGGGTTTGCATGTCGGGAATGGCTTTCACCAGCCGCTCCAGCGGCCAGTCCCACCAGGCAAGCGCGGCAATGCGGCGGCAGACGGTGTCGTCGAACCGCGGGCGCAGCCGTTTTGCCGGCACTCCGGCGACGATCTCGAACGGCGCCACGTCCTTCGTGACCACCGCGTTGGCACCGACCACCGCGCCATTGCCGATCGACACCCCCGGCAGGACGACCGCGCCGTGGCCGATCCAGACATCGTTGCCGATTGACACCTGCTTTGCCCGCCGGCGCTCGCGGAAGGCCGCGTCGACGCCGAGATAACGGAAGAATTCGTTCGGCCGGTAGCTGACCTTGTGGCTGGTGACCCGCTCGATCGGATGTTCCAGCGCGTTGATGCGGGTGTTGGCGGCGATCGAGCAGAATTTTCCGATCGTCGTGTAGATCGCCTCGGCATGGCGCTCGAAATAGGAGAAGTCGCCGACGGCGACCTCGCGCAGGATCACGCGCTCGCCGACCACCGCGTAGCGACCCAGCCGGCAGGATTTGAGTTCCGCCGTCGGGTGGATGCGGGGTTCGGGATCCTTGAAGCGCAGATCGGGATCGACAGCCATTCAGGCGCCCCGGACGAGCACCGGCGGGGTGCGCGGCCTCATTGCGGCTTGCCGTTCGTCCACACGACCTCCTGGCCGTAGAGGGGAACGGTGGAGATCGCCATCTTGGCCGAGCCGTCCTGCACCTGCCTGGAATGCGAGAGATAGATCAGCGTCTGGTTGGCCTTGTCGTAGATGCGGTTCACCACCTGCTTCTTCCAGATCAGGCTGATGCCCTGCTTGAACACCTCCTCGCCACCCTGGCCGAATTCGATGTCGCGGATGGTGATCGGCCCGGTCTGCTCGCAGGAGATCGCCGAATCGGACGGGTCCTCGAACCAGTTGCCCTTCTGCAGCCGGTCGACGACGCCACGGTCGAAATAGGACACGTGGCAGGTGACGCCGTCGACCTTCGGGTCCTTGATCGCCTCCACGATGATGTCGTTGCCGAACCAGTCGACCCCGACCTCGCCGACCTGCTGGGCAAAGGCCGAGCCGGCCGATATGCCGAAAAAGGCTGTCGCGAGACAGAGCGCGATGCAACGCATGGACGATCTCCTCAAGGTCGAACAACAAAGGACTTGAGAGTTGGTACGGTCGCCGGTCGAATGCAAGCCCTGTCACCGCGGCAGCGTCAAGATGGCCTCTTTCACCTGCCCGCCGCCGGCGCTATCTTCCAACCATGACGTCGCTCGCCAAGATTCACCTGCCGTCCGCGGTCAAGTATGCCGCCGCAGTCGCCGTCGCGGCAGTCGCCACCGGCGCGGCTTTCGCCGCCTGGGCGGCGCAGGGCTCCGACATACTGGTGACGATGATCCAGTCCGGCCTCTCCTGGTGCTTCTAGGCGGACGGCAGGCACAGCCAGGCAACGAAAAGCTTACCCGACAGGCCAAGCCAACATGATGCGAACCATACTCGTCGGCATTCTGGTTCTTATGGCGGCCGGCGTCGGCTGGCTCACCTTCGACTGGTACCGTGCCCGCAGCAGCGCCGAAGCCTTCGGCGCGCCCTTCACCCTGGTCGACCAGAAGGGCGCGGAGATCACCGAGAAGGCGTTCCGCGGCCAGCCATCGGCTGTGTTCTTCGGCTTCACCCACTGCCCGGAGGTCTGCCCGACCACGCTGGTCGAGCTCGACAGCTGGCTGAAGAAGCTCGGCGACGAGGGCAAGGACATCCGCGCCTATTTCGTCAGCGTCGACCCCGAGCGCGACACGGCGGAAGCGATGGACCGTTATGTCGGCAACGTATCGGACCGCATCACCGGCATCACCGGCGATCCGCAGAAGGTCGCGGAGATGACCAAAGCCTTCAAGATCTTTTCGCGCAAGGTGCCGCTGGAAGACGGCGACTACACGATGGATCACACCGCCTCGATCCTGCTTCTCGACCGCAATGGCGGCTTCTTCGGTACGATCTCCTATGGCGAGGACTCGGATGCGGCGATCGCCAAGCTCAAGCGCCTTGTCGCCGAAGGCTGAGCGGCCGCGCGCATCGATGACCCAGACGCGGCTTTTCTTCACCGCCGGCAGAGACGCTGCCGGGCGGCTGTTCCCGGCACTCGAGGCCGCCTTCGAGGAGGATGGGCTGCCGCTCGCCGTCATCGAGCTGGACGAAGCCGAGAACACCCAGGAAATCTCGCTCTATGTCGACGGCGACACCGCCGACGCGCAATGGCGCTTGGCCGAAATCCTGCGCGAGCACGGCGAGCCGGAAACGATCTCGCAGGAAAAACTGCCGGACGTCGACTGGGTGGCACGCTCGCTGGAAGGCCTGAAGCCGGTGCGCGCCGGCCGCTTCTTCGTGCATGGCTCGCACGACCGCCACCGCCGCCGCATCGGCGATCTCGCCATCGAGATCGAAGCGGGACTGGCCTTCGGCACCGGCCATCACGGCACGACGGCGGGCTGCCTCGACATGATCGGGGCGGTGGTGCGACGCGAGCGCCCGGCCAACGCGCTCGATCTCGGCACCGGCAGCGCCGTGCTCGCGATCGCATTGGCGAAGATGGCACACATCCCGGTTCTGGCGACCGACATCGATCCGGTGGCGACCAAGGTGGCGGCGGAGAATGCGCGCCTGAATGGCGTTTCCGCCTTCGTCCACACCGCGACAGCACCCGGCTTCCATCATCCGGTGTTCGGGCACGCCGGGCCCTTCGACCTGATCGTCGCCAACATCCTGGCGCGGCCGCTCATGCAGCTTGCGCCCCGGATGGCTGCCCATCTGACGCCGGGTGGATCGTTGATCCTGTCCGGCATTCTCGAACGCCAGCGCGATGCCGTTGTCGCAGCCTATTCGGCGCAGCGCTTCCGCCACGTCCGCACCCTGCCCCGCGAGGGCTGGGTGACCTTGCACCTGAAACGCTGAAGCGCGGTGATGCGTCCGATGCCGCGGACCGCAGGCCTTACAGATGGGAGACCGTCGCCCGCTTCCTGAGGTCGGCACGGTCGTAGCCGCCGGCACGCAGCGTCTCGTCGTCCATCGACAGCAGCACGCCCGCCACATAGCGGTCGGCCTGCGCCTGGCGGGCGCGGACAAACGCGTTGAGAGCGGACTTGAAGAAACCGGGAGCAGCACGGGTGGTCATCGACGTTCTCCTTCGGAACGAAACATGTCCTCCACGCCCACAAGATATGGTGCACCGCACAAACCCTGAAGTGCGGATTGTGCATGGCTCCCATCCAGGATTGCGTTCCGTCGCGGCAGCGCCGCGCGAGCGTCGGCCGCGTTGCCTTGCTCCCGGGCCGGCGATAGGGTCGCGCATTCGAATCCGGCAAGGAGGCTCGCCATGTTCCAGACCTTCGACGAGGTGAGCGATCCCACGCTCGGGGCGGACCGGGTGCGGCAATTGCGCGAATGGCTGGCGACGCGGCAGCTGGGCGGCTTCATCGTGCCCCGCTCCGACGAGCACCAGGGCGAATACGTCGCCGAGCGCTCCGAGCGGCTGCGCTGGCTGACCGGTTTCAGCGGCTCGGCCGGTGTCGCGCTCATCCTCGGTGACCGCGCCCTGCTCTTCGTCGACGGCCGCTACACGCTGCAGGCGCAACAACAGGTCGATCCGGCGGTGTTCGCCATCGAAAGCCTGATCACCAACCCGCCGCCGGACTGGCTGAAGGAGAATGCTGCCAAGGGCCTGCGCCTCGGCTTCGATCCCTGGCTGCACACGATCGGCGACACCAACGCGCTGCGCACCGCGCTCGAGGCGAAGGGCGCGGACTTGGTGGCGGTCGACAAGAACCCGATCGACGCGCTGTGGGCCGGACAGCCGCCCGCTCCGCTGCGGCCGGTCGAGATCCATCCGGCCGCCTTCGCCGGTGAACTGGCCAAGGAGAAGCTGGCGCGGCTCGCGGCCGACATCGACAAGCAGGGCGCCACCCATGCCGTGCTGACCGACCCGTCCTCACTGGCCTGGACCTTCAACATCCGCGGCTCCGACGTGCCGCATACGCCGCTGGCGCTCGGCTTCGCCATCCTGGCGACGGACGGATCGCACAAGGTTTTCCTCGACAAGCGCAAGCTGCCGATCGAGCCGGAGGCCTACCTGACCCAACTCGCCGATCTGCGGCCGCCTTCCGCGTTGGAGGGAGATCTCGTTGCGCTCGCCCGTTCCGGCGCGCGCGTGGCGCTCGATCCGGCGCTGGCCGCCGAGCGGCTGCGCCAGCTCGTCGCCGACAATGGCGGCACGGTGGTCGAGGCGCTCGATCCCGCCCGCATTCCGCGCGCCACCAAGAACGCCGCCGAGGTTGCCGGCACGCGCGCCGCCCACCGGCGCGACGGCGCGGCGATCACGAAAATGCTCGCCTGGCTGGACCGGCAGCAGCCGGGCTCGATCGACGAGATCGCCACGGTGGAGCGGCTGGAAGGCTTCCGCCGCAGTGTCGGCGAGGAGACGCAGATGCCGCTGCGCGACATCTCCTTCGCCACCATCGCCGGCGCCGGCCCGAACGGCGCGATCATGCACTATCGCGTGTCGCGCGCCACCAATCGCGTTCTTCGTGACGGCGAGCTGTTCCTGATCGATTCCGGCGGTCAGTACCAGGACGGCACCACCGACATCACCCGCACCGTGCCGATCGGCACCCCGACCGAGGAGATGCGCGAGCGCTACACGCTGGTGCTGAAGGGCATGATCCGCATCTCGATGCTGCGTTTCCCGGCAGGCACGCGCGGCGCCGACATCGACGCAATTGCCCGCGCCGCCCTGTGGGAGCGCGGCCTCGACTATGCCCACGGCACCGGACACGGCGTCGGCTCCTATCT
The DNA here is from genome assembly GCF_059502445.1 of Kumtagia sp. Taxonomy (NCBI): domain Bacteria; kingdom Pseudomonadati; phylum Pseudomonadota; class Alphaproteobacteria; order Hyphomicrobiales; family Phyllobacteriaceae; genus Kumtagia; species Kumtagia sp. Next base: position 24,353 of record NZ_JCACER010000029.1, read on the forward strand.
CTCCGTCCACGAGGGGCCGCAGCGCATCGCCAAGACCGGCGTGCAGAAGCTGCTCGCCGGCATGATCCTCTCCAACGAGCCGGGCTACTACAAGGAGGGCCATTACGGCATCCGGCTTGAGAACCTGATCCTGGTGACTCCGGAGGAATCCCTCGAGGACGGCGACATCGCGATGCACGGCTTCGAGACGCTGACGCTGGCGCCCTTCGACAAGCGGATGCTGCTCACCGACCTGCTGACCCGCGACGAGCTGCACTGGCTCGACGCTTACCACGCCCGCGTGCTCGCCGAGATCGGCCCGATGCTCGACGGCGAGACGCTCGCCTGGCTGGAGGCGGCGGCGGCGCCATTGCCGCACGACCACAAGGGATGATGGCGAAGGTCTACTCGACCTCGACCTGGCGGAAGGCGGCTGAACCCTTTGGGCGGCGTCAGGCCATGAACTGACGCAGGACGATCAGCACCGCGGCCCCGGCGAGGAACATCGTCAGCAGACCGCCGCGCAGAGCGACCAGCCCGCCGACGGCGAGCGCTATCCATTCGGCCGGGCCCGCGGTGAGCATGGCCGGCGCGACCAGCGTCGTCAGCACCGCCGCCGGCACGGCATTGAGGCCCGCCTCGACGCGCGGATGCACGGTCTCGAAGCGCGACAGCACGAGATGGCCGCCGACGCGCGTCAGATAGGTCGCGACCGCGGCCGCCAGGATGATCCAGACGGTCGTGCTCATGGCGTCGGCTCCTCGGCTTCGACCTTGCCCGGTGCCGGACCGAAGATGGCGCCGATCGCGATGCCGGCGACCGCGCCCAGCGACACATGCCAGGGCGAGCCGACGAACTTGTAGGCGAGGATCGAGGCGACGCCGCTGACAAGCACGATCGGCAGCCAGAGCGGGCGCTTGCGGAAACCCATGACGATGCCGAGGAAATAGATCGGCAGCAGGAAATCGAGGCCGAGCGCCTGCGGGTTCGGCACCAGCCTGCCGAAGGCGGCACCCACCCAGGTGCAGGAGACCCAGGACACGCCGACCGGCAGGGCCGCGCCCATGTACCAGACGAAACCGACCTTGCGCCCGCTCTCGGCGCGTGCCTCGGCCAGCGCGAATTGCGGATCGGTCAGCAGGAAATAGCCGGCCGCCTGCTGCCACACCGGCCAATGCGCCAGCCGGCTGCCGATGGCGGCGGAATAGAGCACATGGCGGAAATTGACGGCGAAGATCGACAGCACGATCAGCCACGGCGCCACCTTCTGGCCGAACAGCTCGATGCCGACCATCTGGCTGGCACCGCCGAACACGGTGAGGCTCATCAGCGTAGCCTCGAAGACGCTCAGCCCGTTCGCCACCGCCAGCGCGCCGAACAGCATGGCGAATGGCGCGGACGACACGATGACCGGCACGCCCAGCCGCGCGCCGTCGAGAAGGTCGCGGCTGGCCGGACGCTCGGCGTCCTCTTCGATGGTCGCATCGGTCGACATGGCGGCTCCGGAGATTGAGCGCTAGGTAGGGAGCCGGCTTGGCAAAGTCACGCGAATTCGGCTGAACCAGTCTTCAGCGCTGCTGACTGGAGCAGTCGCTCGAAAGGCGCGTCGGGGGCATTGCCCGGATACCGGCCAGCACAGCGATTGCCCGCGGCACGGACCGTGAGCTACCGTCGCGCCGCACGCATCGTGAGAATCCGCATGAACAAGATCGATCATCTCGTGCTTGCCGGGCACGACCTTGGCGCAATGCGCGCTACCTACGGGGCGCTCGGTTTCACGCTCTGTCCGCCTGCCCGGCACCCCTTCGGCACCGCCAACACGGCCATCCAGCTCGAGGGAAACTATCTCGAGCTGCTGTCGCTGGCGGCACCGGAACAGGTTCCCGAACATGGGCCGGCGCGCTTCTCCTTCGCTGCCTTCAACCGCGACTACCTGGCGCGGCATGACGGCTTCGCCATGCTCGTGCTGGGCACAGAGGACGCGGATGCCGACATTGCACGCTGGCGTGCGGCGGGTCTGCGCACCTACGAGCGCTTCGACTTCTCGCGGCCCGCGAAGACAGCCGGTGGAGAGGACGTGACGGTCGGCTTCTCGCTCGCCTTCGCCTCCAGCCCGTCCGCGCCCTGGCTCGGCATCTTCGCCTGCCAGCATTTTTCGCCCGGCTATTTTGCGCAGGCCGAGTACCAGCGGCACGCCAACACGGCGCGAGGCGTCGCCGACGTGTGGGTGAGCGGCGCCGGCGCGGAGGAACTCGCGGGCTATTTCGAGACGCTGGCGGGAGCGGCCGCCGAGCGTCTGGCCGACCGCATCGAGATCAGGACTGCTGCCGGGACGATCGTGCTGGCTTCGCCCGAAACGTTCCGCAGCGCCTTCGGCGTGGCGCCGCCGCATCCCGAGGACGGCCCGCACCTGGCCGGGCTCACCGTCGCCTGCCGCGACCTGGCCTTTTTCGGCGGCCTCGGCCTGATGGAGGTGGGCGACCGGCTGGTGCTTCCGCCGGATCGCTGCTTCGGCACGGCGCTGGCGTTCATGGCGTAGATGACAGGCGGAGACATAAGCAGAAGCGGAAGCGATTGGACGTCAGGTCCTCCCTCGATCTCGGCTTCGCCACGGTTTTCGTGAACTCCGGGTCCGGCGAACATCTACCGAGGAGGATGCTTCTCGATCGCCCTGCCCCAGTCGAGCAGCGGTTTCGCCCGAAGCGTGAAGTCGACAAGCTCCTCGACGAAGTCCGGGCCGTGGATGCCCGCCGGGTCGATGTCATGGCGGGTCACGAAATGGCGGTTGCGGACGGCTTCACCGAGATCCGCCTCGGCTACCTGTTCGAAACCGCGCGGCAGCCGCTTCAGGCGTTCGTCATCGTCGAGCACGAGACCGTTGCTGCGCAAGGCGCCCGACATCGCGCGGAATTCGTCCGGACGCGCCACGATGGCGCTGCGCATCGCCTGCAAAAGTTCCGGCCGCGGCTGCCACCAGGCCACACCGGCGAAGCACCGGTCGACGCCGACATAGACGAACAGGACACCTTCCGACGACTTCGAGCCATCGGGCGACAGGATTGCCGAAAGATGCTGGTTGTAGGGCCGCTTGTCCTTGGCAAAGCGGACGTCCCGCGTGATCCGGAACATCGACTTCTTGCGGTCGCCCCTGAGGCCAAGTCCGAGGGCGCCGAAACGTTCGGTCAGCGTCTCAACGAGGTCGCCGAACGGCTCCCGCAGCGCGCGCTCGAAAAGCTCGCGGTTCTCCTGGAACCACTCGCGGCTCTGATGGAACTCAAGCGCCTTGAGGAAGGGGATTGCGTCCTTGCCGAATCCCTTGAATTCCGCGCCCATCACGATGATCCGGCGACGCGCTCGAACCAGGCGTCCTCATCGATCACCTCGATGCCGAGCTCCGTCGCCTGCTTCAGCTTGGAGCCCGCGCCGGGGCCGGCGACCACCAGGTCTGTCTTGGCCGACACCGAACCGGCCACCTTGGCGCCCAGCCGTTCGGCCATCGCCTTCGCTTCACCGCGCGACATCTTTTCAAGCGAGCCGGTGAAGACGACGGTCTTGCCCGCCACCGGGCTGCCGGCCGAGATGCTGACCACGTAGGGTTTGGGGCGAACCTGGGCGAGCAGCGCGTCGAGCACCGCGTCGTTGCGCTCGTTGCCGAAGAAATCGACGAGCGCGCCGATGACGGTGCCGCCGATGCCGTTGATCGATGGAAACACGGTGTGCGGGTCTTCCGCGGCCGCCGTCTCCTTGCCGACGCGGATGAATTCCTCGACGGTTGAAAAAGTCTTCGCCAGCAGCGCGGCCGTGGTCTCGCCGATGTGGCGAATGCCAAGCGCGAAGATGAAGCGGTCGAGCTCCGGCTCGCGCCGCGCGTCGATTGCCCCAAAGAGCTTCTCCAGCCCCTCGAAATTGCGCTCTTCCGCGCCGCGCGCGTTCTTGCGCGTCTTGCCCGAGGCCGCCTCGCGCTGCCGCGCCTGCTCCTCCCGGCGTTCCGCAAGCGCCCGCTGAACATCCGAACGCCTGTCCTTCAGCGTGAAAATGTCGGCGGCGGTCTTGATCAGGCCGTTGTTGAAGAAAAGATCGATGTTTTCCGTGCCGAGGCCCTCGATGTCCATTGCGCCGCGCGACACGAAGTGGCGCAGCGCTTCCACCGCCTGCGCCGGGCAGATCAGTTCGCCCGTGCAGCGCCTCCGTGAATCCTCCTTGCCGGTCTTTTCGTTGATCTCGCGTGTGGCCGGGGAACCGCAGACCGGGCATTTGTCGGGAAACCGATAAGGCTTTGCATCGTCTGGCCGCTTTTCCAGCACGACACGCACGATCTGCGGAATGACGTCCCCTGCCCGCTGGATGACGACGGTATCGCCGATGCGGACGTCGATGGGTTCTTCGCCACGGATGGGCAACCCGTTGCTGTCGATCCCGGCGATGTAGTCCTCGTTGTGGAGTGTCACGTTGACGACGGTGACGCCACCGACGGTCACCGGGTCGAGCCGTCCAACCGGCGCCAGCGTACCCGTGCGGCCCACCTGGATGTCGATCTGACGCAGGACGGTGGTTGCCTGTTCCGCCGGGAACTTGTGCGCGACAGCCCAACGCGGCTCGCCCGTCACGAAACCCCAGCGGCGCTGCAGCTCCAGCTGGTCGACCTTGTAGACGACGCCGTCAATGTCGTAGCCGAGCGAGGAGCGCTGCGCTTCGATGAGCTTGTAGTGCGCGATCAGTTCGTCGACCGATTTGGCGCGGATCATCAGCGGGCTGATCCGGAAACCCCAGTCGGCGAATTTCCGCACCGATTCGTACTGTGTCGGCGCCGGGTCCCCGGTGGTGTAGCCCCAGGCATAGGCGAAGAATTTGAGGTTGCGGCTGGCCGTGACCGACGGATCCTTCTGACGCAGCGAACCCGCCGCGGTATTGCGCGGATTGACGTAGTCCTGGCCGCCGACCGCGGCCGAACGCTGCTTGAGCGCCTGGAACTCCGCATAGGTCATGTATACCTCGCCACGGATCTCGATGACTTCCGGCCAGCCTGTCCCTCGCAACCTGTGCGGAATGTCGGCAATGGTCTTCAGGTTCGCGGTTATGTCCTCGCCGACCGTGCCGTCGCCGCGCGTGGCGCCTTGGACGAACACGCCCTTCTCGTAGCGCAGCGAGGCCGACAGCCCGTCGATCTTCGGCTCGGCCGTGAAAGCGATGTCGAAATCCTTGTCACGTTCGAAGAAGCGTTTCGCCCGCTCAAGAAAATCGACAACATCCTGATCGGTATAGGCTTTTGCGAGGCTGAGCATCGGCACGGCGTGGCGTACCTTGGCAAAGCCTTCCGCAGGCGGCGCACCAACCGACCCGGTGGGGCTGTCCGGCCGCACCAGGTCCGGGAAAAGCTGTTCGATCGCCGCATTGCGCAGCCTCAACGCATCGTATTCGGCGTCCGAAATCGTCGGCGCATCCTCGCCGTGATAGCGCCGGTCATGCTCGGCGATCTCGGCGGCGAGCCGCGCGAGTTCCTCGGCGGCCTCGGCCTGGGTGAGGTCTTCGACGGATTTCTCGTTCACCGACATGGCTTTCCTTCCGCAACAAATGCCGCCGGCACGTTAGTTCAGTTTCGCCGCGCAAGGGAGGCTCCTGTCCGAGGAGGACCGCTGCTGTTGACAGGTTCTGACTCGGGCTGTGCCGACAGTGCCCCACCGAGCACCTCGAATTGGTCCGCAGTCACAAGCTACCGTCTACAATCTTTGATTGCATCAAGAAGGTATCGCGTTGCTTTGAAAGAAAAATCTTCTGTAAATTTGATAAAATACCTTCAAAATACAACTATAACGTGATATCCAAGTAATGATCGCGCGGGCTTCGGGGGCCGTCATGCTGGATGCGGATTGGGCAACGTTCACTCTGGCTGCGGTGACTGCCGCCGCCGGACTCAGGCGGTACTGGCGCAACAGCGGGCAGGCGAGCGCGATCAAGGCCGCTGACGAGATGGAGAAGTTCCACACCGACAGATCGGTTTCCATCGCCGAACGGCTGCTGGACTACAGCACCTGCTACATCGGCTATGAGAAACTCTCCGGTGGCGTGGAGAAGATCAAGATAGAGCCGCAGGATTTCCACTTGGCTCTCCGCCACCATTCGGTCCGGCGGAAGGAGGTTCCAGGCTATGATCCCGAGAGGGACATCTTTGCCAAGACGGCGTCCGAGGGCAACTACGATCCGCAATATGTGTTCTCCGGCAGGGAACACTACATCCGCGACGTCTTCGACCGGTTTCTCGGCCGCCTCGAACGAATCGAGGCGCTGATCTCGAAGAAGGTCATCGCTCCCGAGGACTTTGCCGACCACTTCTCATACTGGCTGAAGGTCATCGGCGATCCAAAGGAACCGCAGACGCAATTCAGCGCCGACAAGCGCAAAACACTACTCGACTACATCAACAGATATGAATTCAACGGTGTGATCAGGCTGTTCGCCCGCTACGGGATGGATATTTCCCGCCCTGTGGCGTGACGACCGGCGTCAGGAAGCGGCCGCGACATTCTCCCTGAGCAGGCGCTCGGCCGCCGCCCTCGCCTCCTCGGTGATGGTCTCGCCGGCCAGCATGCGGGCGATCTCCTCCTGGCGCGACGGCCGGTCGATCTCCCGCACGGTGGTCGACACGCGGTCGAGTCCGCCCGACTTCGAGATCAGGAAATGCGTCTCGGCGCGCGCCGCAACCTGCGGCGCGTGCGTGACGGTCAGCACCTGCACACGCTGCGACAGCCGCCCCAGCCGCTGTCCGATGGCGTCGGAGACCGCGCCGCCCACGCCCGAATCGATCTCGTCGAACACCAGCGTTGGGGCCGAGCCGCGATCGGCCAGCGCCACCTTGAGCGCCAGCAGGAAGCGCGACAGCTCGCCGCCGGAGGCGACCTTCATCATCGGACCGGGCCGCGTGCCGGGATTGGTGCGCACCCAGAACTCGACCTGGTCGTTGCCTTCCTCGGCACGGCTCTCCCGCTCGGTCGATATCTCGACGATGAAGGCCGCGCGCTCCAGCCTGAGCGCCGGCAGTTCGGCCATGACCGCGGCTTCGAGCGCCGACGCCGCCGACCTGCGCAGCTCCGACAGATGCGCCGCCTGATCGTCGTAGGCGGCACGCGCCGCCGCGGACTGCGCCTCCAGCGCCCTCAGCCTCTCCTCGCCCGCATCAAGGTCGGCAAGATCGGCGACCATGGCGTCGCGAAGCTGCGCGAGATCGTCGACCTGGACATTGTGCTTGCGGGCGGCGGCGCGCAGCGCGAACAGCCGCTCCTCGGCACGCTCCAGCTTCTGCGGATCGTATTCGGTCGCCCGCAATGCCGCGTCGATGCCGGACTGCGCCGCATCGAGCGAGATCAGCGCCTCGTCCAGCGCCTTGACCACGTCGTCGAGCAGATCCGGCACCTCCGGCGCCTTGCGCTGCAGCCGTCTCAACAGGCTGGCAAGCTGCGGCAGCGGCGAATTCGAGCCGGACAGCACGTCCTGCGCGTCCTTGATCTCGGAAGCGACTTTCTCCACGCGCATCATCGAAGCACGCATCTCGGCAAGGTCGGTTTCCTCCCCCGGCTGGGGATCGAGCTTCGACAATTCGGTCACGGAAGCGCGCAAGAAATCCGCTTCCCGCGCCGCCGCCTCGACCTTCGCCTTGTGGCGGGCAAGCTCCTGCTCGGCGTCGCGCCAGCGGCGCCAGGCGGCGGCGGTTGCTTCGGCCTCGCCTACATGGCCGCCGAAAGAGTCGAGCAGCTCGCGATGCGCGCCGGCGTCGACCAAGGCGCGCTCGTCGTGCTGTCCATGGATCTCGACAAGCGCCCGGCCGATGTCGCGCATAAGGCCTACGCTCGACGGCTGGTCGTTGACGAAGACGCGGGTGCGCCCGTCCGCAGTCTGCACCCGGCGCAGGATGACGTCGCCGTCGTCGTCGATGGCGTTGTCGGCCAGGATGGCGCGGGCCGGATGATTGCGCGGCACGTCGAACACCGCGGTGACCTGGCCCTGCGCCGCGCCATGCCGCACCAGGGACGCATCGCCGCGCGCGCCGAGCGCCAGCGACAGTGCGTCGAGGAGGATCGACTTGCCGGCGCCGGTCTCGCCGGTGAGCACCGACAGGCCGGGCGCGAAATCGATGTCCAGCCGGTCGATCAGGACGATGTCGCGGATCGAAAGGCGCGAAAGCATGCGAAGGCCGTCAGGCGCCGGTGATGAGTGCTCCGGCCCTGGATATCCACGATCCGGAATTTTCGCGTGGCTCCAGACCGCCCGACTGCAGCAGCTTGTAGGAATCCTTGTACCACTGGCTGTCCGGATAGTTGCGGCCGAGCACGGCCGCCGCCGTCTGCGCCTCGGTGGTCAGGCCCATCGCGTAATAGGCTTCCGTCAGACGCGACAGCGCCTCTTCGACGTGACGCGTATTGGCATAGTTCTCGATCACGTAGCGGAAGCGCTTGACCGCGGCGATGTATTCGCGCCGTTCCAGATAGTAGCGGCCCGTCTGCATCTCCTTGCCGGCGAGCTGGTCGCGGGCGACGCGAATCTTCTGCCGGGCATCGTCGACATATTCGGACTCAGGCCAGCGCTGCACCAGTTCCTCCATCGCCTGGATGGTGTTGCGCGATTCCTTCTGGTCCTGCGTCACGTCGCGGATCTGACGGAAATAGGAAAGCCCGACGATATACTGCGCGTAAGCCGCATCCGGAGACGAGGGATAGAGCGTCACGTAGCGTTTGGCGGCGTTGATCGCCTCGTCATACTTGCCCTGGCGGTAGTTGGCGAAGGCGCCCATAACCATCGATTTGCGGGCATATTCGGAATAGGGATGCTGGCGGTCGATCGCCTCGAACTTGCGACTGGCTTCGGTCAGCCGGCCGGCATCGAGATTGGCGAGAGCCTGATTGTAGAGAACGTCCGCGGGCTCGGTCTGCTCGACATAGGTGGCGAGGTCGACATCCGCTTCGGTGGACATGCATGCCGACAGCACGAGCGGCGCGCCAAGCGCGGCCAAGGCGAGCAGGATGCGCCCGTTGCGGTGGATTTCCGTGGCAGCACGCGTAAACGACATGTTTTCGAATCGCCCCTCTGGCGTCGGCAAAACCGAAGGCGAGCAGCCATAACCACAACGGCTCGCGACGGCAACGCTATCCGGACGCAATGGCGCTTTTTTGTGGCACCTGCCGCAGTTTCGGCCCGATGCCGGAGAAACGCCCGGGGTTTCGGATCACAGGACCCAGGGCGCGTAGACCGGCGCGTTCACCGCGATCAGCTCCGCGGTACGGCCACGGGCACGGCGGCCGGTCTCGACGATTTCGAAGGCCGTCGGATCGGACAGCAGGTGCCTGAGCGCCGCTGCATTGAGCCGGTGGCCGCCGCGGAAGGAGCGGAAGCTGCCGATGAAGCGTGCGCCGGCCAGTGCGAGGTCGCCCATCGCATCGAGCGTCTTGTGGCGCACGAACTCGTCGACGTAGCGCAGGCCTTCCATGTTGATGACCCGGTTGTCGTCACCGATGACGATCGAGTTCTCGAGCGAGGAGCCCAGCGCGTAGCCCGCGGCCCACAGTCTCTCGACGTCGCGCATGAAGCCGAAGGTCCGTGCCCGCGCGATATCGCGCCGAAAAGCGGTGGGCTCGATGTCGGTGGCAAAGGCCTGGCGCCCGATCGCCGCGCTGTCGAAATCGATCTCGATCTCGAAGCGGGTGCCGCGATATGGCCGGAACTCCGCCCAGGACGCACCGCTGTCGATGCGCACCGGCTTCACCACGCGGATATAACGGCGCTTGGCATCCAGCGTCTCGATACCGGCCTGATCGAGGGCGTCGACGAAAGGCGCCGCGCTGCCGTCCATGACCGGCACTTCGTTGCCGTCGATCTCGACCACGACATTGTCGATACCCAGGCCGAACAGCGCCGCCATCACATGTTCGACGGTGGCCACGTGAAAGCCCGACGGCGCGCCCAGCACCGTGCAGAAGGCGGTCGCGCCGACTTCCGAAACCAGCGCCGGAACCTGGCGGCCCGCACCCTGCTCGCCGCTATAGACGAAGACGACTCCCGTATCCGGGTCGGCCGGAAGGAAGCGGATCGTCACCGGCTTGCCGTTGTGGACGCCAATGCCGGACAGCGTCACGCACGATTTCACCGTGGTCTGATAGTCGTGCAAATTCGTCCCCATAAGCCATTCATGCTCAAGACCGCGGACCCTTCCCAACCCGCGGATATTTCGTCTCGGCAGAAGCGGCTTTCCGCAGTCCAATTCCTGCCATCTTTCGGTGGCGAAGATAGTCTTCCGGAAGGCTCTCTCCAAATCACGGTTTCTTACTCTGTGTTACCGCCGAGCGGCGTCGCGCGGCAACGGTAACGCCTTGATTATCCTTCATAAACAAACGGCGCGGATGGGTGGTGAAAAACCCTTCCGCGCCGTTTTGTTAACGAGCGTTTACGCCTCAGTTCGCCTGCCGGCGAAGGAATGCGGGAATCTCGAGCTGGTCGTCCTCATGAGTCGCGCGCGCCTGCGGCGTGAGCCGGCCCTGGTCATCGAGCTGGCCGCGACGCGGCGCGTAGACCTGCGGGTCCTGGCTGCCGAGGCGACGCGCCTCGGGTGCCGGCTGGCGCAGTCTGGGCTCGCGCGGCTGCGCCGGCTCGAGCCGTGCCGGCTCCTCCTCGCGGCGCGTCAGGCCGACCGTCAGCCGCTTGAGCAGGCCGATCGGACCGCGATCCTCCTGCTCGGCGGGACGGGCCTTGGCTTCCGCCTCCGCCTTCACCATCGGGGGAAAGTCTTCGACCCTGGGCATGCGCGGGGCGGCGGCAGCCGGCTGCGACGCCGGGGCCTGACGCTGCACGGCTTCGACCGGCTGAGCGGCGACAGGCTGCAGGACGACAGGCTGCATCTCCTCGGCCATCTGGACCGGCGCGGCCGGCTGCGGCGCCGGCTGGCGGACCGCGACGGGCTCCGGCTGCTGCGCCTGGAACAGCTTGCTCTGCGGCCGGAAGTCCTCGGCCGCAGCAGGCTGCGGACGCGCCGCCGCGGTCGCGGCGTTCTGTTCGGCCATGCGGATCGCCTCGGCGACCGGGTCGGCGGCACGCATGTCGGCGCGCGGCGCTTCCGCCGGGGCGACCCTGCCGTCCGCGACCGGACGCGGCTGCGGCTTCGGCGGCGCCTGGCGGATGGCGATCGGCGCCTGTGCCATCTGCTCGGCCGACTTGTCGATGCCGGTCGCCACCACGGACACGCGGATCACGCCCTCGAGTTCTTCGTCGAAGGTGGCGCCGAGGATGATGTTGGCATCCTGGTCCACTTCCTCGCGGATGCGGGTCGCAGCCTCGTCGACCTCGAACAGCGTCAGGTCGCGGCCGCCGGTGATCGAGATCAGCAGGCCCTTGGCGCCGCGCATCGAGGTCTCGTCGAGCAGCGGGTTGGAGATCGCGGCTTCCGCCGCCGCCATCGCCCTGCCCTCGCCGGAGGCCTCGCCGGTGCCCATCATCGCCTTGCCCATCTCGCGCATGACGGAGCGCACGTCGGCGAAGTCGAGGTTGATCAGGCCTTCCTTGACCATCAGGTCAGTGATGCAGGCGACGCCCGAATAGAGCACCTGGTCGGCCATGGCGAAGGCATCGGCGAAGGTGGTCTTGTCATTGGCGAGCCGGAACAGGTTCTGGTTCGGAATGACGATCAGAGTGTCGACGCTCTTCTGCAACTCCTCGATGCCGAAGTCAGCGGTCTTCATGCGGCGCTGGCCTTCGAAATGGAACGGCTTGGTGACGACGCCGACGGTGAGGATACCCTTTTCGCGGGCCGCCCTGGCGACCACCGGGGCAGCGCCGGTGCCGGTGCCACCACCCATGCCGGCGGTGACGAAGCACATATGCGTGTTGGAGAGGTGGTCGACGATCTCGTCGATGCACTCCTCGGCGGCGGCGCGGCCGACTTCCGGCTGCGAGCCGGCGCCGAGGCCTTCGGTGACATGCGCGCCGAGTTGGATCAGCCGCTCGGACTTCGACATGGTGAGCGCCTGCGCGTCGGTGTTCGCAACAACGAAATCGACGCCGCGAAGGCCCGCCGTGATCATGTTGTTGACGGCATTGCCGCCGCCACCCCCGACGCCGAACACGGTGATCCGGGGCTTGAGCTCGGTGATGTCCGGTCTCTGGAGATTAATGGGCATTTCTTTCGTCCTCTGCCTTCCTGCCGCATCGCCGCCGCGGCTGTTTCTGGGGCTTGCCCCGCCGAATACTAGAAACTGTCTCTCAACCACTGACCCATGCGCTGCAGCCGGCCGCCCGTCCCGCTCATGCGCAATCTCGTGTTGCCGCTGATTCTGTCGTCCTCGAAACTGGCGACCTGCGGATAAATCATCAAGCCGACCGCAGCCGAAAAAGCCGGCCCCTTGGCAGCTTCGGGCAAGCTTGCCACGCCGAGCGGGCGTCCCACCCGGACATTGCGGCCTAAAATGCGTCGTGCCGCGTCCGGCAGCCCGGCAAGCTGGCTGGCGCCGCCGGTCAGCACCACGCGCTTACCCACGACATTGCCGTAGCCCGACTTGTTCAACCGGTCGCGCAGCAGCTCCAGCGTCTCTTCGACGCGGGCCCGGATGATGCGCGTCATCACCGAGCGCGGCACCTGCAGATGGATGTCGGTCTCGTCTCCGCCGATCGGCTGCACCGTCACGATGTCCCGATCGTCGGCACTGCCCGGCAACGCCGAGCCATGCATGACCTTCAGGCGTTCGGCATCGTCGAAGCTCGTGGACAGGCCCTTGGCCATGTCGAGCGTCACATGCGTGCCGCCGATGGCAATCGCATCCGCATGCACGAACTTGCCGTCGGCGAAGACCGAGATCGTCGTCGTGCCGCCGCCCATGTCGATACAGGCCGCGCCCATCTCGAGCTCGTCGTCGACCAGCGCGGCAAGGCCGCTGGCATAAGGCGTCGCCACCAGTCGCTCGACCGACAGGTGCGAGCGGTTGACGCAGAGCTCGAGGTTGCGCTGCGGCGCGGCGTCGCCGGTGAGCACATGCATGTCGACGCCGAGCGTCTCGCCGACCATGCCGCGCGGATCGCGCACGCCGCGCTCGGCATCGAGCGAGAATGCGACGGGCAGCGCGTGCACCACCTCGCGCTCGGCCTTCAGCGCCTGCTTGGCGCCGGCGGCGAGCACCCGCCTTATGTCGCCCTCGTCGACCTCATGGCCGCCGAGATTGACGGTGGCGGAATAGGCATGGCTCTTGAGACGCCCCGAGGTCAGATTGACGAGAAGGGAATCGACGGTCAGTCCCGACATGCGCTCGGCCGCGTCGACGGCGAGCCGGATCGCCTGCTCGGCGCGGTCGAGATCGACGACCACGCCCGACTTAACGCCGTGCGACTTCTGATGGCCGATCCCGATCACCCTGATCTTATGGGTGCGGCCGCGTAGCAGCTGGCTGGGCTCGCAGGGCTTCAGCTGGGCGACCACGCAGCAGATCTTGCTCGACCCGACATCGAGCACGGTGACGATGCCGGATTTGCGCTGGCTGCCGTCCTTCTGTCCGCCAAGCCAACTCATATGCGCTTCTCCGGCTTGGATTTCTTCTTGCCGGCATTGGCGATATCGGCCTGCCGGCTTTCGGCCGCCTCCGGCGTGAGCTGCAGCACCACCCGGTCGGAAAACCTGAGATCGATGGCCGCCAACTGGCGCTTGAACAGGCTCTGCTCCCGCTCCAGGCGCAGAAGCGAGCCGACCGCCGCATCCACGCCCGCCTCCGGCAGCCTGACGGTCATGCCGTTGTCCAGCCGCAGATCCCAGCGACGGCCGGCGACCAGGATGTAGCCCTTCACGCGCGAAGCCAGATCGGGATAGTTCGCCATCTCGTCGACAAAGGCCGCCGCGCGCTCGGCCGCCCCGGCACCCACGACGAGCGGCAGATCGGCATGGCGCCCGCCGGTGAAGGGCACGATCACATTGCCCTTCCTGCCGATGATGGAGAGCTGGTTGTCGTGCTGCCAGATGGCGAAGGGCTCGCGCTCGGTGATGCGGATTTCGAGCGTCTCCGGATAGACCTTGCGCACCGAGGCGACCTCGACCCAGGGAAGCGCCGCGACGCGGTCCCGCGCCTCGTCGACATCGAAGCCGATCAGCGAGGTCCAGCCGGTCAGGTCGAGCTTTTCGAGGATGTCGATCTCCGACGTTTCGCGATGCCCGACGACCCGCACCTGGTCGACGGCAAAGCCGGTGCGGGCGGTAACCGCCTGCGCCACTTCCGGCATCCGGCCACCGACATAGGTTCCGTAAACACCGGTGGCGGCGAACAGCGCCGCCGTCGCCATGGTTGCAGCAAAGCGCGGCGGGACGAAGTCGCCGGTACCGAGCCGCGCGAACAGCCTGACCGGCCGCCGCAGCCAGCGCGGCAGCACGAAGCGGTCAGCCTGCGAGGAGGCGCCCGGCACGCCCGCCGCCCTCCTGCCTTGCCCCGCTCTCAACGCGAACACGACGCGTCCTCCACCATCCAACTCAACAATTCGCCGAAGGAATGGCCCGCTTCAGCGGCAATCTCCGGTACGAGCGACGTCGGCGTCATGCCGGGCTGGGTATTGACCTCCAGCCACACGACCTCGCCATTTTCGGAATGGCGATCGTCGTAGCGGAAATCCGACCGGGAGACGCCCCGGCAGCCGATTGCTTGATGAGCCTTGAGGGCCAGTGTCTGTATCTTTTGGTAAATATTTAGTGAAATTTTAGCGGGAACGACGTGTTTTGATCCGCCCGGCGCGTATTTCGAGTCGTAATCGTAGAAGGAATGGCCGGTCGGCACGATCTCGCAGACGCCGAGCGCCACGTCGCCCATGACGGCGCAGGTGAGCTCGCGCCCGTGGACGTAGCGCTCGACCATGACGCGGTCGCCATATTTCCAATCCGACGAAGAGATAACCTGCGGCGGGAAGGATTGCCCCTCCTTGACGATCACGACGCCGAAGCTCGACCCTTCATTGACCGGCTTGACGACATAGGGCGGCTTCATCGGATGCTGGTTCTGGATGGCATGGCGATCCATGATCCGCGATTCCGCGACGGGAATCCCCGCCGCCCTGGCGATCTTCTTTGCCTGCTCCTTGTCCATGGCCAGCGCCGAGGCGAGTACACCGGAATGCGTGTAGGGAATGGAGAGGAACTCCAGCACACCCTGGATGGTCCCATCTTCGCCGAACGGCCCGTGCAGCGCATTGAAGGCGACGTCCGGCTTGAGCTCGGCCAGCACCGCGCCGATGTCACGGCCGACATCGACCCGGGTAACCCTGTAGCCCGCCGCCTCCAGCGCATCGGCGCAGGCATTGCCCGACGAAAGAGACACGGGCCGCTCCGACGAGAAACCGCCATGGAGAACAGCAACGTGCTTTTTCGACATACTCCGCAATCCCCTCGAGCGCTACGCACCACCAACGCGTCCGGACAGAGTCCCGGCCGTTCCGGCGAGCCTCCTCGCCAGCTACGCACCACACGACTCAAATCAGGAAACGCTTTCAAGCCAAAGAATCAGACCATGGATTCCGTGGCAAGCATTGATTTCCGGGAAATCGAAATTCGTGACTTCCTGACAGAAATTCGCCGGCCGACTATGGCATTTTGGACTCACCGCAGGTTGCGGCTGGTACCTGATCGCGATGCTGCGGCGGACGCCATCCACGCTGCATTCGCTCACGGCCGCGGCAGGTGCCGCAGAAGCGGCCTCTGCCCTACGATCATCTTTTCGGTCGCCTCTTGAGGTCGGAACCAGGCCGCGCGATCGACTTCGGGAAAGGACTGAATCCGGCCGCTGCGTGGTGGCCATTCCAGTTCGAACGCATTGCTCCGAAGGGTATTTACATCGAAGTCACCCTCCGCTGCGAAGGCGGTCACCACTTTGCCGCCGCCCTGGCGGACCGTTCCGAGCGGGGCAAGATCGCCGTCGAGCGTCCATCCCGTCTCTTCGGCGAATTCCCGGCGCGCCACGGCTTCCGGGTCCTCGCCCTCGACATACTCGCCCTTTGGGATCGACCAGGCACCCAGATCCTTCCGGCGCCAGAAAGGGCCGCCGGGATGCACCAGCAGCACTTCCGTCGCACCGGCGGCCTGCCGGTAGACAAGAACGCCTGCGCTCAACTTCGCCATCAGATGTGCAATCCGGCAAGTCTATATCCGGCGATCATCCTTCAGTTTCCGGATGTATTGCGAGTTTGTCCCGTTCCATCCGCAGCGCGAACAGCGGCCGCCGGCCATGTCGTGCTCGCAATTTGGATAGCCATAGAGCCAATGGGCACATTCGGGACAAAGGTTCGTCATTTTAGACACGCCGGTTGGAAATTCCGACCTGCATTCGTCACAAGTTACGTGATCGCCGCTGTCTGCCATCACTGCAGCAACCTACAGCAACTGCCCCAAAAACTCCTGCACCTCGTGCCCCGGTTTGAAGCGGCCAATGCGCTTGATCTCCCAATGCAGCCGTATTCCGGACGTTTCGAGAACCCGCGCCCGTACCGTTTCGCCCAAAAATTCGAGGTCGTAGCCGGTGGCGTTGCCGGTGTTGATCATGAAGTTGCAATGCATCGGCGACATCTGCGCCCCACCGATCATCAAGCCGCGGCAGCCGGCCTTGTCGATCTCCTTCCACGCCGAGGTTCCTTCGGGATTCTTGAAGGTCGATCCCCCGGTCTTCTCGCGTATCGGCTGCACCGTCTCGCGGTGATGCTGCACCGCGTCCATCGCCGCCTTGATGGCGTCGCGCTCCTCGGCAAAACCCTCGAACAGCGCCGATGTGAAGATCAGCTCGGCAGGCGCCGAGGAATATCGATAGGCATAGCCCATATCGGCATTGGACAGCTTGTGGACCTTGCCCTTGCGGTCGAGCGCCCGTACCTCGACGACGCGCTCGCGCGTCTCGACGCCGTTGGCGCCGGCATTCATGCGCAGCGCTCCGCCGATGGCGCCGGGAATGCCGTGATAGAAATGAAAGCCGCCGACGCCTGCCTCCAGCGCCAGCGCCGCGACGCGCTTGTCCGGAGTGGCCGCCCCGGCGCGGATGCGCGTCGGCGCAGCCAGTTCCGCCTCGCCGAAACCCTTGGCCGACAGCCGCACCACGAAGCCGGGGATACCGCCTTCGCGCACCAGCAGATTGGAGCCGATGCCGACGACGGTGATCGGGATTTCCTCGGGCACGGCCTTCAGGAAGGTGGCAAGATCCTTCTCGTCGGCCGGCTGGAACAGCGCGTCGGCGGTGCCGCCGGCGCGGAACCAGGTGATCTTGTCCATCTCCGCATCGACGGTGATGCGGCCGCGCAGGCCGGCAAGCCTGTCGCCGAGGCCGGCAAGAAGATCCCGGCCGCGCGTCATGCCGCCTCGCCGCCCAGTTCCCCGGGCAAGGCATAAGCCCATTGCGTGATGTTTCCGGCGCCGAGAAAGACGACGAAGTCGCCCGGCCTGGCGAGTTCGCGCACCACGGGCGCCACCGCCGCCGGCCCCTCGATGTAGCGGGCGTCGCGATGGCCGCCGGCGCGGATGCGCTGCGCCAAGATTTCCGAGGTGACGCCTTCGATCGGATCCTCGCCGGCGGCATAGACGGGCGCCACGAGGATGGTGTCGGCATCGTTGAAGCAGGCGGAAAAATCGTCGAACAGATCGCGCAGCCGGGTGAAGCGGTGCGGCTGGGTGATGGCGATCACCCTGCCTTCGGTCGCCTCGCGCGCCGCCCGCAGCACCGCCTTGATCTCGACGGGGTGATGGCCGTAGTCGTCGAAGATGCGCACCCCGTTCCACGTACCGGTCGGCGTGAAGCGGCGCTTGACGCCGCCGAAGGTCGACAGGCCCTTGCGGATGGCATCGGCGGAGAGGCCGAGTTCGTGTGCGACGGCAATCGCGGCAGTGGCATTCGACACGTTATGGCGGCCGGGCATCGGCAGGAGCAAATCCGGGATCGCCGTATCCGCGCCCGTCTTGCGGTTGCGGATGATCACGTCGAACAGCGACGAGCCGTTGGTCATGCGGTGCCGGCTGAAGCGCACGTCCGCCTGCGCGTTCTCGCCGTAGGTGATGACCCTGCGGTCCTCGATGCGGCCGACCAGCGTCTGCACTTCCGGATGGTCGGTGCACATGACGCCGAAGCCGTAGAACGGCACGTTCTCGACGAACTGCCGGAATGCCTCGCGCACCTTGTCGAAGCTGCCATAGTGGTCGAGGTGCTCGGGATCGATGTTGGTGACGACGGCAATGTCGGCGGGCAGCTTCAGGAAGGTGCCGTCGCTCTCGTCGGCCTCCACCACCATCCAGTCGCCGGCGCCCATGCGGGCATTGGTGCCGTAGGCGTTGATGATGCCGCCGTTGATGACCGTCGGATCGAGGCCGCCGGCGTCGAGCAGCGCCGCCACCATAGAGGTGGTGGTCGTCTTGCCATGCGTGCCGCCGATGGCGACGGCCTGGCGGAAGCGCATCAGCTCGGCCAGCATCTCGGCGCGCCGCACGATCGGCAGCAGTTTTTCGCGCGCCGCCATCAACTCGGGATTGGACTTCTTGATCGCCGTCGACACGACGACCACCTCGGCATCGCCAAGATTCTCGGCGCGGTGGCCGACGAAGCACTCGATGCCGTTGTCGCGCAGCCGCTGCACATTGGCGCCGTCGGCCTGGTCGGAGCCCTGCACGCGGTAGCCGAGATTGCGCAGCACTTCGGCGATGCCGCTCATGCCGATGCCGCCAATGCCGATGAAATGCACCGGTCCGATGCTCTGCGGCATCTTCATGAGCGCGCTCCCTGTCCGAATTCGCTTGTCGTCCTCCCTTCGGCAATAGCCTCTGTGAGGTCGGCGAGCAACCGCGCCGCATCCGGTTTGCCGGCTGACTTCGCGGCAGACGCCATAGCGGAGAGCCGCGCCGGATCGTCCATCAGCCCGCCGATCAGCTCGGCGATGCGCCCTGCCGACAACGTTGCCTGGGGGTGCACTTCCGCCCCGCCCACCGCGGCCAACGCCGCTGCATTGGCCGCCTGGTCGTGGTCTAGCGCATGCGGAAAGGGCACCAGCAGCGCCGGCCGGCCGATAACGGCGATCTCCGAGACCGTCGAGGCGCCGGAACGCGACATAACCAGATGGGCGGCGGCGATGCGCGCCGCCATGTCGGTGAAGAAGGGCGAGATTTCGGCCGGAACGCCGAGATCCGCATAAGCCTGCCTGACCTGCTCGGCGTCCTCCTTGCGGGCCTGCTGCACGACGCTCAGCCGCCTGCGTTGACCCTCGGAGAGTTTCGCGATCGCCGCGGGGACCGCCTCCGAGAAGAACTGCGCGCCCTGGCTGCCGCCGAACACCAGCAGCCGGAACTGTCCTCCGGCTTGCGGAGCGTCATACGGCTGCCTTGCCGCCTCCAGTACGGCCGGGCGGACGGGATTGCCGGTGGCAACGATCTTCGCCGCGACGCCGCTGTCGCCTTTTTCGAGGAAACCGCCGGCGATCGCGTCGACGCGGCCCGCCAGCGCCTTGTTGGCGCGCCCCATCACCGCGTTCTGCTCGTGGATCAGCGTCGGCACCTTGCGGCGGGTCGCGGCATAGAGCGGCGGCACGGTCGGATAGCCGCCGAAGCCGACGACGACGGCAGGCTTGATCCTGCCGATCACCGCGGAGGCCTGGCGCACGCCTCGCCAGATCGTCCAGAAGGCGCGAAGCAGCGCCACCGGGTTGCGGGCTCCGATGGTCGCCGAGGCGATCGGATGGACAGCTTCGGCCGGAAAGCCGCCGGCATAACGCTCGGCGCGGCCGTCGGTCGCCAGATGCACCGACCAGCCGCGCGCCGCCAGTTCGTGGGCCAGCGCCTCGGCAGGAAAGAGATGGCCGCCCGTTCCCCCGGCGGCCAGCAGGATCGTCCCCTTCGCCATGCTATTCGGCGGGCAGAGCGTGCCGCGCCATCATGGCGATCCCGGGTCGCTTGCGCCCTTCAGGCTTCTTGCGCGTCAGCGCCAGCACCATGCCCATCGACACGGCGACCGCGATCAGCGACGAGCCGCCATAGGAGATGAAGGGCAGCGTCATGCCCTTGGCCGGCATCATCTGCAGGTTCACGCCCATGTTGATGATCGACTGGAAGCCGAACACGGCAACCAGACCGGACACGGCATAGCGGGTGAAATCGTCCTGCTCCCTCAGCGCCGTTTTCAAGCCCCGAAGCACCACGAAGGCGAACAGCGCCATGATCAGGAAACACATGATCAATCCGTATTCCTCGCCGGCCACCGCGAACACGAAATCGGCATGGCTGTCCGGGATCATCTTCTTGTAGACGCCCTCGCCCGGACCGACGCCGAACCATCTGCCGTTGAGCAACGCGTCGAGCGCCATATCCACCTGATACCTGTCGCCCTCGCCGGTCAGGAAGCGGTCGATGCGGCCGGCGAAATGGTCGAAGGTCACATAGGCGCCGAACACGCCCACGACCGCCAGGGAGCCGATGCCGATGATCCAGAACCATGGCATGCCGGCCATGAAGAACATCACGCCCCAGGTGCTGATCGTCAGAATCGTCTGGCCGAGGTCGGGCTGCAGCACCAGCAGCGCCACCACGAGGCAGAGCAGCAGCAGCGCCAGCAGGTTGCCGGGAATATGCGGGTTGCGCGCCTTCTCCGCGAACAGCCAGGCACAGATGATGACGAAGGCCGGCTTCATGAACTCGGACGGCTGAACGGACACGCCGAAGAGCGATACCCAACGGTGCGCGCCCTTCACCTCGACGCCGATGTAGAGCACCGCGACCATGAGCAGCAGCGCGCCGCCGAGCATGACGACGGCGAGCCGCCGGACCTCCCGCGGCGTGAGGAAGGACACGGCGAGCATCGCCGCCAGCGCCGGGATCATGTAGACGATCTGCCGGGTGGCGAAATGGAAGCTGTCGAGGCCGATGCGCTCGGCCACCGCCGGGCTGGCCGCGAAGGACAGCAGGATGCCCAGGCCCATCAGCGACAGGAATGCGGCGAGGAACCAGCGGTCGATCGTCCGCCACCACACGGCGACCGGGCTGCGGTCCAGACGGCTGCTCTGCATCAGCATGTCCCTCCGATGGGCACAATGTCGGGAATGGCGTGCACGGCGGCCCGGAAGGCGTCGCCGCGCACCTCGAAGTTGCGGAACTGGTCGAAGCTGGCGCAGGCCGGCGAAAGCAGGACGACGGCTTCGCCGGCCGCGTCCTCCGCCGCGTCGCGCGCCGCGTGCTCGACGGCCGCGGCCAGCGTTCCGGAGATCTCGTAAGGCACCGCTTCGCCGAGCGTCGCGGAAAAGGCGGGAGCGGCCTCGCCGATCAGATAGGCCTTGGCGATGCGCCCGAAATAGGATCGCAGCGGCTCGATGCCGCCCTCCTTCGGCAGGCCGCCGGCGATCCAGTAGATGCGCGGGAAGCTGGAGAGTGCCGGCGCCGAAGCATCGGCATTGGTCGCCTTGGAATCGTTGACAAAAAGCACGTTGCCCTTGCGGCCGACCTGCTCCATGCGGTGGGCAAGGCCCGGAAAGCTCTCCAGCCCGGACTGGATCTCGCCAAGATCGAGCCCGACCTTCAGACAGGCCGCGACCGCGGCGAGCGCATTCTGCGCATTGTGCTGGCCGCGCAGCGAGCCGATGCCCTCGAGGAAGGCGATGCGGCTGTAGCGGCCGTCGATCGCTTCCATCAGGCTGGTGCCGTCGGCGAAGTAGCCGTCGGGCAGCGGCAGTCGCTTGGAGATGCGCACCACCTGCCTGCCGGCCTTTTCCAGCCGGTCGGCTATCTGGGTGCAGTAGATGTCATCGACGCCGATGATAGCGGTGTCGCTGCCCGAGACCAGCCGCTCCTTGATCGCCGCGTAGTGCTGCATGGTGCCATGGCGGTCGAGATGGTCGGGCGTCAGGTTGAGCAGGACGCCGGCTGTCGGGTTGATCGAGGGGGCAAGGTCGATCTGGTAGGACGAGCACTCGACCACGTAGAAGCGGTCGGCGGCGAGCGGATCGAGCGTCATCACGGCGCGGCCGATATTGCCGCCCATCTGGGTGTCGCGGCCGGCCGACCTCAGGATGTGCGCTGTGAGCGCGGTGGTGGTCGACTTGCCGTTGGTCCCGGTGATGGCGACGAAAGGCGCAGCAGGCGCCTGGGCAATGCGCTCGCGGGCGAACAGTTCGACATCGCCGATGATCTCGACGCCGGCGCCGCGCGCCAGCTCGACCGTCCAGTGCGGCTTGGGATGCGTCAGCGGCACGCCCGGCGACAGCACGAAGCTGGAAAACCCGCTCCAGTCGGCGGCGCGCAGGTCGCCGACCGCGATGCTCTCCGCCTCGGCTTTCGCGACGCTCTCCGGATTGTCGTCCCAGGCGAGCACCTCCGCCCCCCCCTCGACCAGGGCGCGGCCGGTGGCGATGCCCGAGCCGCCGAGCCCGAACAGCGCGACCTTCTTTCCGGCAAAGGAGCGGGCTGCGATCATCCTGGGCTACCGCAGCTTGAGGCTGGAAAGGCCGACCAGCGCCAGGATCACGGCGATGATCCAGAAGCGGATCACGACCTGGCTTTCCGTCCAGCCGAGCTTTTCGAAATGGTGGTGGATCGGCGCCATCAGGAACACCCGCTTGCCAGTCATCTTGAAGAAGCCGACCTGGATGATGACCGACAGCGCTTCCATGACGAACAGCCCGCCGATGATCGCGAGCACGATCTCGTGCTTGGTGGCCACCGCGATCGTGCCGATCAGGCCGCCCAGCGCCAGCGAGCCGGTGTCGCCCATGAAGATCGCCGCGGGCGGGGCATTGAACCAGAGAAAGCCGAGCCCGGCCCCAATGACCGCGCCGAGGATGACGGCGAGCTCGCCGGTGCCGGGCACGAAGTGGATCTGCAGGTAGTCGGCGAACACGGCGTTGCCCGACAGGTAGGCGATGACGCCGAACGAGGCGGCCGCGATCATGATCGGCACGATGGCGAGCCCGTCCAGGCCGTCGGTGAGGTTCACCGCATTGCCTGCGCCCACCACGACCAGGCAGGCGAATGGAATGAAGAACCAGCCGAGGTTGAGCAGAAAATCCTTGATGAACGGAAAGGTGAGCGAGGAGGAGAACGGCGCCTGGCCGTTCTGCATGATCACCCAGGCGGCAATCGCGGCGATGACGAACTCGATGCCGAGCCGCGCCCGGCCGGAGAGACCGAGATGCGACTGCTTCGTCACTTTGAGGTAGTCGTCGTAGAAGCCGATCGCGCCGAAGCCGAGCGTCACCAGCAGCACCACCCAGACATAGACGCTGGTAACGTTGGCCCACAGCAGGGTCGAGCCGACGATGCCGGAGATGATCATCAGGCCGCCCATGGTGGGCGTGCCGGCCTTCTTGAAATGCGTCTGCGGCCCGTCGGCGCGGATCGGCTGGCCCTTGCCCTGGCGTATCCGCAGCGAGTCGATGATGCGCGGCCCGAAGATGAAGACCAGCAGTGCCGCCGTGATCAGCGCACCGCCAGTCCGGAAGGTGATGTAGCGGAAGATGTTGAAGACCGAGACATGGTCGGAAAAACTGACGAGAAGCGTGAGCATGCGTCCCCCGGAGCCCGCGGTCAGGTTGGTTTCTGGCCGCCGGCTTGCGCCGGGAACCGGTTGAGGAGCGCTTCGACCAGCTTCGAGAAGCCGATCCCCTTGGAAGATTTGACCATGACCACGTCGCCGGGCCGGACCGCGTCCAGCAGGATCGGCTTCAGATCGTCGACGCTCGGGCGGTATTCCTTGCGAATGTCGCCGGGCAGCGTGTCGGCAAGGTTCTTCATCTGCGGCCCGGCCATCAGCACGATGTCGGTGTGCGTCTCCGAGATCACCCGGGCGAGCCCGGCATGCAGTTTCGCCGAGTGGCTGCCGAGCTCCAGCATGTCGCCGAGGACGGCGATGCGCCGGCCTTCGGCCGTAACCGGCGTCGCATCGAGCAGTTCGATCGCTGCCTTCATGGAGGCCGGATTGGCGTTGTAGCTCTCGTCGATCAGCGTGAAGGCGCCGCTCTCCGTGCCGAGCCGATGCTGCCGGCCACGGCCGGTCTCCGGAACGAGCTCCGCCAGCGCGGCGACAACGGCCTTGAGGTCGGCGCCGACCAGCCGCGCCGCGCCGAGCACCGCGAGCGCGTTCTGGACGAAGTGCCGCCCTGGCGCCCCTACCCGCGCCTCGATCTCCTTGCCGCCAATCTTGACGGAGATCAGCGAGTGGTCGGCGGCGAGTTCGCATTTGGTCAGCCGCACCTGGGCGCGCGCGTTCTCGCCGAAGCCGACGACGTTCTTGACGCCGGCGTCGCGCGCCAGCCGCTCCAGCAGCTTCCAGCGCCCGTCGTCGCGGTTGAGCAGGGCGTAACCGTTCGGCTCGATCCCCTCGAAGATCTCGGCCTTGGCGCGGGCGATCTCGTCGAGGCTGTTGAAGAAACCGAGATGGGCGGCGGCGATCAAGGTGACGATGGCGACATGCGGACGCACCATCTTCACCAGCGGCCGGATCTCGCCGGGATGGTTCATGCCGATCTCGAAGACGGCGTAGTCGCAGTCGGCCGGCATGCGCGCCAGCGTCAGCGGCACGCCCCAGTGATTGTTGAAGGACTTGTCCGACGCATGCACCTTGCCTGCCGCCGACAGTACGTGCCGCAGCGCTTCCTTGGTGGTGGTCTTGCCGACCGAGCCGGTGACGGCGATGATTTTCGCCTTGCTTCGCGCCCGCGCCGCCATTCCCGCCTTTTCGAGGGCGACGAGCACGTCCGGCACCACGATCATCGGCACCGTCAGCCTCCCGAGCGCCGGCAGCTTGCCTTGCGCCACGACGAGCAGGGCCGCCCCCGCCTTGATCGCGGCGGTGGCGAAGTCGTGGCCGTCCATCGCCTCGCCCTTGATGGCGAAGAACGCATCGCCCGGCCGCAGCGTGCGGCTGTCGATCGAGATGCCGCCGATCCCGCCGGGCATCGCGCCGACCGGACGACCGTCCATCGCCGCGATCAGCTCCTCGCTCGTCCACAGCAGGCTCATGCGGCGCGCTCCCGGAGAGCCTTGCGCACCTCCTCGTGGTCGGAGAACGGCAGCGTTTCCGCCCCGATGGTCTGGCCCTCCTCGTGGCCCTTGCCGGCGACGATCAGCGTATCCCCGGCCTTGAGCATGTCGACGGCCGCACGGATCGCCTCGTGCCGATCGCCGATCTCGATGGCGCCCGGCGCGGCGGCGAGGATGGCGGCACGGATATCGACCGGCACCTCGGAGCGCGGATTGTCGTCGGTGACGATCGTCACGTCGGCCAGCCGGGTGGCGATTTCGCCCATGATCGGGCGCTTGCCGCGGTCGCGGTCGCCGCCGCAGCCGAACACGACGATAACCCGCCCGGTGGTGAACGGCCGGACAGAAGAGAGCACGTTCTCCAGCGCTTCGGGCTTGTGGGCATAGTCGACATAGACCGGCGCGCCATTGGCCGCCGTCCCGACGAGATCGAGGCGACCCGGTGCGCCCTTCAGTTTCTCCAGCGCCTTCAGGGCTTTGGAAGCATCGGTTCCGGTGGCGATGGCGAGCCCGGCGGCGACCAGCGCGTTGTAGATCTGGAAATCGCCGGCGAGCGGCAGGTCGATCTCGTGGATCACGCCGGCATGCTCGATCTCGGCACGCTGGCGGTAGCGCTCGTGCTCCACCCGCTTCAGCGTCAAGAAATCGCCGTGGCGGCCGACGGTATGCACGGCAAGGCCCGCGGCCCGCGCCGCCTCGATCGTCGGGGCGGAATAGGCGTCGTCGGCAAAGATGACGGCCGGCGATCCCCTGGGCAGCAGCGTGTCGAACAACCTGAGCTTGGCCGCGAGATAGTCCTCCACGGTCGGATGGTAGTCCATGTGGTCGCGGCCGAGATTGGTGAAGGCGCCGGCCGCGAGCCGCACGCCGTCCAGCCGCCGCTGGACGAGGCCGTGGCTGGAAGCCTCCATCGCCGCGTGGTCGACGCCGGCAACCGCGAGCTCGGCGAGCAACATGTGCAGCGCGACCGGATCGGGCGTCGTCAGCGAGCCGTAGTCGTTGCGGCCGGGCGCGATGACACCGGTCGTGCCGATGCTTGCGGCGCGAAATCCGGCCTGCTCCCAGATCTGGCGGGTGAAGGAAACGACCGAGGTTTTGCCGCTGGTGCCGGTCACCGCGACCATCGTCTGCGGCTGGCGGCCGTAAAAACGCGCCGCGATCCGCGCCAGCGCCAAGCGTGGGTCGTCCACGGGTATGACGGGCACGGCCAGCCGAGCCGGCGCGGTCTGCCTGCCTGTGATCACCGCCACGGCTCCCCGTGCTTCGGCATCCGCGGCAAAAGCCGAGCCGTCCGCCTTCACCCCGGGCACGGCCACGAAGATCATTCCCGGCCGGACCGCGCGCGAATCCGAGGTTATGCCGGCCACTTCCAGGTCTGCGGGCAAGCCCGGCGCGACGGGAAGAACAGCGGCGAGGTCGGCGAGCTTCATCTTTTCTTCGTTGTTCTTTGCGGCCTGCGTAAACAAACGGCGCGCTTTGCCGGCGCGCCAGGGAATCACTGCGTCGAGACCAGCGTTGCCTCGCCTTCTTGTCCGAATTCGGGCTTCACGCCAAGCAGGGAAGCCGAACGGCGGATGATGTTGGCAACGATCGGCGCGGCGTTCAGACCCGACGTGGCGGCCATGCCCGGCTTTTCTGGTTTCGGCTCGTCTACGACGGAGAGTACGATGTATTGCGGGTCGTCCATTGGAAACGCCGCCACGAAGGCGTTGAAGCGCACGTTCTTGGCGTAACGCCCGTTGACCACCTTCTCGGCCGTCCCGGTCTTGCCGCCGACGCGATAGCCAGGAACCTGCGCCCGCGCACCCGAACCGCCCGAACCCTTGGTGGCGTTCAGCTTGTAGAGATAGCGCATCGATTCCACCGTGTAGTCGGAAACGACCTTTTGGCCGACGGCATCAGCTTCGTCTTCGGAACGCGGCAGGAAGGTCGGCGGCAGCAGCTTGCCGCTCATCAGCGCGGCGGCGCCGACGGCGGTCTGCAATGGCGTCGTCGTGAAGCCGTGACCGAAGGCGGCGGTGATCGAATGCACCTTCTTCCATACCCTCGGCTCGGTCGGCCGCGCCACCTCCGGCAACTCCGTCTGCATGCGGTCGAGCAGGCCGAGACGGTGCAGGAACTCGCGATGTCCCTCGATGCCGACCACGTCCGCCTCGCGCGCCGAGCCGATGTTGGAGGAATAGATGAAGACCTCCGGCACGCTGAGCACCCTGCCCTTGCCGTGGAAGTCGCGGATAGTCTGGCGGCCGATGGTGATCGGCCGGGTGGCGTCGAAGCGGCTCTCCAGCGTCACCTTGCCGGAATCCAGCGCCATCGCCGTGGTGAAGCTCTTGATGGTCGAGCCCATCTCGTAAACGCCGGCCGACATGCGGTTCAGGCGGTCCTTGTCGAGAGCGTTGAAGGGGTTGTTGGGATCGAAATCGGGCACCGACGCCATCGCCAGGACCTCGCCGGTCTTGACGTTGAGGACGACCGCGCCGGCGGCGATGGCGTGGTAACGCTCCATCGCCCGCACGATCTCGTCGCGCACGATGTGCTGCACACGCAGGTCGATCGACAGCCGCACCGGCTGCAGGTCCCCGGCCACGGCGAGACCGGTGGCCTGCAGGTCGGCAAAACCCTGGTCGTCGATGTACTTCTCCAGGCCGGCGATGCCCTTGTTGTCGATATTGGTGAGGCCGAGGATGTGCGAGGCGGTCGGGCCGCCGGGATAGAAGCGCCGCTTCTCGGTGCGGAAGCCGATGCCGGGCAGGCCGAGCGCCATGATGTCGGCCTGCTGGCGCGGCGTGAGCTGCCGCTTCAGCCAGACGAAGCCCGATCCGCTCTTCAGCTTGTGGTAGGTCTGCTCCACCTGCAGGTCGGGCAGCACGGTCGACAGCTTTTCGATCACCTCGTCCGCGTCGACGATGCGGCGCGGCTCGGCGAACAGCGAGGCCGTCTTGATGTCGGTCGCCAGCACCTGGCCGTTGCGATCGACGATGTCGGGCCGCGAGGCGGTGACCCGCGCCACCGGACCGGAGCCGTTGTCTGGCTCAATCAGGCCAAAATAGACCAGCCGTCCGGCGATGGCCGCGTAGATGCCGAAGAAGACGGCCATGGTCATGATGACCCGCGTCCGCGCCCGCCCGCCGGTCGCCATGCGGGCACCGTCGACGACGATCGCGGCGGTCGAGCTCGCGGCGGCGGCCGCTTTCCTGCGCCAGAACTTCATCATTACCGCACCGCACCCGTCGTCGTTTCGTCCATGCCGTCGTCGGGCAGGTCGAAGGCCTGACCGATGATGTCCCTGATTTCCAGCGGCCGGATCGGAATCTCGTCGACCCGCGCGAACTGGCGCGCGTCGGTCGGCTGCAGCTTGAGGTCGGCCTCATAGGTCTCGGTAAGCTTCTGCAGGCGCGAGGGCTGCGTGAGCAGGCTCCAGTCGGCCTTGAGCAGCACGATCGAATCCTCTTCCAGGCGGATCTGCTGCTCCAGCTTGCGCACCAGCGTGAGCTGGTCCTCGGCGACCTGCTTGGTCTTGTAGGTGAAGGCGGCGGCCGAAACCATGACCGCGATCAGCACCATGTCGCTTGTCCGGAACATCGTTACCTCTCTGGCCGCAGATCTGGGAGCTTCGGCAGGCCGAACAGGCCGAGATCGGCGGGGCGCGCCGACGCGGTGGTGCGGACCGCCGCCCGCAGCTTCGCCGATCGCGCCCGCGGATTGGCGGCGATTTCGGCTTCGCCGGGCGCCACCGCGCCGCCGCGCTTGTCGAAGGTCGCCACCACGGCGTGTTTCTGCGGCAGATGCCGCGAGCCGGCGGGCGCCGAGGACCGGTCGGCGATGAAGCGCTTGACGATGCGGTCCTCCAGCGAATGGAAGGTGACGACGACCAGCCGGCCGCCCGGCTTCAGCACCCGCTCGGCGGCGATGAGCGCCAGTGCCAGCTCGCCCAGTTCGTCGTTCACATAGATGCGCAGCGCCTGGAAGACGCGGGTCGCCGGATGGATCTTTTCACGCGGCGGGAAGCCGACGAGATCGGCGATCGACTGGGCGAGATCCGTGGTGCGCAGGAACGGCCTTTCAGCCCGCCGCCGCTCGATCATGCGGGCGATGCGGCCGGCATGCCGCTCCTCGCCGAGCAGGCCGAAGATGCGGGTGAGGTCGCCGGCCTTGAAACGGTTGACGACATCGGCGGCCGACGGGCCCGCCTGCGCCATGCGCATGTCGAGCGGCCCGTCGGCACGGAAGGAGAAACCGCGTCCGGCCTGGTCGACCTGCATGGAGGAGATGCCGATGTCGAGCACGACGCCGTCGACCGCCTCTGCATGCTCGTCCAGGGACGAGAACGGCGCCTCGACCAGCCTCAGCCGGCCGCCGGCCGCCGCCTCCAGCGCCTTGCCCGCGGCGATCGCGTCGGGGTCGCGGTCGATCGCCACCACCGATGCGCCGCGATCGAGGATCGCCCTCGTATACCCACCCGCGCCGAACGTGCCGTCGACGATCACCTGGCCCGCTGCCGGCTGCAGCGCCTCCAGCACCTCGGCGAGAAGAACCGGAACATGGCGGGCCGGTCCGCCAACCGCGAAGTCGCCTTCGCCGTGGCCCGCCATCATTCCGGCGCCCCCGCACCAACGGATTGCGGAACTTGCCTGAGTCTCAGCAACCTGTCCCGCACGACCTTGCCATGCGCCTCGAAGCGGCCCGGCTCCCATATCTGAAAGAAGGCGCCGCGACCGACAAAGACCGCTTCCGTCGTGATGCCCGTATGGGCGCGGATGAAGTCGCTCATCGTGATGCGGCCGTCCTGGTCGATCTTCAAAAACGTCCCGTCGCCATGGACGAAGAAGGACATATCGTCGGCAGCGCCCTGGAAGGGGTCCTCCTGCGCGATGCGCTGCTCGTAGCGGTCGAGCAGGTCGAGCCCGCCGACGTCCATGGCCGGCGCATCGAGCGCCCGCAGCGCATAGAGATCGCAATAGCCCCGCTTCTGCACGACCGCGCGGAAATGCGCCGGCACGGAGACGCGCCCCTTCGCATCGATCCTGTTCACGGCGTTCGACAGAAAGCGATCCATCATCCGAAACGTCCGCCGCGCCCCACTCGCACTCCTGGCGGCCACCGACCGGACCGCCGCATCTCAGCACCCGAATCCCGCGCGCAAAGCCGCCCGGACGCGGCAAAAGCCCACCGCCGGCCGCCGAACGCATCGACGCCGCCACCCTTCCCCGCGCAACTTCGTGAATATCGAAATGGGATATCATGGGGCAATATGGGCGTCAACGGGAGCAATCTCGAAACCGGAGCCGGAATCAGCGAAGCGAAGGCATTTCCGGCGCTTGCGCCTTTATCGTCCATTAAGCCTAACGAAGGGTTATTGCGTGGCGGGGCGGCCCGCGTGCCGCCGGGGCAGCTTGCCTGGGCCTCCGGACTTGCCGCGACCGCTGCCTCCCGCTACTGCAACCCGGCGCAGCGGAGTGGACGAGATGAGCGACGGGACGAATGCACGGGCGGCGGGGCTGCAGCACCTGCGCAGGCGCGGGCTGAACAAGGGCGATCCGATCCCACTGCCCCTCACCCTCGCCTCGACCTTCCACCTGCCCGGCGAGCCCGGCGATTTTCACCAGTACGGCCGTTCCGAGAACCCGACATGGGAAGCGCTGGAGGAGATGCTGGCGCATCTGGAGGATGCGCCCTGCGTCGCCTTCCCCTCCGGCATGGCGGCGATCTCGTCCGTCCTCTTCGGCCTGCTGAAGGCCGGCGACCGCATCCTGCTGCCCAGTGACGGCTATTACACGCCGCGGGTTCTCGGCGACCGCTTCCTGTCGCGCTTCGGCGTCCGCTTCGACCTGCGCCCGACCGCCTCCTTCCTCGACGGCGGCTTCGACGGCTACCGGCTGGTCTATGTCGAGACGCCGTCCAATCCCGGCCTCGATCTCTGCGACATCGCCGCAGTCGCCTCCGCCGCCCATGCAGCCGGAGCCCTGGTGGTCGCCGACAACACCACCATGACGCCGTTCGGGCAGCGGCCGCTCGAGCTCGGCGTCGACATCCTGGTCGCCGCCGACACCAAGGCGCCCAACGGCCATTCCGACGTGCTGTTCGGCCACGTCGCCAGCCGCGACGCCGAAATCCTCAAGTCCATACGGGAGTGGCGAAAACTCTCCGGCAGCATTCCCGGCCCGTTCGAAGCCTGGCTGCTGCACCGTGGCCTGGAGACGCTGGAATTGCGTTTCGAGCGTATGTGCCGGTCGGCGGAGACCATCGCGCCGCGATTGAAGGCGCATTCGGCGGTCCGCGCAGTGCGCTATCCCGGCCTGCCCGACGATCCCTCGCACAATCTCGCCGCCGCGCAGATGCTGCGCTTCGGCTCGCTCATCGGGCTGACCCTCGACAGCGCCGACAAGGCCGAGGCCTTCATCGACGGCTGCGCCTTGCTGCAGCCCGCGACTTCGTTCGGCTCGGTGCACAGCTCGGCCGAGCGCCGCGCCCGCTGGGGCGACGCGGTGGCGCCGGGTTTCGTCCGGCTCTCCCTGGGCTGCGAGCCGACGGAGGAGCTTTGGAGCGCGATCGAGGCGTCGCTGGACGCGCTGTCCCGGTCGTAATGGCCGGCGTCCGCGCCTGATTCATTTTGTCAACGCAATCGGGAATCGCGCTGAATCCGTTTAGAAAAGTGTCAGCCGGCCTGTAAGCCGGGTTCTGTACGGCCCGTGCGCCTTGCGGCGCGCGGACGCGGCGGCCATTCGTCTTGGGCGCGGATTGCTCCGCGCCTCGCGCAACCTACCCGGATGGCCGGACCGGAAACAGTCCTGAGGGTCTCCCCTCGCGCCATCCCTATTCGGTCTTGCTCCCGGTGGGGTTTGCCGTGCCGCCACCGTTGCCGGCAGCGCGGTGGGCTCTTACCCCACCCTTTCACCCTTACCCCGCCGGCGCAGCGGCCGGTCCCGTCCGGGAAGTCGGACGGAATACAGCCGTTGTGCAGGCGGGGCGGTCTGCTTTCTGTGGCACTTTCCCTGGGGTCGCCCCCGCCGGTCGTTAACCGGCACCGTGTCTCCATGGAGCCCGGACTTTCCTCACCCGCGGCCTTTCGGCGTTTGCGGGTGCGGCCGCCCGGCCGGCTGACCGCCCGTATAAAGGTGCTCACCGGGCAAAACGCAACCCCGATTTCCGCCTCTCCTTGGAAATCGGGGCCTCGGCGTGTCCGATCAGCTGGCAAGCAGGCGCTGCACCTTGCCGCAATAGGCCTTCGACACCGGGTTCATGCGGCTGGCGCCATGACCCGCATTGTATTTGAGGATCGTGCCGCAGGTCGTGCCGCCGCCGAGCTGATGCGCCATGGCCAGATATTTCATGCCGAAGCGGATATTGGTCTCGGGATTGTAGAGAGCCGCAACCGAGCCGCTGTAGCCCAGGCCACGGGCGGTGGCCGGCTTGATCTGCATCAGCCCGACCTCGCCTGCGGAGCCGGTCGAGTTCGGCTGGTAGTTGCTTTCCACGCTGATCACTGCATGGGCGAGCGAGACCGGCACGCCGTATTCGGCGGCGTAGCGGGCGATCACCGCGTGATACGGCCTGCCTGACTTCGCTGCCGACAGCGTATCCGGCTTGACCGGGTAGCCGGACGCGGTCTTCACCTCGACGGTGGTTTCGGTCACCGTGATGCCGCCCGACTTGGCTTTCCGGCGGCTCACCTTGGCGCTCCGCTTCGCATTCCTGGTATCCAGCCTCGCCGTCTTGCGCTTCGCATTCGATGCCTTGCCGGCCTTCAAGGTCTTTGCCGCCGCTTTGGCGTTCGGCTTGACCGCGCTGCCGGTGGCCTTTGTCGTCTCAGTCCCGGTTTTCTTGGTCGTAAACAGCGGAGTCCGGGCAATGGCAGGCTTCTTCGCCGGAGCAGCCTTCGAAGTAGCGGCAGCCTTCGTCGCGGATTTCCTCGTCGTTTTGGCGCCCGGCTTCGCCTTCTCCGTGGTTGCGGCAGCTTTCTGCGTGGAAAACAGTGGCGTGCGCGGGATGTTGGGGAACTCAGCCGCGTTGGCGGCAAAAGAGGTCAGGGCGGCGGCAAGCGCCACCGTCAAGAAGATCGGCTTTTTCATCAGTTCCTGTTCGCTGACGACGGGGCGGAAGCGCCCGGTCGGTGTAGTCTCAAGCCTGCGGTGACAGCTGGCCGGCGGGTATGACCGGCCGTTTGCTGGTGAAGTTTGGGGCGAAAATGGCCCAGGCATTCACTTTTTGTTACAGTGCATGTCAACCGAAGGTCGAGCAGCAGCAGCCTTCCGCTACGTCAAGCAGCCCACTCTCCGACTCGTGAGGGCAATGCGGCAAGCAGCCGCTGAAGGGTTTCCCGCGTCGCCCGGTCGGCGATTCCATCGACTTTTTTCGGCCGGAAATGCAACTGAAAGGCCGAAACCACGGTCTTTGTGGCGCCGTCGTAAGTGCCGCCGGTCTCCAGTCCATATCCATAGGAAGCAAGCATCGCCTGCAGCCGCGTGACCTCCTGGCCCTCGTCGCCGGGCTGCAGCGCTGCGCCGCGCCGATGCCGCGCCGGCGCGACGAAATGGCCCACCCCGGCACGGGCGAGCGCGCGCCACGGAAACCGTTCGCCCGGGTCGATCTTGCGCCCCGGGGCCACGTCGGAATGGCCGAGAACCATTTCCGGGCGGATCCGATGGCGCGCGACAATACCTTGGCAGAGCGAGATCACCGCGGCGATCTGCCTCGGGGGAAACGGCGGGTGACCAGCCAGCGGGCCCGGATTGACGACCTCGATGCCGATCGACTGCGAGTTGATGTCGGTCACGCCGCGCCAGGAACTCTGTCCGGCATGCCACGCACGGTCGCTCTCGCGCACCATCTGCACGATCCGGCCGTCCTCATGAACGAGATAGTGCGAAGACACCTCGCTTGCCGGATTGCACAGCCAGTCCTCGGCCCCCGCCCCGGTCGTCATGCCGGTATAATGGAGCAGAATGATTTCTGGCCGAAATCCCTCGCGTCGGGGCCCGAAATTCGGCGAGGCCCTGACCATTGCACCGGGCTGGTCGGGGGCAAAGCCGCTCATAGCTGGCGCATGCCGCGTTCGATCATCTCGTAGGCGGTGTTGATGGTGGCAAGCCGCGTCGTGGCAAGCGCGATGAACTCGGCCGGCAGCCCGCGACCGATCAGCCGGTCGGGGTGGTTGTCTGCCACCAGCTTGCGATAGCGGCGACGCACTTCATCGAACGGCCGGCCGCGAGCGATGCCGAGCACCGCGTAGGGATCGGCCAGGCCGATGTCGACGTGGCGGGCCAGGATGGTGCGGTAATGCTCCTCGCCGATCTCGAAAATCTCGGCGACCCGCCGCAGGTACAGGCTCTCGCGCTCATGCAGCAGGCCGTCCGCCTTGGCGATGTGGAACAGTCCGTCGAGGATGTCCTCGAGCATGGCGCAGTTCGGCCGTCCGGAGCCGCAAAGTCGCGCCATCTTCTCCGCATAGGCCTCGAAGCCGGCGATGTCGGCCTGCGCCAGATCATAAAGCCGCGCGACATTGCGCGCCTCGGCGGGCGGGACCGAGAATATCTGCTGGAAGGCGCGCACCTCGTCCTGCGTGACCACGCCGTCCGCCTTGGCCATCTTCGCCGACAGGGCGATCATGGCGACGGAGAAGGCGACGCGCCGACGCAGTTCCGGGTCGCCGCCGAAGACGACGCGCAACGCCTCGGCGAGGTCGGACACACCGGCGCCCGCCTTGCTGACGAATTCTCCGATGCGCTCCCATATCGACATGGCCGCTTCATAGCCAAGGCCTTCGTGCTTGGCGAGGCTTGATCGGCAACGATCTGGTGAAGTTTCGGCATGAGAGGGGCGTGGCTCAAGCGATTCTCGGCCACGGAACAGCGGCTTTTCGGGCGATTCCGTCGGCAGGCTCAAGGCTGCCCTTCGCCAAAACGGGGCATGGCAAAGCCGCGCGACCAGGATGGCCGCGCGGCTTCTTCAAATGAAACGGACGTTACTGGGCCGGTGCCGGCGCAGGCTGGGCCGGCGGGCTTCCCTGGGTGTCGCCGCCCGTGCCGGTCTGCGGCGCAGGTGCCGCATTCGGCGTTGTCGTGTTGTCGGTCGCTGGCGGCGGCGTCGTGCTCTGCGTCGTCGTGTTGTCGGCGCTGTCGCTGCAGGCCGCGAGGCCAAGCAGGCCGATCGCGGCGGCTGAGGCGAGTACGAGCTTCTTCATCATGGACTCCTTCGTCATTCGGCAAGGCAGACGCGGGAGAAATGACGGGAGGCCCTCTAACGTTTCTTCACGTATGACGACGGCCGTAAACAATACGTGATAATCGCAGTTCTCGCCGCACGACTGTGTGATCGATTCCGCCGGTCCACTATCCGGGCGTCTCCCCATCGCGAGCCTGTCACGGCAGCGTCATCACCGCGTCACCGCTCCGTCATGGCGTCGCGCTACCCGCTTGCGGAATACGCCAACGGGATTCGCGCCGCTCATGACCGGTCCTTCCGCAACCCCTCTCCTGCGCGGCAATGCGCGCCTGAAGCAGGCCGTCTATCAGCACCGTGCGCTCTCCCGCGCCGGCCTGTCGGAGCGGCTGTTCACGTTGCTGTTCTCCGGACTGGTCTATCCGCAGATCTGGGAGGACCCGGACGTCGACATGGAAGCGATGCAGCTGGGCGAAGGCCATCGCGTCGTCACCATCGCTTCCGGCGGCTGCAACGTGCTGGCCTATCTCACCCGCTCGCCGGCGGCTATCGAGGCGGTCGACCTCAACCCGGCGCATGTCGCCCTCAACCGCCTGAAGCTCGCGGCGCTCGCCCACCTGCCCTCCTACGCCGATTTCCATCGCTTCTTCGGCGAGCCCGGCAACCGCCACAACAGCCTCGCCTACGACCGCTTCATCGCGCCGCACCTGGACGAAAGCTCGCGCCGCTACTGGGAGCGCCGCCGGTTGCGCGGCCGCCGCATCGACGTGTTTCAGCGCGATTTCTACCGCACCGGCCTGCTCGGCTGGTTCATCGCCACCGGCCATCTCGCCGCCCGGCTGCACGGCGTCGACCCCTGCAGGCTGACCGAAGCGAAGAGCCTCGACGAGCAGCGCCGCTTTTTTGAAGACGAGCTGGCGCCGGTCTTTGGAAAACCGCTGCTGCGCTGGGCGACGGCGCAGAAGGCGTCGCTGTTCGGGCTCGGCATCCCGCCGGCGCAATACGATTCCCTGGTGACGTCAGGAGACGGCACCATGGCGAGCGTGCTGAAGGCGCGGTTGGAAAAGCTCGCCTGCGATTTCCCGCTGGCCGACAATTATTTCGCCTGGCAGGCCTTTGCCCGCCGCTATCCCCGGGAAGGCGAAGGTGCCCTGCCCGCCTATCTCGACCGCGCCAGCTACGCCACGATCCGTGCCAACGCGCCCAGCGTCAGCATCCGCCATGCCAATGTCGCCGAACTCCTGGCGCGAAAGCCGGCCGGCTCCGTCGATCGCTACGTGCTGCTCGACGCGCAGGACTGGATGACGGACGGCCAGCTCAACACGCTCTGGACCGAGATCACCCGCACCGCGGCTGCCGGCGCCCGCGTGATCTTCCGCACCGCCGCCGAGCCCAGCATTCTCCCCGGCCGAGTATCGCAGAGCATCCTCGACCACTGGGACTACCGCCAGGAGGAGTCGCTGGACTTTTCGGCGCGCGACCGTTCGGCCATCTATGGCGGCTTCCATCTCTACGTGCTGAAGGACAGATGAGCGCCGTCGGCGGCCATGCGGCGCTGATGGACCGGAACTACCGGCTGCAGCGCCATGTCTACGACCTGACCCGCAAATACTATCTGCTCGGCCGCGACGGGATGATCGCCGGGCTCGGCGTGCCGCAAGGCGGCTCCGTGCTGGAGCTCGGCTGCGGCACGGGGCGCAATCTGATCCTCGCCGGCCGGCGCCATCCGGAGGCGAGGCTGTTCGGCCTCGACATCTCCGCCGCCATGCTGGAGACCGCCGCCGGCAATCTCGCGAGAAAAGGCATCGC
Source organism: Kumtagia sp. (assembly GCF_059502445.1). Taxonomy (NCBI): domain Bacteria; kingdom Pseudomonadati; phylum Pseudomonadota; class Alphaproteobacteria; order Hyphomicrobiales; family Phyllobacteriaceae; genus Kumtagia; species Kumtagia sp. Next base: position 61,281 of record NZ_JCACER010000029.1, read on the forward strand.
GGGCCGGGCGACGCTGGCGCGTGGTGATGCCACTGCCTTCGACGCAAAGAATCTGTTCGGCGAAGAGACGTTCGACCGCGTCTTCATTTCCTACGCGCTGTCGATGATTCCCGACTGGGAAGGGGCGATAGCGGCGGCCTTGCGGGCGCTGTCGCCACACGGTTCGCTGCACATCGTCGATTTCGGCCAACAGGAGCGCCTGCCCGGCTGGTCCCGCAGTACACTCCACGCGTGGCTGGCAAAGTACCACGTGACGCCGCGGGCTTCGCTGGAGGCCGAACTGCGCAGCCAGGCCGGGGCTGCCGGCCGGCCGCTGCGCTTCGAGCGCTGGTACCGCGGCTATGCCTGGCACGCCGTGGCGGGACCTCGGCCGTCCTTTCAGTCCTGACCCAAAACCTTCGCCAGAGCGCCGACCATCGCCTGCGGCTTGTAACCGAGCCGCTCCGGGGTCAGGCCCATGCGCACCACGACCAGCCCGAGTGAGGGGATGATCGCCGTCGACTGGCCGTCATGGCCGATCAGCCAAAACGTGTCGCCGGGCACGCCGAGCGCGACGTCTTGCGCCTTCGTGCTTCTCGGTCCGCGCAGCCAGAGCTGGCCCCGCCCATAGCTGCCGTCCGAGGCGGCCCCGGGCTCGCGCATCCATGCGGCGTAGCCGGCCGGCAGGACCGGCTCGCCGTTCCATTCCCCGTCCTGCAGCAGGAACTGGCCGAAGCGCGCCCAGTCGCGCGCCGTCGCATAGAGATAGGACGACCCGACCAGCGTTCCCGCCGCATCCGGCTCGAGCACGGCGCTCGCCATGCCGAGTGGCCCGAACAGTTTTTCACGCGGCCAGGCGAGTGCGGCCTGCGGGTCGCCGACCGCCTCCTGCCAGACACGCGAAATGAGCAGCGTGGTACCACTGGAATAGCTGAATGCCGTGTCCACCGGCGCGGTCAGCGGCTTGGCCGCGGCGAAACCCGCCATGTCCTTCTCCAGGAACAGCATGCGGGTGACGTCGGTGACGTCGCCATAGTCCTCGTTGAAGGCGAGGCCGCTCGACATGCCCATGAGCTCGGCGAGCGTGATGTCCGCACGGCCGTCGGCGCGCCAGGCCTGGAAAAGCTGCTTCTTGTCGACGGAGAGCTTTCCTTCCCTGACCAGCATGCCGACGAGCGTGGCCGTCACCGTCTTGGTCATCGACCAGCCGAGCAGCGGCGTCCCGGCCGAAAAGCCTTCGCCATAACGCTCGGCGACGATGCGGCCGTCCCTGACCACGACCACCGCCCGCATGCCCGGACCGGTCATCGCCGGATCGTCGAGGATTTTTGCCAGCGCCTGATCTCCCGAGACCTCGACCTGCTCGCCCTCCGGCCACAGCGCCGGCGACGGTGCGGCCGGCACCGGCATCGCCGCCTGCCGGTCGGCGAGTGCTGCCGGCACGATCCCCTCCGGCAGCACGGTGCAGCCAAGCCCGTCGCGGGCAATCGCCGTGCGCGCGCCCCAGAAGCCGAACAAGCCCGCCCGCACCATGCGCGCCTCGCGATCGACCTTCACCTGCATCAGCTTCAGCAGCGGATGGCCCGGCGCCTGCACGTCGTCGGCAAGCACCTGATCGGGGTCCCGGCCGGCAAGGAAGACGTTCGAGCAGACGATCTTGGCGCTGTAGCCGGCGCCGACCCGGATAAGCTCCGGCGGCACCATGGCGAACCAGCCGACGGTCCCGGCCGCGCAAAGCAAGGCTGCCGCGGCAACGCTCCTGATCACCGCCCTCATGCCGTCCCTTCCATCGTTTCCATTGACGAATGCCTTCACGCAGATTTTATTCGCCTTCGTGCATCGTCAACCGGTTATCAACCATGTTCGACGATCACGGAGGGGACTATTCCGCTCCATAGGCGCGGGTGCGTTGTCGGCCGGAGGGCCAGCCTACTCGAAGATGCAGCTTTGCCGCCGCACCGGCAAGAAGGGGACGTGATGCGCCGACTGGCGGCTCTTGTGCTTGCTTGCGTGCTTGCCGGCTGCAGCACGGTGGACGACCTTGGCCTGCAGTCCACCGCGGCCGCCCTGCCGCCGGCCGGCGCCAGGCTGGCGACGGATCCTTCCGTGCTGCATCCGCGCTTCGGCGACAACGACCCGCATCAATGGGGCACGCGCACGCCCTTCCACTATGCGGTGCATGGCACCGACGTGTCGAAATACCAGACCAGCATCGACTGGGCCAAGGCCAAGGCCTCCGGCATCTCCTTCGCCTTCATCAAGGCGACGGAAGGCGGCGACCGGCTCGACGACAGATTCGCCGAGCACTGGCGCGGCGCCGGGAATGCCGGCGTGCCGCGCGGCGCTTATCATTTCTATTATTTCTGCCGCCCGGCCGCGGAGCAGGCGCGCTGGTTCATCGCCAACGTGCCGCGCGACCGCTCCGCCCTGCCGCCCGTGCTCGACATGGAATGGAACCCGCACTCGCCGACCTGCAAGCTGCGGCCGCCCGCAGAAACGGTGCGCAGCGAGATGAGCATCTTCCTGTCCATGGTGGAGAAGCACTACGGCAGGAAGCCGATCATCTACACCTCGATCGACTTCTTCGACGACAACCGGCTCGCCACCTTCACCGGCTATCCCTACTGGCTGCGCTCGGTGGCCGGCCATCCGTCCGACCGTTACGGCGCCCACCCCTTCACCTTCTGGCAATACACCGGCACCGGCATCGTGCCGGGCATCAGGGGCAACGCCGACATCAACGTCTTCAACGGAAGCCATGCCACGTGGAGAAAGTGGCTCGCCCAGAACACGCGCTGAGCCCGGACACGCGCCGAAAATTGCCGTTCTGCCCGGTTTTCGCCATGACTCTTGGGCAGAGCACAAAAACTTCTCGAACAATCAGGACACGCCCCGAATGCGGATTTCCGTAAAAGCCCTCTCCGTTCTTGCCGTGATGGCATCGGCAACGGCCGCGCAGGCCCAGGAGTGCGGCGTCGATTTCGAGGTATGGCGCAAGGGCGTGGCCGACGAGGCGCGCGCCGCCGGGGTCGGCGAGCGCGGTCTGTCGGCGCTGGCGGTAGCCGACATCGACACGCGCGTGCTGGCGCGCGACCGCGCCCAGGGCGTGTTCAGCCAGACCTTCATCGAATTCTCCTCGCGCATGATCTCGGACTACCGGCTGAAGCAGGGTGCGGCCAATCTGAAGAAATATGCCGACGTCTTCGCTCGCGCCGAGCGGGAGTTCGGCGTGCCCGGACCGGTGGTTGCCGCCTTCTGGGCGCTGGAGACCGATTTCGGCGCCGTGCAGGGCGATTTCGGCACGCTGAACGCGCTGGTCACGCTGGCACATGACTGCCGCCGGCCGCAGCTCTTCCGCCCGCAGCTCGTGCCGCTGTTGACGCTGATCGACCGCGGCATGCTGCCGGCCGACGTCAAGGGCGCCTGGGCCGGCGAGATCGGCCAGACCCAGATTCTGCCCACCGACTATCTCCTGCGCGGCGTCGACGGCGACGGCGACGGCATCGTCGACCTGCGCGGCAGCGCGGCGGACGTGATCATGACCACCGCCAACAAGATCCGGCACCGCGGCTGGAAGGCCGGCCAGCCCTGGCTGGTCGAGATACGCGTGCCCGACGACATGCCGTGGGACCAGACCGGCCGCACCAACAAGCTGCCGGTCGCGCAGTGGAGCGACTGGGGCGTCACCAAACGCGACGGCTCGCCGCTCGAGGACCACGGGCTCAATGCCGGCGTCGTCCTGCCGATGGGCCGCAAGGGCCCAGCCTTCCTGAGCTACGACAATTACGACATCTACCTGCACTGGAACCAGTCGGCCACCTACACACTCACCGCCGCGGTGCTCGCCACCCGGCTGGCCGGCGCTCCCGCCTACGACAAGCGCAACCCCGAGCCGGGCCTCATCGGCGACACCATGAAGCAGCTCCAGCAGAAGCTCGCCGACAAGGGCTACGACGTCGGCGGCATCGACGGCATTCTGGGCGCCGGCACCCGCGAGGCGGTGCGCCAGGAGCAGATCAAGCTCGGCCTGCCGGTCGACGGCTGGCCGACCCCGGCGCTGCTGGGGATGATGTAGCGGGCAATTTTACTTCCTGGCGAACAATCATCGTGAAACCAGCATGGTTATACGCTAACGGCAGGATCGCTCGACCGTGCCGGCGGGAGGCCCAGTTCGCGCAAAAGCTCAAGCGCTTTGTCCAAGCGGTTGTTTTCGGTTTTGGGGCCTTTTCGCCGGACGATCTCTTCTCGCCAATCCGGCACTTTTTCCTCCGCGGCAAGCCAATGTGCCGTTGCCGCCAATTCCAGCACTGTGACATTCGAAGCAGCAAGGTCGTGGACAATCCTTTTGGCCCTGGACGCCTCTAGACGACCGAAAACATTGGATTGTGGTCCTTTCTTCAGGCTGAAAATGCTGTAACGCGCGCCATCGCTGTGACGATGCCCGAACTCCTCAACGATATAGCCGAATGCCTCGGCATCGAGGATCGCATTGTCCAGATCGCGCGAATAAGGGCCATAGTGATGATACTGATACCCAAAGCCACTCTCCATGCCGAGCCGGTCGAGCAGGTAAGCAATCTTCTGAAGGCGGATACGGCTGGCTAATTTGCCACCAGCGGCGGCTATGATGGCTGCGACACGCTCCTCGTGCTCGATCATGACCTTATCCTCTCTTTCCCCTCGCCTTGTCGCGATCCTCAGCGTTTTCGAAGTAGAGGCGCGTGAACTGCCGTTTCTGCTCGAGTGTCCTGATCATGGAAGAAGGGACGCTGATTTCGACCGGTTTTCCACCGTCGAGAACGTGTAGCTTTTTGTGAATACGGTCCTCATCGCCCCCTACCTCGGAATAGATGCTGATCGATGCCTTGTCGTCCAACATCACCGAGCCGCTGCTTATCTGATTCTCGAAATCCCTCGTGATTTTTCGCAACTTCTGGCGCTGTCTCCCTTCGTCATGTCCGACGTCGGCGATATCCAGCGTCTTGAACAATCTGCGCTCCCGCAGCCTAGACGCCATATCCGAGATGACTTGGTCGGCAGCCTGCGTCATGGCTCCGAGTGATCCGAAAACGAGGGCATCATCGAGCGCGAGATAGTTCTCGACCGTCTCGCCGTCCTTGCCGAAGAAACAGATCAGAGGATGACCCTTGTCCAGCCCGGTATACTTCCTTACGTTGCTATTCTCCGCCGCGTGTTTGGCGATGTTATGAAGCAGCTTTCCTATCATGTGCTCAACGCAGCGCGTAGTCTTATGGAAATAAACCTGCTGATGAAGCGTGTATCGTGCTAAGAGGAATTGCTCTGCCGCCGGTAGAGCCTTCGCTGCAAGGCAGAATGTAGCTACCTTCCTAACGGAATCGTCTTCCTCATCCGGAGCTGCGATTTCGATTTCAGCGACGCGAACGCTGTCCATAAGCCAATCGAAATCAATCGCACCTGCGCCGGTTCCCGTCATCAATTTGTCGCGCCGTAGATAGTCTAGCCGGTCGGCATCAAACGAACTTGAGACGACAGCATGATAGATGTCTGTCGGATCGTCGGCCTCAAGCAACTCCGCGACTTCGGCACAGAAGCCCGGACGAAACGCCTCCAGCAGCGGACGGATGCAGCCTGCCTCGTTACGAATGATCTCCGCAGTCCATTTTTCGTGCCGCCGCTTGGCGCCACGCGATTCCTGGACACTCTCGAAAGTATGGCTGAACGGACCGTGGCCAAGATCGTGCAGCAGGGCGGCTATCGTTGCGACGTCAGCGCGAGGTTCCTCAAATGTCTGGCCATTTCGTTTCATTTCGCGGCGAATGATCTTCACCAAGGCGCGTGCGGTGTGAAACACACCGATTGAATGCGCGAAACGGGAATGAACCGCGCCGGGAAAAGTGAATTCAGATACTCCCAACTGTCGTATCCGACGAAGACGCTGGAACTCCGGGGCATCGATGAGTTTCCACGCGAGCATGTCCGCCTTCGTTTCCTCGAAAACGATCAGCCCATGCACCGTATCTCGAATTCTTCTGCTGCCGGTGTCGCCCACATTAATCCAAAATATTTCCCTCAATTAAGAATATGACAAAATTCCTATGCTGTCGAGTGCTTTCCTTAAAGGGCCTGATGTCCCCCTATTCCGCCGCCATCGTCTCGACGCTGGCGAACCCCTGCGGCGCCACGCCTTCCTCGAAGGGCGTCGTCACCTCGACGAAAGTGTCGGGATAGAAGCCGTTGAAGCGCGTCCGCAGCGACAGCGAATAGGCGCCGATATGGCCGATCTCGATCCAGTCGCCGGTGTCGACCGTCTCCGGCAGCCAGAACGGGCGCGACAGGATGTCGACGGAATCGCAGGTGGCGCCGCACACCTTGAACGGTACGATGTTGCTCTCGCTGCCGTTGCGCGAGCGGATCGCCGGATCGGGGATGAAGCGCGCCGGCAGCGTCAGCTTGCCGGTCCACGAGTCCGACAGCGAGGCCCAGATGCCGTCGTTGATGTAGAGCCGCCTGCCCTTGCGCAGCAGCACGCGCACGATCAGCGAGAAGGCGCGCGCCACGATGACCCGCCCCGGCTCCGCCACCAGCGGCAGCGTGTCGAACTGCCACTCCCTTAGGTCCGCACGCAGCCGCGCCATGAGATGTTCGAGCGACGGCATGGGCGGCTTCTTCGACGCCGGGTCGATGCCGTATTCGGCCGGAAAACCGCCGCCGACGTCGAGCCCGGCAATGTCGAAGCCGACCCGGTTGCGCACCCAGTCGGCGGACGCCAGCGCCCGCTCATAGGTATCCGGATCCTCGATCTGGCTGCCGACGTGGAAGCACAGTCCCACCTTGTAGCCGTAGCGGTTCAGGCGGTCGGCGAGTTCCACCGCATAGGCCGGCCCCGCCCCGAACTTCTTCGATAGTTCGTAGGCGGCCGAACCCTTGGTCTGGATGCGCACGAAGACGGTGATGGCGCCCGGGTCGATGTCGAGCGCCCGTACCACGCGCGTCAGCTTGGTGACCTCGTCCTCGTGGTCGACGGCGATCACGCGGATGCCGTAACGCTCCAGCGCCAGCCTTATGTCGGACTGTGCCTTGACCGGGTGCATGTAGAGCATCTCGGCATCGGCGGAGACGGCCCTCACGGACGCGAACTCGCCGGGCGATGCGACGTCGAAGGCGGTCACGCCTGCCTCCACCAGCGCCTTCAGCACCAGTTGTTCGCCATTGGTCTTGACCGCATAGGCGGTCTTGCCCGGAAACATCTGCATGAACTGGCGGGCATCGGCCTTCAGCACGTCCGGCCGGAAGCAATAGACCGGATCGTCGGGCCTCAGTGCCAGCGCCGCTTCGGTGGCGTTGTCGAATTTCTGCATCGGGCCTCCGGCGAACGAGGTGCGGCCCATACTTAGGGCAAGGCCGAACGGAAGGGAAATGGTCATCGGCGCGGAACGCTCCGCCGGTCGCGCGGACGCCATCGCGCCACCTGCCGCGATGCGGAACAATCGTTGCGCCAGCGACCGGAAAACGGGTGGCCGCTGCCTCGCGCCGGTTCTATGGCGGGCCTACAAACACAGCGGGAGGTTCCGATGTCGACGCTCGATGCTGCCCGGAACGCGGGCCAATCCATGTCGCTGAAAAGCTGGGCGATGCTGGTGCTGCTCGGGGCCATCTGGGGCGGCTCATTCTTCTTCGCCCGCGTCGCCGTCGCCGAGATCCCGCCGCTGACGCTGGTGCTGTTCCGCGTCGCCCTGGCGGCGATCGCCCTGCACGTCTATCTGGCTGCGCGCGGGCTTTCCTTCCGCCTCGCCCTGCCCTATGCCGCCGGCTTCTTCCTGCTGGCCCTGCTCAACAACGTCATCCCGTTCTCGCTGATCTTCGCCGGCCAGACCGAGCTCGGCGCCGGCCTCGCCTCGGTGCTCAACGCCACCACGCCGTTCTGGACGGCGCTGCTCGCCAACAGCCTGACGACGGACGAGAAGCTCACCTGGAACAAGGTGGCGGGCATCCTGCTCGGCATCGCCGGCACCGCCATCATGATCGGCCCCGGCCTCGTCGCCGGACTGGGCGGCCCTGTCTGGGCAAAGTTCGCGCTGGTCGGCGCCTCCGTCTCCTACGCCTTTGCCCTCATGGTGGCCAAGCGCTTCAAGGGCGTGCCGCCGACGGTGGTCGCCACCGCGCAGCTCACCGCCTCGACCGTCATCATGCTTCCCGTCGTGCTTGCCGTCAGCGGCGACGAAGACCTGTTTTCGGCGAGCGGGCATGTCTGGGCCGCCGTCGCCGGCCTAGCGCTGGTGTCGACGGCCTTCGCCTATATCCTCTATTTCCGCCTGATCGCCGATGCCGGCGCCACCAACGCCTCGCTGGTCACGCTGATCGTACCGGTCAGCGCCATCCTTCTCGGCACCGCCTTCCTCGGCGAGCGTCTGGAACCGGTCGAGATTCTGGGCATGGCGGTCATCGCGGCCGGATTGGTGACCATCGACGGGCGGCTGTTCGGCGGCATGACCCGGCGTTCCTGACGAATTCCGCCACAATTTCGCGAGACCGGATTCCCGAAATCTTTTCAACGGCTAACGGCCGAACCCGGCGGGAGTTTTCCATAGTTCCGCCGCAATGCAGCATGTTTTCCGCTTGTCTGCCGGGCAAACTCGCTTAGATTCCGCCTCCATGCTCTACTCATGGAGGCATCGCATGGGACTTGCACGGTCAGTCAACGCTCTGATGATTTGTGCTGCGTTCGCCGTTATCGGCGCCCTCATTATGGGAGTTCTTCCGTGACCGCATGAGTTTGGGGGGTATCGGAGCGGTTCCGGTACCAGAGACGAGAAAGGCCCGCCGGCGACGGCGGGCCTTTTCGTTTGAGAAGCTTCTGCCGCTCAGGCGGCGGCCGACCCTGCGTCCACGGCGGGCTCGTGCGCCCGGATGCCGATCATGTGGCAGATGGCGAAGACCAGGTCGGCGCGGTTCATCGTGTAGAAGTGGAAATCCTCGACGCCCCGCTCCATCAGGTCCATCACCTGCTCGGCCGCGACGGCCGACGCCACCAGCGCATGCGTCTGCGGGTCCTTCTGCAGCCCGTCGAAGCGCTCGGCCAGCCAGGCCGGCACATGCGCGCCGGCTCGCGAGGAGAAGTTGGCGACCTGCGAAAAATTGTGCACCGGCAGCACGCCCGGCACGATCGGGATATAGATGCCGGCCCGCCGCGCCCGCTCGACATAACGCTCGTAGAGATCGTTGTCGAAGAAGAACTGGGTGATCGCCCGCGTCGCGCCATTGTCGACCTTGCGCTTCAGCATGTCGATGTCGGTGGCGAAATCCGGGCTCTCCGGGTGCTTTTCCGGATAGGCGGAGACGGAGATGTCGAAATCGCCGACGGCGCGCATGGCGCCGACCAGTTCGGCGGCGTTGGCATAACCTTCCGGATGCGGGCGGTAGCGCGCGCCGACGCCCTCGGCCGGGTCGCCGCGCAGCGCCACGAAGCGCTTCACGCCCATCTCCGCGAATTCGGCGACCACCTGGTCGACCTGGTCGCGCGTCGCGTCGACGCAGGTCATGTGGGCAGCCGGCGTGAGCCGCGTCTCGGTGAGGATGCGCCTGACGGTACGCGCGGTGCGCTCGCGCGTCGAGCCGCCGGCACCGTAGGTGACGGAGACGAAGCGCGGCCCGAGCGGCTCCAGCCGCGTCACCGTCTGCCAGAGCTTTTCCTCCATTTCGTCGGTTTTCGGCGGGAAGAACTCGAAGGAGACGCGAATCCTGCCGCCCATGTCGGGACGGCGCGAGAAACGGAACTGGTTCATCAGGCGGTTTCTCCCTGCAGCGCTGTGTTCGGGCGGTCGGCGATCAGCATGCGGCGGTCGCGGCCGAGCCAGAGTTTCACGGTGAGCGTCGCGGGGCCGGCGGCGCGCGGCGCGAAGGCCGCGGCCCACGCGACGTCGAGGGGGGGCGCGGCCACCCAATAGCCGATATGCTGGTCGGAGAAGCCGCGGCGCAGATGGGCCGGCGCGGCGGGCGGGACTACCAGCGCATGCGACGCGAAATCGACGATGACGAGCCGGCCGGACGGGCGCAGCAGCCGCGCCGCCTCGCGGATCGCCGCACCCGGCTCCTCCAGATAGTGCAGCACCTGATGGATGGTGATCAGGTCGAAGCTGTCGCGCTCGACGGGCGGGGCAAAGATGTCGCCCTGGCGCACCTGCGCATGCGACACCCCTGCCCGGTCGAGATTGGCGCGCGCCACCGCCAGCATCTCGCGCGAGAGGTCGACGCCGACGCCACGGCGGTAGAGCGGCGCGAACAGCTCGAGCAGCCGCCCCGTGCCGGTACCGAGGTCGAGCATGGACTGGAACGGCTTCTTGCCGACGGCGGCGAGCAGCGCCGCCTCGACGGCCCGGTCCGGTGCATGCAGGCTGCGCAACTGGTCCCAGGAGGCGGCGTTGCGGCTGAAATAGGCGCTCGCCTTCTCCTGGCGGCGCTGCTTCACCGCATGCAGCCGCTCGAGATCGCGATCGACCTGCGGGTCGCGTTCATGCACGCGCGAGACGATGCCCTGAACGAATTCGCGGATGTCCTCGTCGTCGGAGATACGGAAGAACGCCCAGGAGCCTTCCTGATAGCGCTCCACCAGCCCCGCTTCCATCAGCAGCTTCAGATGACGCGACACCCGCGGCTGCGACTGGTTGAGGATTTCGGTGATGTCCGAGACGGTCAGATCGCCGCGCGAGATCAGCGCGAGGATGCGCAGCCGGCTGGATTCGGCCGCCGCCTTCAATATATCAACCATCTGGTCGAGGGTTATGCGCATGGACGTACAAGCCAACAAGACATAAACATATCTTTATGTGAAGAAGGGATCGACTGCAAGAGCCATGTCGCATGAGGACAAGAAAATGCCGCTCGGGGAAAATGCCATGTTCGAGTTGCGCGGTGGCGAGGTGGCACTGACCGGGGACCCCGCCGCGCAGGCCGGCGACGCCCATCTGGTCTTCATCGGCGTGATCCGCTCGCCCTGGAAGCGGCGCGAGGACTGCCCGAAGAACATGCGCGAGGCGCGCGAGCGCGGCGGCGGCGCGACGGTGGAGATCGCCCCGGCCTACCGGCCGGGACTCGAAGGTCTTGCCGCGGCCAGCCACGTCGCCGTTCTGAGCTGGCTGCATCATGCGCCGCGGAATCTGATTGTGCAGAAACCCCGGCATGCCGTTCAATCGAAAGGCGTTTTCGCGCTGCGCTCGCCCGTGCGCCCCAACCCGGTCGGATTGCATGTGGTCCGTCTTGTCGATGTCGATCCGACCTCGGGAGTACTTTCGCTGGAGGCGATCGACGTGCTCGACGGAACGCCGGTCATCGACATCAAGCCGTACTTCGCCTCGACCGACGCCGTGCCGGACGCCGTCTATGCCAAGGGTCAGACATCCGGGGACGGGTCGAGCTGATGTCGACGCAGCGGCAGCGGGCGATCGCCAAGGCGCTGACGGCGCTGCTGCCGCAGGCGCCTTATGCCGATACGGAGAAGATCAGGGCCGACGCCAATGCTAGGCACCTGAAGACGCTGCCGCCGTCGGTGGCGGTCTGGCTGGCGACGGTGGCGCATGTCCGCCACACCCACACCGACTACGAGGCGCTGCTCGAGGACGATTACGACCGCGACTCCGCCCGCTTCTTCGTCGTCGACCAGATCAATGCGGTGCTGACCCGCTGGCGGGCGACCAGGCTGCTCGATCCGGACGACGAGGAGGTGTAGCGGCGGTATCCGACCTGTCTGCGGGCAACCCCTCCCAATCGAGACGGCCGTCGAACTAGGCCCGATAGATCCATTGCTCCGGCACGCGCACCGACACCTCCTCGCCGAGCGCCACCCTGCCCGGTTTCTCGACCCAGGCGACCAGGCCGCGCAGGCGCTTCGCCACCTTCGGAAAGAGCAGAGCGCCGGCCTCCTCGTCGGCCATGCCGGCGCGGACCGCTATCTGCTTGCCGGCGAAGCGGCACGGACCGTTCTGCGCGTCGATCTTCACCGTCGCGCCGCCCTTGAAGAACAGCAGCGTGCCGGCGGGCAGCATCGACAGATGCGGGATGCCGTCCAGCAGAAGGTTGGCGCCGATCCATTCGGGCAGTATCTCCGCCAGCCCCATGCGGCCGGCCACGACAGCCAGCTCGTCGGGCGCGACGATCGACAGCTGCCGCTCGTTGCGCATCTCGGTACCGCGCGGATACCAGGGCTCGCGGCTGCCGGATCGCCGGGTCGGGCCGGCATGGAAATCGCCGGGAATGCCGTCCAGCGCGAGGTCGAGCGTTTCGGCCGCGCTGGTCTCGAAATGATTGCCTGCCGCGGCATAGAGGCCGGCAACGCGGCCGGCGAGCTTCCTGGCGGGAATGATGTCGAAAGCGGCGTCGCCGGCAGGCGGCATGGGCAGGTCGAGCATAAGGCGTCCCCTACATCATCCTCAGCAGCCCGCCGCCGATCGAATAGCCGGCGCCGAAGGCGCACAGCAGGCCCCAGTCGCCGCGCTCCATGTCCTTGTGGTTCTCCTGCATGGCGATGACCGCCCCGGCGGCGGCCGTGTTACCCAGCCGGTCGAGCACCATCGGCGCGCGATCCGGGCCGACGTCGTGGCCGAACGACAGCCGCAGGATCATGGCGTTCATGCGTGCATTGGCCTGGTGCAGCCAGAAACGTCTTATGTCGTGCGGCGTCAGACCGTGCTCGGCCAGGAAGTCGACGATGAAGCGGTGGCCCGCCACCGTCACTTCCTTGAACACCTTGTTGCCGACCTGCTTGATGAGATTGCCCTTGGCGGGAATGGCCGAAGGATCGTCCAGCCCGGCGCGCAGGAGAAAGCCGAAATTGGTTCGGATGTTGTTGGAGAACTGTGTCCAGCCGCGCGTGTCGATGACCTCGAAGCGGCCGGGCCGCTCCTCCAGCCGCTCCACCACCAGCGCGGTGGCGGCGTCGCCGAAGATGAAATGCGTCTGCCGGTCGCGGAAATCGAGATGGCCGGTGATGATCTCCGGCGTCACCACCAGCACCCGCCGCTGCGCGCCCGAGCGCACCAGGTTGGCGGCGACATGCAGGCCGGCGGCGGCCGACGAGCAGCCGAGCCCCATGTCGAAGGCCGCGCCCGGCGCGCCGAGCGCGTTCTGGATCTCGATGGCGATGGCCGGATAAGGCCGCTGGTGGTGCGAGGCGGCGCAGATGACCATGTCGACGTCGGCACCCTCCAGCCCGGCGTCGTCGAGCGCCCGGCGCGCCGCGCCGAGGCCGAACTCGGCCATCACCGACAGCTCGTCGTCGCCGCGCGGCGCGATGCGCGGCGCCATGCGCTCGGGGTCGAGGATGCCGTCCGGCGTGTGCACATGGCGCGACTTCACGCCCGACGCGTGCTCGATGAAATCGGCGGCCGACTTCGCCAGCGGCGGCTCGCCGGTGCCGGCGCGGCGCGCGTTCTCGGCCTCGACATAGGTGTTGAAGCTGTCGACCAGCTCGTCGTTGCCGATGGAGGTTTCTGGGATCAGGACGCCGATCCCGCTGATCATGACGCGGTGCATGCTCTTCAAGACTTCCTTACATCCGCGCGATCAGCGCGCGCCGGTCCGCCCCGGCTTCGGCGTCACATTGCGCCGCACCCGTTTACGCCGATTTAAGCGCGCCGCAAAGGGTGCGATGCAGCATAAAACCGGGCGGCGCCGCCTCTCGCGCCGCTGCTGTCGCCTCTCCATGGTCCACCACGAATGCTAAGCCGCCCGCTGCGCGACGATGAACAGCCGGGGAAATCGCAGCAGCACCCGGCCGTCGACGCGCGGCGGGTAGGCTTCGGCGATGCGCGCGAGATAGAGGGCGAGGAACTGCCGCTTCTCCTCCTCGTCGAGCGGATCGAGAAACGGCTTCAACCCGGTCGAACTCACCCAGTCGACGATCGCCTGCGCGTCGGCGAGCGGATGGTTGTAGGCGGTGTGCCAGATGTCGAGGCGCGCCGCCCGCGGCGCCAGAAGATCGTAATAGGCCGCGACCGGCGGCAGCGGGGCGCGCGCCGCGCCCGCCAGTTTTGCCGCGAACGACACGGCCGCCGCCGTCTCGCGCATCAGCCGGTGCGAGGGCTCGCCGAGATTGTCGGGCATCTGCACCGCCAGCACTCCGCCCGGCGCGAGCCGGCCGAGCAGCTTCACCAGCAGCGCCGGATGGTCCGGCAGCCACTGGAACACGGCATTGGCGAAGATCACGTCGACCGGTTCTTCCGGCGCCCAGTCCGCGGCGTCGGCGAGCGCGAAGCTCAGCCCGGGCAGCCGCGCCCGCGCCTTGTCGATCATGTCCGGCGAGGTGTCGATGCCGCTCACCTCGGCCTCGGGCCAGCGGGCGGCGAGCAGCTCGGTCGAGTTGCCGGGGCCGCAGCCGATGTCGACGACGCGGCGCGGGTTTTCGAGCGCGATCCGCGCCAGGAGGTCGCGCGCCGGCCGCGTCCGCTCGTCCTCGAATTTGAGATAGAGCGATGCGGACCAGTCTTTTGTCATCTTTCGCATCGTGCGAGCCGAGCCTGCGAGGATTGGAGAAGGACGTTCGATCCGCCTTGTTTGCAGAACCGTTGCTAGATCGATCGCGCCGCCGCCACAAGCGCCATCGTCGCCACGCCGCGGAAAATCCGCGGGGCTATCTTCGCTTCTCACGCCCGGCGGCGGCGCCGTCACGAGGTGTCGGGGCGCTGCAGGGCGTCGAAGGCAAGCCCGTGCAGTTCGTTCAGCACCTCGTGCACCGGGTGGACGGGCTTTCGCCGCCAGCCCGGCGGCCGGCCGGGCTTCAGCGGCCGCATCCGTTGGAACCGGCGCGTGCCGCCGGCTTTTCCGTCTTGCGTACCGGCGGCGCGGCCTTTGTTCTGCGTGAGGGCGGCATCGCGGCGGGCCCGCCAGCGGGCGAAACGTCTTGCCTGGGCCGGCAGGTCGTCGAGTGCGGCGGCCAGCGCCTCCAGCCGCAGGGCGACGCGCGTCGCATCGACCGGATCGTCGGGCGACGGCGGGGGCGGTATGCGGAACGGCACGCTGTAGCCCGGAAAGGAGATGCGCGGCACGCTTCTGGCAACCCACCAGGCGCGGCCGTTCCAAGGCCGGGGCATTCGCAGCGGATCGAGCAGGGGCAGCGACGCGACACGCCGGGCGAGGTTTTCCGCCGGCACCGGCACGCCGGGACGGCCGGCCTTGCGCGGGATCGCGGGTTTCGTCTCGCGCGGTTGGGGCGTCGGCAGGGCGACCACCAGGCCGCGCGCGGCCACGACGATCAGCCGCCGCACCGCCGCCTCGGCCGGATACAGCAGCTTGAGCACGGCGCGGTGGAGATGGCGTGGCAGCGTAAGTGCAGGGGACAGTTTACTTTTTTCGGCCCGCGCGACGTCTGGCTTGCTGCGGCTTTCTG
>NZ_JCACER010000030.1:0-74891 GCF_059502445.1 Kumtagia sp.
GCCCCCTCCACCACGCTTCGCGTGGTCCCCCTCCCCCGTAAACGGGGGAGGATCCAGGGCGTGCCGGCGGCTCCGCTGCGGCTCCTCCCCTGCGAAGCGGGGGAGGGGGACCACGCGAAGCGTGGTGGAGGGGGCGGCTAGCAATGAATCCTTCTCAAGGCGCGCGTCATGACCATCCTCAAAGGCATGACCTGGAGCCATCCGCGCGGCTACGACCCGATGGTCGCCTGCTCGGCGCTGTGGAAGGACAGGACCGGCGTCGCCGTCGAATGGGACAAGCGCTCGCTGCAGGACTTCGAATCCTTCCCGGTCGAGGAGTTGGCGCGCGCCTACGACCTGATCGTCATAGACCATCCGCATGTCGGTCAGATCACCGCGGAAGGCTGCCTGGCGCCGCTCGACGTGGCGGGGCGCGAGACCGAGCGTGACGCGCTTGCGCAAGGCAGCGTCGGCCGGTCCTTTCCCAGCTATATGTGGCAAGGCCGGCAATGGGCTTTTCCGATCGACGCGGCGGCGCAGGTGCAGGCCTGGCGGCCTGATGCGCTGGCCGCGGCGCCGGCCTTATGGGCGGAAGCGCTCGATCTCGCCCGGCAAGGCCGGGTGCTCCTGCCGCTCCGGCCGCCGCACACCTTGATGTGCTTCTTCACGCTGTCCGCCAATCTCGGCCGGCCGTGCGCGGCGACGGGGCCGGGCGACCTGATCGGCAGCGACGGCGGCGAACAGGTGTTCGAGCTGTTGCGCGAGATGGCGGCGCTGGTCGACCCGGCCTGCTTCGACATGGATCCGATCGCCGTGTCCGAACAGATGGCGGAGCCGGGCTCGAAAATAATCTGCGCGCCGCTGATCTACGGCTATGTCAGCTACGCCATGGATGGTTTTCGGCCGAACCGCCTGGCCTTCGCCGACATTCCCGTCGCCGGCGGCGAGGGCCCGGTCGGCTCGGCGCTAGGCGGCACCGGCATCGCCGTCTCGTCCTTTTCCACGGCAAGGGACGCGGCCATCGACTTCGCCTATTGGGTGGCGAGTGGGGAAGTGCAGCGCGGGCTCTATGCCGCATCCGGCGGTCAGCCGGGCCACGCCGCGGGCTGGGAGGACGAGGCGGTCAACGCCGCCACCGGCGGCTTCTACAAAGACACCCGCGCCACGCTGGAGGGCGCCTGGGTGCGCCCCCGCCACGACGGCTACATGGGTTTCCAGCAGGCCGCCTCCGACCGCATCAATGCAGGGCTGAAGGATAGGCATGCCGCCGGCGCGGTCGTGGATGACCTCAACCGGCTGTTCCGGGAGAGTTTTGCCAAGGGGTAGGGCCGCTTGAACGAAGCGGAACGCAACGGCGCAAGGCTATTGCGCCGAGGCAACGGCGTCAGCAGAACAAAAGTGACCTATCCAGGTCCGCTACTCGGCGGCGAGAGTGGAACTCTTGATGCCGAGCCGCTTCAATATGTCCAGCAGCGTGTTGACGTCGGGATTCTGGTCGTCGGCAAGCGCCGCATAGAGCGCTTCGCGCGGTACGCCGGCCTCTTCAGCGATGCTGGTCATGCCACGCGCGCGAGCGACAACACCGACCGCGTGGGCAATGTAGACCGCATCGCCGGTTCCCATCGCATCGGCAAGCAATTCGCGCTGCGATTGGTCGTCGTCGAGGTAGCGCGAACTGTCGAACGGATAGGTCTTGAGCGGCATTCATTTCTCCTTGGCGAGCTGAAGCGCGCGTCGGATATCACGGTGTTGCGTGGACTTGTCTCCACCGCAAAGCAGGATGATGAGTCTACTCCCGTGTCGGATGAAGTAAAGGCGGTAGCCCGGCCCGTGATCGATGCGCATCTCGCCAATGCCGTCGAAATATTTGACGTCGCCCAGCAGGCCGGCTCGCGCCCTGTCTATTCGTTGCAGAATACGCTGTCTGGCGCGAATGTCGGCGAGATCGCCCAGCCAGGCCATGAACTCGGCTGTCTGGACGATCTCGAACATCGGGAAAACCGCCTTCCTACGTTGAAACCTGCCGCTACAGCCGCCAGATCCTCCGCGCATTGCCCGAAAGCAGCTTCGCCTTCTCTTCCACGCTGGCGCCGGCGACCAGCGCGTGCGTCGCGGCCAGCCAGGTGGACAGGCCGCCGCCCAGCGTGCAGACCGGCCAATCGCTGCCCCACACCACCCGGTCCCAGCCGAACACGCCGATCGTGTGCTCGACATAGGGGCGCAGCGTCTCGACCGTCCAGCTTTCGGGATCGGCATAGGCGACGACGCCGGAGATCTTTCCGACCACGTTCGGGCGCCTGGCGATCTCGGTCATATGCTCGCGCCAGGGATGCTCGGCGCCGCCCTTGATGTCGGGGACACCGCAATGGTCGAGCACGAACTGCACGTCGGGCGCCAGGTCGATCAGCGCGATCGCCTTGGGTATCTGGTGCGGCAGCACGCAGAGATCGAAGGTCAGTCCGGTCCCCTTCAGCCTCCCGATGTTTTCCCGGAACAGCGCGCCCTCGGAAAGGTCGTCCGGTACGACGTGCAGCACGCGGCGAAAGCCCTTGACGAACAGCGTCTCGCGCGCCCGCTCCAGATATTCGGCGAAGCCCGGGTCCTCCGGCCTGCAGGCGGCGATGGCGCCGCGCAAAAGGCTGCCGGGCTTGCGCGCCTTGCGCGCCACATAGGCCGTCTCCGCCTCGATGTCGGCCGGGTCGACGTCGACCTCCATGTGCAGCGTGTCGGAGATGCCGCCGCGCCGCGCCTCGCGGGCGTAGTCCTCGTAGGAGAAGTCGCGGTCGAGCGCCGGCGTGCTCTTCAGCCAGGGATAGCTCAGGGCCCCGCGGTCGACGATGTGCAGATGCGTGTCGATGATCATGTGGTTCCTCCCGGCGGATCGTTGACGGGTGCGCGGCGTCAGCCCGTGTGCTTCACGTCCGAGCCGGCAAGCTGCGACAGCTTCTCCGCCGTCGCCAGCACCAGTTCGATCGTCTGCGTGATATCGGGCGCCGACGGCTGGTTGACCAGCGTGATGTAGGGGATCGTCAGCGCCGCGATCGCCCGCTCGTCCGGCCCCAGCACCGGCGCCGACAGGTTGTAGACGCCGGCCGTCTGCAGGCTCGCCATCATCTCGTAGCCGCGGTCGCGGATCTGGTCGAGGCGGTCGTAGAACGCCTGCGGCTGCGCCGGCTTCTCGGTGCTGCGCAAATGCTCGGCGATCATCATCTGCCGCTCCTCCGGCGAGCGGAAGGCGAGCAGCACGTGGCCCGATCCGGTGTCGAACAGGCTGATATGCGAGCCGACGCGGATCGAGATGCCCCAGTAGCCGGGCGCCTCTTGCTGGGCGATGACGACGGCCGAGCCGCGGTCGAACACGACGAGCTGGTTGGCCTGCCGCGACGTCTCGGCCAGCTCGCGCATCAGCGGCGTGGCGTAGGAGACCAGCCGCCGCACCGGCGCGTGCAGCTGCGCCAGCCCGAACAGCTTCAGGGTCAGAGAATAGCGGTCGCCGTCCGGCTTGGTGACGTAGCCGCGCCTCACCAGCCGGTCGAGCATGCGGTAGAATTCGTTGGGACTGCGGCCGAGCCGCTTGGCGATCTCCGCCTGGGTGAGCCCGCCGTCGACGCCGGCGAGCAGTTCGAGGATGTCCAGCCCCTTGTCCAGCGCCGGCGCGCGGTAGCGGTCCGAATCGTCTTCTTCCACGGCGGCTCTCCCTCCCCGGTGAATACTGGCCTGCATATGCGCAGAACGCAATCCGGCGGCCGACTTTGCGCTTGACCGATCCATGAAAATAATCTTTGTATATGAATGAAGAATTCGTCAACGGGTGCTTGTTGGTTTCGCGGGCTGGAGGCCCGCCTTCGGGAGGATCGGATGAAAAGACTGCTTTCCGGCGTATCCGCCGGTGTCATCGCATTGGCGTTCGGCGGCGTCGCCTTCGCCCAGGAGCTTCCGGGCAAGTTCGAGGGCGTCACCATCGACGCCAAGCTCATCGGCGGCCAGCAATACGAGGCGCTCTACGCGCGCATCGCCGAGTGGGAGAAGGCGACCGGCGCCAAGGTCAACGTCGTCTCCAAGAAGAACCATTTCGAGCTCGACAAGGAGATCAAGTCCGACATCGCCACCGGTTCGCTCTCCTGGTGCGTCGGCTCCAACCACTCGTCCTTCGCGCCGCAATATCCGGACATCTACGCCGATCTGTCGGCGCTGCTGCCGAAGGCCGAGATCGACGCCTTCGTGCCGGCCAACATCGCCGCCTCGACGCTGGGCGGCAAGCTGGTGATGCTGCCGCGCGCCCAGTTCGACGTGTCGGCGCTCTATTACCAGAAGAGCCTCTACGCCGACGAGGCGAAGAAGGCCGCCTACAAGGAGAAGACCGGCGCCGAGCTGACGCCGCCCGACACCTGGGAGGAGGTGGCCCGGCAGGCCGAGTTCTTCGCCGCGCCGCCGGATTTCTACGGCACCCAGTTCGCCGGCAAGGAAGAGGCGATCAACGGCCGCTTCTACGAGATGCTGGTGGCCGAGGGTGGCGAATATCTCGACGCCGACGGCAAGCCCGCCTTCAATTCCGAGGCCGGCGTGCGGGCGCTCGACTGGTTCGTCAACCTCTACAAGGCCAAGGCGGTGCCCGCCGGCACCACCAACTACCTGTGGGACGACCTCGGCCAGGGTTTTGCCTCCGGCACCGTCGCCCTCAACCTCGACTGGCCGGGCTGGGCTGGCTTCTTCAACGATCCGAAGTCGTCCAAGGTCGCGGGCAATGTCGGCGTGAAGGTGCAGCCCAAGGGCTCGTCCGGCAAGCGCACCGGCTGGTCCGGCCATCACGGCTTCTCGGTGACCGAGAGCTGCGCCAGCAAGGAGGCGGCCGCGTCGCTCGTCTGGTGGCTCACCAACGAGGACAGCCAGAAGCTGGAGGCCGCCGCCGGGCCGTTGCCGACCCGCACCGCCGTGTGGGAGTGGGACATCGCCCAGGCGTCCGGCGACGCCTACAAGACCGAGGTGCTGAAGGCCTTCCAGGAAGCAGCGCAGAATGCCTTCCCGGTTCCGCAGACCGCCTCGTGGATCGAGATCTCCAACGCCGTCTATCCCGAACTGCAGGCCGCCATCCTCGGCGACAAGACGTCGAAGGAAGCGCTCGACGCCGCTGCCGAAAAGGCGACCGCGATCCTGGAGGACGCGGGCGAGCTGTAAAGGAAATGGGGTGGGGCGGCTTCGCCGCCCCAAGTGGTGGAGGGTACCCCCACCCCTAGCCCCTCCCCTCAAGGGGGAGGGGACTGACTGGCATCTGCGCTTGGCGCCAATCGTCGATGGTTTCGCATGGCATGGCGGCCGCACAGTCCCCCTCCCCCTTGTGGGGAGGGGTTAGGGGTGGGGGTACGGGGCGCCGGAGTTCGTGCCGTGTGCCATATGCGATAACCCCGATGGCCACGGGGAGAGATGCCCGGCAGGGTAGTGAGGGGCGGCGCGGTATCTTCCGGATTGCATGGGCCGCAAAGAAAGAAAACGAAGCCAATGAAACTCCCGCGGCCTTCCGCCCCGACCCTGCTCCTGCTGCCGGCCTTCATCGTGCTGGCGGCGGTGGTGGTTGTGCCGCTGCTTTTGTCGCTGTGGTCGAGCTTCACGCCGTTCCGCCTGACCCGGCCGGACTCGATCTGGACCTTCATCGGCCTCCGCAACTACGCCAATTTGCTCGCCGACTGGCAGTTCTGGGTCGCCTTCGGGCGCACCGTGCTGCTGCTCACCATTGCGCTCAACCTGGAAATGCTGCTCGGCCTCGGCCTGGCGGTGCTGGTGGAAAAGGCCTCGCGCGGCCAGCGGGTCCTGCGCACCATCATGATGGTTCCCATGATGTTCTCGCCGATCCTGGTCGGCTTCCAGTTCAAGTTCATGTTCAACGACAATATCGGCCTGGTGAACAACGCCCTGCAGGCGCTCGGGCTGACCGACCGCGCCATCCCCTGGCTGATCGACGGCAATCTCGCCTTCATCGCCATCCTCGTCGCCGAGGTCTGGCTGTCGACCGCCGTCTTCGCCATCTTCATCCTCGCCGGGCTGATGGCGATGCCTCGGGAGCCGATGGAAGCGGCGCGCGTCGACGGCTGCACGCCCTGGCAGACGTTTCGCTACGTCACCTGGCCGTTCGTCATGCCCTTCGCCTTCATCGCCATGACCATCCGTTCGCTCGACATCGCGCGCGCCTACGACATCGTCAAGATCATGACCGACGGCGGCCCGGCCAAGCGCACGGAGCTGTTGTGGACGCTGATCGCCCGCACCGGCTATGCCGATTCGCGCATGGGCATGGCCAACGCCATGTCCTATTTCGCCATCATCCTGTCGATCGTCTTCACCTTCTATTTCTTCCGCAAGCTGGCGGCCGCCCGCCAGCAGATCGGCGCGGAGTGGTGAGATGAACGAGAACGCCGCCCACCGCCTGAAGCGCCGCGCGCTTTCCATCGGCCACTCGGTCGGCCTGTTCCTGGCCATGGCGGTCATCTGCCTGCCGGGCCTGTGGATCGTGCTGTCGTCGCTAAGGCCCACCGTCGAGATCCTGGCGAAGCCGCCGGTGTGGATCCCGCAGGAGATCTCCTTCGACGCCTATGTCGCCATGTTCTCCGGCGTCGGCCAGGGCGGCATCCCGGTGCTCGACTATTTCCGCAACTCGATCGTGATTTCGGTCACTTCGACCGTCATCGCGCTCGCCATCGGCATGGCCGGCGGTTATGCCTTCGCCCGCTACCGCTTCAAGGGCAAGTCCGGCATATTCCTCGGCTTCATGCTGACCCGCACCGTGCCCGGCATCGCCCTGTCGCTGCCGCTGTTCTTCGTCTTCGCCCGTCTCGGCATCATCGACACGCATTTCGGCCTGATCCTCGCCTACGTGGCGCTCAACGTGCCCTTCACCATCTGGCTGATCGACGGCTTCTTCCGCCAGGTGCCGAAGGATCTGGCGGAAGCCGCGCAGATCGACGGCTGCACGCGCTGGCAGGCGTTCTGGCAGGTCGAGTTCCCGCTGGCGCGCCCCGGCATCGCCTCGGCCGGCATCTTCGCCTTCCTCACATCCTGGAACGAGTTCGCGCTCGCCTCCCAGCTCACCCGCTCGACGGCGTCGAAGACGCTGCCGGTCGGTCTGCTCGACTACACGGCCGAGTTCACCATAGACTGGCGCGGCATGTGCGCGCTCGCGGTCGTCATGATCGTGCCGGCGCTGACGCTCACCTTCATCGTGCAGAAACACCTCGTCTCCGGCCTGACCTCGGGTGCGGTGAAGGGGTGATGATGAGCGAGCACGTCAAACCACCCCCACCCCTTACCCCTCCCCACAAGGGGGAGGGGGATTCTGGGGCGTTGACGCCCCCCTCCCCCTTGTGGGGAGGGGTAAGGGGTGGGGGTGGGTTCACGCTGCTCCGGCCGAACTCGGATCAATAGGACTCGATCATGGCCACCGTAACCCTGCGAAAACTCGAAAAACGCTACGGCGCCACCCCGGTCGTGCACGGCATCGACCTGGAGGTCGCCGACCGCGAGTTCATCGCACTGGTCGGCCCGTCCGGCTGCGGCAAGTCGACGACGCTTCGGATGATCGCGGGGCTGGAGGATATTTCCGGCGGCGAGATCAGGATCGGCGGGCGCACCGTCAACGACCTGCCGCCGCGCTCGCGCAACATCTCCATGGTGTTCCAGTCCTATGCGCTCTACCCGCACATGACGGTGCGCGAGAACATGGGGTTCTCGCTGAAGATCGCCGGGCGCCCGCAGGCCGAGATCGACAAGGCGGTCGCCGAGGCGGCTTCCATGCTGAGCCTCGAGCAATTGCTGGAGCGCCGTCCGTCGCAGCTTTCCGGCGGCCAGCGCCAGCGCGTCGCCATGGGCCGCGCCATCGTGCGGCGGCCGGAGGTCTTCCTGTTCGACGAGCCGCTGTCGAACCTCGACGCGAAACTGCGCAGCCAGGTGCGCACCGAGATCAAGAAGCTGCACGCCCGCATGCAGACAACCATGGTCTACGTCACCCACGACCAGGTGGAGGCGATGACGCTGTCTGACCGCATCGTCATCATGCGCGACGGCCATATCGAGCAGGTCGGCACACCGGAGGAGGTGTTCCGCCGCCCGGCCACCCGCTTCGTCGCCGGCTTCATCGGATCGCCGCCGATGAATTTGCAGGAGGCGCTCGTCTATGACGGGGCGCTCGCCTTCTCCGGCGGCGCGACGCTGCCCATCCCGCCGGAGTTCCGCAATCATGTTTCGGCCGGCCAGAAGGTGGTGTTCGGCCTGCGCCCCGACGACATCTTTCCGGCCGGCCACGGCCTGCATTCCGGCGACGCGGCGGCGGTGCACACGGTCGACCTGCCGATCGCGATCACCGAGCCGCTCGGCAACGAGACGCTCGTCTTCGCCGACTTCGACGGCAGGGAATGGGTCTCGCGCATGCTGAACCCGAAGCCGCTTCGGCCCGGCGAAAAAATCGCCATGAGCCTTGATCTCGGCCGGGCGCATCTGTTCGATGCCGGTACCGGCAGGACGCTGCGGAAATAAGGAGGAGGACCGATGGCGAGGATCGAGAAGGTCGAGCTGCGCATGGTGGACCTAAAGCCCAAGGTCAAGCGCACCGACGCCATCCAGAGCTTCGTTTCCCAGGAAACGCCGATCGTCACCATCACCGATGCCGACGGGGCGACCGGCACCGGCTATTCCTACACCATCGGCACCGGCGGCTCGTCGGTGATGCGGCTGCTCGCCGACCATCTCGCCCCGCGCATCATCGGCCGCGACGCCGACCAGATCGAGGCGATCTGGCACGAGCTGGAATTCGCCACCCACGCCACGACCATCGGCGCCCTCACGGCGATCGCGCTGGCGGCGATCGACACCGCGCTTTGGGACCTGCGCGCCAAAAAACTCGGCCTGCCGCTGTGGAAGCTTGCCGGCGGCGCACGCGACCGCGTGCCGCTCTACACCACCGAAGGCGGCTGGCTGCATATCGAGCCGCAGGCGCTGGTCGACGACGCCGTGCAGGCCAAGGAGAAGGGTTTTCGCGGGTCCAAGGTGAAGATCGGCAAGCCGCACGGCGCCGAGGACTTTTCCCGCCTCTCCGCCGTGCGCAAGGCGGTCGGCGACGGCTACGAGATCATGACCGACTGCAACCAGGGTTTTGCCGTGGACGAGGCGATCCGCCGGGCCGAGCGGCTGCGCGAGCTCGACCTCGCCTGGATCGAGGAGCCGCTGCCGGCCGACGACCTCGACGGCCATATCAGGCTGAACCGCTCGACCGCGACGCCCATCGCTGTCGGCGAGTCGCTCTATTCGATCCGGCATTTCCGCGAATACATGCAGAAGGGCGGCTGCTCGATCGTGCAGGTCGACGTCGGCCGCATCGGCGGCATCACGCCGTGGCTCAAGGTCGCGCACGCGGCGGAAGCCTTCGACATGCCGGTCTGCCCGCATTTCCTGATGGAGCTGCATGTCAGCCTGGTCTGCGCGGTGCAGAACGGCAAATATGTGGAGTACATTCCGCAGATCGATGATCTTACGGGCAAGCACATGCAGATCGTCGACGGTCAGGCGATCGCCCCTTCGGAGCCCGGCATCGGCATCGACTGGAACTGGGACGCGGTCAGGGGCATGAGCATCGCCGAGTTCACCAGAGAGATCACGGCAGGGGAGGCCTGACGATGCAGCGCATGGGTTTGGTTCTCGGCATCAAGCCGGAGCACATAGCCGAATACAAACGGCTGCACGCGGACGTATGGCCCTCGGTGCTGGCCAAGATCGCCGACTGCAACATCCGCAACTACTCGATTTTCCTGCGCGAGCCCGAGAACCTGATGTTCGCCTATTTCGAGTACCACGGCAGCGATTTCGCCGCCGATTCCGCCAGGATGGCCGCCGATCCCGAGACGCAGCGCTGGTGGGCAATCAACATGCCGCTCCAGGCCCCGCTCGACACCCGCAAGGAGGGCGAGTGGTGGGCCGGCATGGAAGAGGTGTTTCATGTGGATTGAGCGCCGCCTCTCCCTCCCCCTTGAGGTGAGGGTGGCCGCGAAGCGGCCGGGTGGGGTCGCCGCGGCAGTGCGCGGCGCCCCTTCCTGCACCGCCGAATCAGAAGGTCGGCGCGCGGCCGCACCAACCCCCTCTGGCCGCTACGCGGCCATCTCCCCCTCAAGGGGGGAGAGGAGGTTGACGTCCGGCCGCTCGGACCCCACCCGGCCCTTCGGGCCACCCTCCCCTCAAGGGGGAGGGAATGCGCGATGACCTTCTCCCCATCCTCCCTCGCCCAGTCCTGGCCCGCTCCCTCCAACCCGCGCCCGATCGTCACCTTCGGCGCCGGCTCGATCGTCGGGGACGCGCACTTCCCGGCCTATCGCAAGGCCGGCTTTCCCGTCGCCGGCCTCTATGATCCGGACATCGCCAAGGCCGAGAAGCTGGCTGGTGAATGGGGTGTCAAGGCCTACCGCAACCCGGAAGAGGCGGCGTCGGTCGAAGGCGCCATCTTCGACCTCGCCACGCCGCCGCAGTTCCACGCCCCCGTCCTGAAAGCCCTGCCCGACGGCGCGCCGGCGCTGATCCAGAAGCCGATGGGCGCCGACCTCGCCGGCGCAACCGAAATCCTGAAAATTTGCCGGCAAAAGAAGCTCGTTGCCGCCGTCAATTTCCAGCTCCGCTTCGCACCGATGATGCTGGCGCTGAAGGATGCGATCGCAAAGGACTGGCTGGGCAAGGTGGTCGATTTCGACGCCTGGCTGGCGCTCGACACGCCGTGGCAGCTCTGGGAGTTTCTCTTGAAGGCGCCGCGGGTCGAGCTGGCGCTGCATTCGATCCATTACCTCGACCTGATCCGGCAGCTGCTCGGCGATCCGAAGGGCGTGCACGCCAAGACGCTCGGGCACCCGAATCACGCGATCGCCCAGACCCGCACCAGCGCCATCCTCGACTATGGCGATACGGTGCGCTGCGCGCTGTCGATCAACCACGACCACAAGTTCGGCCGAAAGTACCAGGCCTGCGAGTTCCGCGTCTGCGGGACCGAAGGAGCCGCCTATCTGAAGCTCGGCGTCAATCTCGACTATCCCCGTGGCGAGCCGGACATTCTCGAGATCTATCCCAAGGGCGGCGACGGCTGGGTGTCGGTGCCGCTGCAGGGCGCCTGGTTCCCGGATGCCTTCGTCGGCCGCATGGCCAATCTGCAGCGTTTCATGGCCGGCGAGGATGCCGAACTGGTGAGCTCGGTCGAGGACGCCTGGAACACCATGGCGCTGGTCGAGGCCGCCTACCAATCCAGCGCCGCGCCCGCCACGCCGCTTGCCACAAGGCCCTGACATGGAACAGACCACCTATTTCGAGGAGTACGAGATCGGCTTCTCGCGCACGACCTTCGGGCGCACCATCACCGAGACCGACTTCGTCGTGCATGCCGGCCATACCGGCGACTTCTTCCCGCACCACATGGACGCCGAGTTCATGAAGACGACGCCGTTCGGCCAGCGCATCGCCCATGGCACCATGGTGTTTTCGATCGGCGTCGGGCTGACGGCGAGCGTCGTCAATCCGGTCGCCTTCTCCTACGGCTATGACCGGCTGCGCTTCATCCGTCCGGTGTTCATCGGCGACACGATCAAGACCCGCGCCACCATCTCGGCCAAGGAGGACGATCCCAGGCGTCCGGACGCCGGCCGGGTCATCGAGCGCGTCGAGGTCTTGAACCAGCGCGACGAGGTGGTGCTGGCGGCCGATCACATCTATGTCGTCGAGCGGCGGCCGGTCGGCGCCAGCAAGGATTGAAAGGGAACTTCCATGGCAAACCTCGAGGGAAAGACCGTTCTGCTGACGGCAGCCGCGCAGGGCATCGGCAAGGCGAGCGCGCTCGCTTTCGCGCGCGCCGGCGCCATGGTCCACGCGACCGACATCAACGAAGCCGCGCTGGCCGGGCTGCGCGGACAGGAGGGCATCGCGACGCGCAAGCTCGACGTGCTCGACGAGGCGGCGGTGAATGCCGCGGTGGCCGAGATCGGCCGCGTCGATGTGCTGTTCAACTGCGCCGGCTTCGTCCATGCCGGCTCGATCCTGGAGATGAAGGACGGCGACCTCGAATTCGCCTGGGATCTCAACGTCAAGGCGATGGTGCGCACCATCCGCGCCGTGCTGCCGGGCATGCTGGAGCGCGGCGACGGCGCCATCATCAACATGGCATCGGTGGCCTCCAGCATGAAGGGCGTGCCCAACCGCTTCGCCTACGGCGTCACCAAGGCGGCGGTGATCGGGCTGACCAAGGCGGTGGCCGCCGACTATGTCGGAAAAGGCATCCGCTGCAACGCCATCTGCCCCGGCACGGTGGAAAGCCCGTCGCTGCAGGACCGGCTGCGCGCCCAGGGCGACTACGACGCGGCCCGCGCCGCCTTCATCGCCCGCCAGCCGATCGGGCGCATGGGCACGCCGGAGGAAATCGCCGATCTCGCCGTCTATCTGGCCGGCGCCACCTACACGACCGGCCAGGCCTATGCCATAGACGGCGGCTGGACGATCTGAGAGCCGGCCGGAACTCGCGAAAACGGCTCGATTTCCGTCGTCTTTTTGCGAATTTTGCACCAGTTCTGAACCGAAAACCGGGAGACAATCGATGAAATTCATTCGTTTTGGAGAGGCAGGGCGCGAGAAGCCCGGCGTGATCGACGCCGACGGCAACATCCGCGACCTGTCCGGCCATGTGCTCGACCTCGCCGGCAGCGAGCTCGACCCGGCCTCGCTCGCGGCGCTCGGCAAGATCGATCCGGCCTCGCTGCCGCTGGTCTCCGGCAATCCGCGCATCGGCCCCTGCGTCGCCGGCACCGGAAAATTCATCTGCATCGGCCTCAATTATTCCGACCATGCCGCCGAGACCGGCGCCACGGTGCCGCCGGAGCCGATCATCTTCATGAAGGCGACCTCGGCGATCGTCGGCCCCAACGACGATGTGCTGATCCCGCGCGGCTCGCAGAAGACCGACTGGGAGGTCGAGCTCGGCGTCGTCATCGGCAAGACCGCCAAATACGTCAGCGAGGACGAGGCGCTCGACTACGTCGCCGGCTACTGCACGGCGCATGACGTGTCGGAGCGGGCGTTCCAGACCGAGCGGCACGGCCAGTGGACCAAGGGCAAGAGCTGCGACACCTTCGGCCCGATCGGCCCGTGGCTGGTCACCAAGGACGAGGTGCCGGACCCGCAGAACCTGCCGATGTGGCTGACGGTCAACGGCCAGACCATGCAGAACGGCTCGACCAAAACCATGGTCTACGGGGTGAAGTACCTGGTCTCCTACCTCAGCCAGTTCATGAGCCTGCAGCCCGGCGACGTCATCTCGACCGGCACGCCGCCCGGCGTCGGCATGGGCCTGAAGCCGCCGCGCTATCTCAAGGCCGGCGACGTCGTCGAGCTCGGCATCGAGGGGCTCGGCACGCAGAAGCAGACTTTTGTCGCTGATGCCTGAAGGCAGTGGGCAGTAGGCAATAGGCAGCAGGCTACCGCGCGCTGCCGCCAATTCTTCCCTACTGCCTATCTGCCTATTGCCTACTGCCTGGAGTTCCCATGACCCGCATCACCGGCCTTCGCACCCACGATTTGCGCTTTCCGACCTCGCAAAGCCTGGACGGCTCGGATGCGATGAACCCCGATCCGGACTATTCGGCCGCCTATGTGGTGCTGGAGACGGATGGCGGGCTGGAGGGGCACGGGCTGACCTTCACCATTGGGCGCGGCAACGACATCTGCTGCCGCGCCATCGAGGCGATGCGGCATCTGGTGGTCGGCTTGGAGCTGGACTGGATCCGCGAGGACCCCGGCCGGTTCTGGCGGCATGTGACCGGCGACAGCCAGCTGCGCTGGATCGGCCCGGACAAGGGCGCCATGCACCTCGCCACCGGCGCGGTCGTCAACGCGGTCTGGGACCTGCTCGCCAGGCAGGCCGGCAAGCCGGTGTGGCGGCTGGTCGCCGAGATGAGCCCGGAGGAGATCGTCAGGATCGTCGACTTCCGCTATCTCACCGACGCGATCACGCCGGAGGAGGCGCTAGAAATCCTGCGGCGCGCCGAGGCGGGCAAGGCCGGGCGCATCGCCCTGCTCGAGCGCGAGGGTTATGCCTGCTACACCACCTCGGCCGGCTGGCTCGGCTATTCCGACGAAAAACTGCGGCGGCTCTGCCAGGAGGCCGTCGACGCCGGCTTCACGCATGTGAAGATGAAGGTCGGCCGCGACCTCGACGACGACATCCGCCGGCTGACCATCGCCCGCGAGGTGCTCGGCCCGGATCGCTTCATGATGATCGACGCCAACCAGGTATGGGAGGTCGACCAGGCGATCGACTGGGTGAACAGGCTTTCCTTCGCAAAACCCTATTTCATCGAGGAGCCGACCAGCCCCGACGACGTCGCCGGCCACAAAAAGATCCGCGAGGCGGTGGCGCCGGTGAAGGTGGCGACCGGCGAGATGTGCCAGAACCGCATCGTCTTCAAGCAGATGATCGCCGGCGGCGCGATCGACGTGGTGCAGATCGACGCCTGCCGCATGGGCGGCCTCAACGAGGTGCTGTCGGTGCTGCTGATGGCGGCGAAATACGGCCTGCCGGTGTGGCCGCATGCCGGCGGCGTGGGTCTCTGCGAATACGTCCAGCACCTGTCGATGATCGACTTTGTCGCCGTGTCGGGCAGCAAGGACGGCCGCGTCATCGAATATGTCGACCATTTGCACGAGCATTTCGTCGAGCCCTGCGTGATCGACAACGCCGCCTACATGCCGCCGAAGCTGCCGGGGTTTTCGATCGAGATGAAGCCGGAGTCGATTGCCGCGTATGAGTTCAGGCCGAAGACGGTTTGATCCGTCGGCTCAAGGGACGTCGCTCTCCGCCCAGCCCCCTCATTCTAAACAGGGGCCAGATTTGCACTTCCGCAATTGGTGGGAAGCGGGCGCTCCGGAACACAGCTAAAGCATGTCGCCCGAACGTGGGAACCGGTGCCACGCGCTTTAGAGCATTCACTCATATGACCCGCTGAAAAGCTTTAACGGGTTCAAAAATGTTACGAGCCGGCAGTCGGCATTTTGGCCGATGTCTGAAAATTGATAATTGAGGCAGAAATCAGAAGCGACAAATGCCATGACTAGGTAAGTGGCTGTCAGGAGAGCAAAAAGTGCGCTCCACTTCCACGCAGTAGCCGTTCTTGGTCGCATTTTCCCCCCTGTTGTCTACGATCCAGCCGGGTAGTCCTTGATCTCCTTCGCGTCTCACCCGTCAATCAAACCGGCAAGCAGCGACGAGCGTCGGTTCTTTGTATTCACGTTTGATTATCGGAATTGCGATACGACGTTTAGGCCGTCTGTCCGAGCGATCGGCTCGGCGTGGAATGCACCTTGAGACGCCACGGCCATGCAGATCTCATCGCAGCTGATCCATATCCCGCAAGCCATCGTCACCAAAACTTCGTACTCCGCTTTGGCGGCGGGGCTGACCATGTCGGCGACGGACAGGGACGAGCCGGTTATCAGACCCGGCGCGCCTGCCGACCCCAGTCCGACCGAATATGACGAATCCGGAGCTTTCGGCGCTGCAGCCGCGCCGGCGAACGAGTTCGGCGCCTTGAAGACCGTCGGCGAGAAGCCCGTGGATGTCCCGATGCAAGCCGGCAAGGCCAGCTACCAAGAGCTCTATGAGGAGTATCGCAACTTCATAGGCTCCGTGGTGGAGGCCGACCGCGCGGGCGGAGATTCGACGTTCAAGCGCGGCTTCGTGCCCGCCGGCATGACGCAAGAGGCCGCGATGGCGATGGGCGACTACGACTACATGTGGGCGCTCGAAGACGAGATGAAGGCGGCGTTGCGCCGGGATCCGGAGTGGCAGGCGCAGTCGCGGCTCGCACAGCAGGAGGCGACTTACGGCGAGACGGGACGCACGACGTCGGACGCCCTCGAGCGCTTGCAGAAAGCGTTGCCCCATCTGAATACGGGCGTCATACTCAACTCCGCCGAGTATCTGTCGGAACGGCGCGCCGCCCTGTCCGGCGATGACGCCTTCCAGGTGAGCAGCGAGCGCAACGCGCTCGAGTTGAAGCGCCAGCTCCGCTACGTCAACGACATCATTCAGGGAATGAAGGATGTCAGCCGGGTGGAGGGCGACATCCTGAAGACGAACGATGACGGCAGCTATGAGCTTGGCGCCTTCTCGATCTATTTCAGGGATCGCCTCGTCGTCACCTCGACGGACGCAGCTTCCCTCTAGCGCTCCCTCAGATCAGCCCAGCCTTCGCCAGATCCCGCATCAGCCGGCTGGCGCCGTAGGTCCAGGGCGGGCATTCGGTCGACAGTTTTACCCGGTTCGTCAGCGCGCCGAGCGTCTCGGTGGAAATGGTGACGATGTCGCCGCCCTTGTGGGTAAAACCCTTGCCGGCTTCGCCGCGGTCCTTGGACGGCACGAACATGGTGCCGAGATAGAGCGCCATGCCGTCGGGATACTGATGGTGCGTGCCCATGGCGGCGGCGACCAGCTCCTCCGGCGAGCGGCTGATCTCGGCCATCGAGCTCGCGCCCTCGAGCGCGAAGCCGTCGTCGCCGGTCACCGACAGGCTGACCTTGGCCTGCTTCACGTCGGCGAGCGAGAAGGTGTCGTCGAACAGCCGGATGAAGGGGCCGAGCGCGGCCGAGGCATTGTTGTCCTTGGCCTTGCCGAGCAGCAGCGCCGAGCGGCCCTCGACGTCGCGCAGATTGACGTCGTTGCCGAGCGCGGCGCCGACGATGCGGCCCCTGCTCGAGGCGATGACGGCGATCTCCGGCTCCGGATTGTTCCAGGTGGAGATCGGGTGCAGGCCGACATCGGCGCCGAAGCCGACCGAGGCCAAGGGCTGGCATTTGGTGAAGATCTCGGCGTCGGGGCCGATGCCGACCTCCAGATATTGCGACCAGGCGCCGCGCGCGATCAGCTTCAGCTTGCAGGCCATCGCTTCCGGCGAGCCGGGCTTCAGCCTGGAGAGATCGTCGCCGATCAGCTCGGCGATGTCGGCGCGGATGCCCGCCGCCCGCTCCGGGTTGCCGCGCGCCTGCTCCTCGATGACGCGCTCCAGCAGGCTGACCACGAAGGTGACGCCGGACGCCTTCACCGCCTGCAGGTCGACGGGCGACAGCAGATGCGGCCGGCCGGCGTCGCGCTTCGCCTGAAAGCTGTTTTCGGCGATGGCCGCGAGCGTGCCGATCGGGCGGCCTGCCGCGCGGCCGACATAGCCGGCCGGATCGTCCATCTCGCAGATGTCGCGCACGGTCGGCGCCTCGCGCGAGGTGATGTCGACGACGGCGTCGCCGCGCACGGTGACGACGAGCGGATGGGCCGTGCCCGGCGCCGCCGCCCGGCCGACAAAGGCGCCCTCGTTGGGGAGTTGCAGCAGCTCGGTCATGGGTTCCTCCGTCAGGTGCTTCGGCCGTGTCGCGCGGCGCATACCCCAGTTCGGCCGCCAAGGCGAGGGCCTGGACGAGCAATCCATGCCGCGGCGTGACCGCGCCGGCCGCCCAGCCGGGAGGCTCGGAATGGAGCGGCCGGGAAAGCGGCGCACAGGCGGCGCGGGCGCCGCAGGCTTTCATGTCTGCTTCCCGGTCCTCTTCAGGGTCCCGCCCGGCGGGCTGTCGGCGGCGGCGAGATTGAGAAAGGCCTCGCCATAGGCCGCATGGATTTGTTCCGTATCCGAAACGGTGATGTCGATGCGTGTATAGAAGGCCTGCGCGGCGCTGTTCTGGACGTCGACGGAAAGCCGCAGATACGAGCCGCCACGGTCGCGGGTGATCGCCGCGACCCGCCGCAGCAGCTTCGCGCCGACGCCGAGGCCGCGAAACGCATCGTCGACGAAGAGATCCTGCACATAGGCGCCGGGCCGGCCCTGCCAGGTCGAGAAGCTGCGGAAGAACAGGCACATGCCGGCATAGGAGCCGTCCACCTCGGCGATGACGGCCTCGAAATGCGGATCGGGGCCGAAGCCGTATTCGACGAGGTCGGCGACCGTGCAGCGGACCTTGTCCACCCCGTCCATGACACGGGCAATTCCGAGGACGGAGGAGTGGATCCGTTCCGCATCCGCAACGGTGGCCGGACGGATGAGGATTCTTTGGACGGTCGAACGATCCTTGTTCATGGCCGGACGCCCAGGCACCGCATCCGAGGGCATCCCTTCGCACCCCCCTCTGGCCTGCCGGCCATCTCCCCCGCAAGGGGGGAGATTGGCAGCTTCAGGCTCGCCGCCCGATCTCCAGCGCTTGTGATTGGCGAAACGAAAACGGCCGGCTGATCTCCCCCCTTGCGGGGGAGATGGCCGGTAGGCCAGAGGGGGGTGCGAAGGGAAACAAGCATAGTCATTGCCGCGTCGTCAAAACTCAAAACGCCACCTTGTCGCCGCCCTTGAGCGCCAGCATCGCCCGCGCCTCTTCAGGTGTCGCCACCTCCAGCGACAGTCCTTCGAGGATGGCGCGGATGCGCTTCACCTGGTCGGCGTTGGAGCGGGCGAGCCCGCGGCCGTCGTACAGGCTGTCCTCCAGCCCGACACGGACGTTGCCGCCCATCGCCGCCGCCATGGTGATCAGCGGCATCTGGGCGCGGCCGGCCGCCAGCACGGAGAAGCGGTAGTCGTCGCCGAACAGCTTGTCGGCGATCCGCTTCATATGGGCGAGATTGTCGGGATCGGCGCCGATGCCGCCGAGGATGCCCAGCACGAACTGGATGAAGAAGGGGGGCTCGACGAGGCCGCGATCGCGGACATGCGCGAGCGAATAGAGATGGCCGACGTCGTAGCACTCGAATTCGAAGCGTGTGCCGAAGCCTTTCCCCAGCCGCTCGAGAATGGTCTCGATGTCGGCAAAAGTGTTCTTGAAGATGGTGGAGCGGGTCGCTTCCAAAAGCGTCGGTTCCCACTCGTGCTGCCATTCGCGCGGGCGGTCGAGCATCGGGAACAGCGCGAAGTTCATCGAGCCCATGTTCAGCGAGCACATTTCCGGCTGGGCTTGCGTGGCGGCGGCGAGCCGCTCGTCCAGGCTCATCAGCGAGGAGCCGCCGGTCGAGATGTTGATGACCGCGTCGGTCGCCTGCTTGATGCGCGGCAGGAACTGCATGAACACGGCCGGGTCGGCGGTCGGCCGGCCGTCC
Source organism: Kumtagia sp. (assembly GCF_059502445.1). NCBI lineage: Bacteria > Pseudomonadati > Pseudomonadota > Alphaproteobacteria > Hyphomicrobiales > Phyllobacteriaceae > Kumtagia > Kumtagia sp. Next base: position 19,100 of record NZ_JCACER010000030.1, read on the forward strand.
CGCGGATCGCGGGCGTGCAGGTGCAGGATCGCCGCGCCGGCTTCCGCCGCGGCGATCGCCTCGGCCGCGATCTGGTCCGGCGTCACCGGCAGGTGGGGCGACATGGACGGCGTGTGCACGGAGCCGGTGACGGCGCAGGTGATGACGACTTTTCTGGCTTGCTTCGCCACGCTTCCCTCCTCAGCCGGCAACGGGCAGATCGCGGGCGACCGCCCCTATGGCGTCGCCGAGGATCGACACGATCTCGGCGATGTCGGTGCGCGTGACGATCAGCGGCGGCGCGACCATGGTGTAGTCGCCCTGCACGCCGCCCTTCACCCGCCTGGAATAGACGATCAGGCCGCGCTCATAGGCGGCGTCGAGCACCCGCTGGCCGATCTTCCAGTCCGCCGGCAGCGGCGCGAAGGTCTCGCGGTCGGCATATTCGATCGCCGTCAGCAGTCCCTTGCCGCGCACGTCGGCAATGAGGGGGAAGCGCGCGGCCAGGCCGCGCAGCCCGTCCATCAGCAGCTCACCCATGGCCACCGCGTTGTCGATCAGCCCGAGGCGGTCCATCTCGCCGATGATCGCCAGCCCGGCGGCGCAGGCGAGCGGGTTGCCTGCATAGGTATGGCCGTGCTGGAAGCCGCCCATCTTCAGCACCGGCTCGACGATGCGCCGTGGCGCGGCGAGCGCGCCGAGCGGAGCGTAGCCGGAGCCGATGCCCTTCGACAGCGAGACGATGTCCGGCCGGCAGTGCCAGTGGTCGCCGCCGAGCAGCTTTCCGGTGCGGCCGATGCCGCTCATCACCTCGTCATGGATGAGCAGGATGCCGTGGCGGTCGCAGATCTCGCGGATGCGCGGATAATAGCTGTCGGGCGCCACCAGCGCGCCGGTCGCCGCGCCGCCGATCGGCTCCATGATGAAGGCCAGAACGCTTTCCGGTCCTTCGGCGACGATCCTTTCCTCAAGCATGTCGGCATAGCGCAGTCCGCGCTCCTCCATCGAAAGATTGTCGCGGTCGCGATAGGCGGTCGGCGCCGGCACGGTCGGCATCATGCGGATCTGCCCGGCGAAGCTGTCGGTCAAAAACCCATCGCCGGTGACGGCGAGCGAGCCGTAGGTGCCGCCGTGATAGGAGGGCATGCGGGCGATCACCTTCCAGCGGCCGCCCTGGCCGGTGGCGACCGCCCATTGCCTTGCCAGTTTTATGCAGCTTTCCACCGCCTCCGAGCCGCCGGAGACGAAGAAGATGCGGTCGAGCCCGGCCGGCAGCCGCTCGGCCAGGGTGGTGGCCAGTTGCTCCGCCGGCTCGTTCTCGAAATGCAGGCGGTAGGCGAAGGTGGTTTTTTCCATCTGCCGGCGCATCGCTTCCAGTACCGCGGGATTGCCGTAGCCGAGATTGACCGCCACCGGCCCGCTGGAGCCGTCGATGAAGCGGCGCCCGTCCCGTGTCCAGACATGGATGCCCTCGGCGCGCTCGACCACCGGCCGGCGCAGGCTGGCCAGGTAGAAGAGGTTGGAGGGGCGGGGGGTGATGGCTTCCTCGCGCGGGCTGATGCTCATGAACTGCGGACCTGCTTTCGATGACCCCGGTAAGCCCCCTCTCCGCCTCGCTTCGCTCGGCACCGCTCCCCCGCATGGCGGGGGCGAGGAACCGCCGCCGGAAGGCCGGTGCTCGTCCAGCTTGGGTACCTCGCCCCCACGAAGTGGGGGAGAGGTACCGAGCGAAGCGAGGCGGAGAGGGGGTTAACCGGGGCTCTCCTTGGCCAAGCTATTTCAAAGCCCTTGCTTCTGTCACTGATCGTTATTTCCCCAAATACCGGTCCAGCACGTTGCGGGTCACCTTCTCCACCATCGCATCGCTGCGCAGCAGGCCGGCGACCCACTCGCAGCTTCCGGCGTGGAACACCTCGCCATTGCCTTTGGAGAAGTTGACGATCATGCCGTTGCCGCGCTTGACCTTGTCGATGGTCTCGGGCGTCGCCTCGCCATGAAGCGTCTCGGCGGTGAAGACCGCGTCCTCGTCGTTCAGCCAGCCGGGCGCCACGCCGGGGCTTTCCTCGACCAGCGAGGCCATGCCCATGGCGAGTATCTGCACGCCGTCGGGCGGCGAGCCGATGCCGGTCGGCTCGGGCAGGCCGTTGCGCACGATGCAGTCCAGCCCGTCGACCTCGTAGCCGTAGATGTGGCTCTCGGCGCCGAGCACGTCGCCGTAGTAGAGTCCGGTGCCGGAAAAGGCCCAGTGCTCCGGGCGGTAGACGGGGAAGCCGCGCACGCCGCGCGGCAGGCAGCCGCCCCAGCCGGCATAGACGCCGGCGGTCGCGTTGAGGCCGAAGGTGAGCGCGCCGGGCCGGCCGACCTCCGGCGCCTCCCAGGCATTGGTGGTGCGGCTGGTGTCGGCGCCGCGACCGACCGGGTCCTCCTTGCGCGCCCGGTATTTGTAGCAGACCTGTCTATGCCCCTCGTCCTCCAGCCGCGTCTGCCAGAGGAAGTTGCCGGCGAAGCGCGCTGCCCGCCCGCCCCGCTCGACGAAGGCGTCGACCGCGTCGCGCATCTCCCAGGTCCAGTATTCGTCATGGCCGACGAACACGGCGCAGTCGTAGCCGTCGAGGATTTCGGGCGAAAAGTGCAACTCGTGCTGGGTGGCGAGATCGACGGCGTAGCCTTGACGCTCGGCCCATCGGAAGAAAAGCCCGTCATAGCTCGCCCAGCCGGCCGAGGCATATTTCTTCGAATGCCCGGTGGCGAACGCCCATTCCATGTGCGGATAACGCGGCTCGGCCAGCGGCGGCACGATCGCCTCGACGGGCACCCGCGGCGCGCCTTCAGGCAGCACGACGAAACCCCGGCACCATGGGCGCTGCGTGCTCACATGGGTCGCGAACTGGTTGCGCGCAGGCCCGGTGATGCCCTGGTAGTGGTTGGAGCCGCCCCATGTGTTGTAGGCCGTCCACGAGCCGGTCGCCGCGATCTGCAGGATGCGTCCAGGCCTGCGGCCGAGGGGCGGACGGACGATGAAGAGATGATGCGAGGCGATGGGCCGGCCGTCCCGCCCTTCCGCCGTCAAGGTCAGCCGGTAGGCACCGGACGGCCAGCTCTCGTCGATCATGACTTCCAGTGTTGCGCTCCAGCCGCAGCCCTCGACCGAGCACTGGTCGGGCGTGTCCTGCCAGGACGCCGCGATGCCGCGCCGCTCGAACACCTTCACCGGCCCCGCGCCGTCGCGGGCGACTTCCAGGTCGAAGCGCGGCGCGGTCGCGCTGACGAACAGGACGGCGGTCTCGCCCGGCGCATAGGAAAACCGGTCGGAATAGCACCAGATCTCGCCGCGCCCGCCGTCCATGCCCGGATATTCGTAATAGTGGCCGTACACCGCCTCGCGGCGCTGCTCGGGGGTGAGGCCGAAATCGGGATAGTCGGTCGGCAGGCTGGGCATGGCGGCTCTTCTCGGATTGGCCGGCAGAATGGGCAGACCTTGGTCCGCCGATCAAGAGCGAGGTGAACGGTGCTGGCTCGCCCGTGACGCCGCGACCGCTCCATGCCTCGCTCCGGCTGTCGCCGGGCGATGTAGAAAAAATTCCAAAATTGACAAACCGCATCAGTCTTGTAATTTATCCATCAACGGCACGGAGATGCAGGGAGGAGCGGTGTCGATCCGCGAAGAGCTGGCGCATACGCAATTGGCCCTGACCGCGGCGGAGCAGAAGATCGTGCAGGTGCTGCTGGCCGACTACCCGATGTCGGGCCTGGGCACGGCGACGCGGCTCGCCCGCCAGGCCGGCGTCAGCGACCCGACCGTCATGCGCCTGATGATCAAGCTCGGCTATGGAAAATTCTCGGATTTCCAGTCGAAGCTGCTGGAGGAGGTCGAGTCGCGGCTGCATTCGCCGCTGCTGATGATGGAGGCGAAGCGGCCGGCCAATGCCAGCGAGGGCACGGCGCTGGGCTATTACAATTCTGTCGCCGAAAGCCTCGAGCGCACGCGCACCCAGACCCCCTCGCAGGCCTACACCCGCGCGGTCTCGATGATCCTCGAGGCCAAGGGACAGGTGGTGCTGCTAGGCGGCCGCTTCAGCCGGCATGTCGCCTCGATGCTGGCCGGCTACCTGGTGCAGATGCGCAGCGGCGTCCGCGACATGGAGAAACTGTCGCCGGCGGATTTCGACATGCTGCTCGACCTGGGCAAGCGCGATCTTCTGGTGGTGTTCGACTACCGCCGCTACCAGGCGGACGTGGTCGGCTTTGCCCGGCAGGCGCATGAGCGCGGCGTCGGCATCCTCTTGTTCACCGATCCATGGCTGTCGCCGATCGCCGAATTCGCCGACCAGACCATGGTTGCAGCGATCGACGCCGATTCGCCCTTCGACACCTCGGCTTCCTGCGTGGCGCAGATCGAGGCGGTGGTGGCGCATGCGCTCGGCCTGCACGGCGCCTCGATCCGCCGCCGCATCGAGGACATCGAGACGATCCGCAGCGCCAATGCCGTGACGCTCGACGGCGGCGAGGATGCCGAGCGCGGCAAAAGCCCCGGCGACCGCATCGCGGCGGCGACCAGTCCGTGACGTCCGGCGGTTTCATGATCCCCGCAGCCCGGCGCCGCCAGCCGTTGCCGGGCGAACCCACACGCTAACCGGCCGCTGAGGCCTCGATCCGAAAGATACCCATGTCCGACACCGAAGCCACCATCAAGGCGCTGCAGGATTTCATCGAGAAGGACCGCGACTTCGTCATCAACCTGACGCGCGACCTCGTCCGCATCCCGTCGGTCAATCCGAAATTCGAAACGGCGGATGGGCTGAACCGCGAGGGCGACGTGCAGGCACTGCTGGAGCCGATCCTCAAGGACGAGGGTTTTGCCACGGAAAAATTCGACGCGCTGCCAGGCCGGCCGAACCTGATCGGCGAGAAGCCCGGCACGGAGGAGAAAAGTCTGATCCTGTGCGGGCACATCGACGTGGTGCCGACCGGCGCGCTGAAGGACTGGACGGTCGACCCCTTCGGCGGCGAGATCCGCGACGGAAGACTGTATGGGCGCGGCTCGATCGACATGAAGGGCGGCGTGGCGGCCTGCGTGGCGGCCATGCGCGCCGTCAACCGCGCCGGCATAAGACTGGACGGGCGGCTGGCCTTCCACTCGGTGGTGGACGAGGAGGCGGGCGGTGGCGGCGCCATCGACAATGTCCGCCGCGGCAAGCTCGCCAAGGCGATCCTGGTGGCCGAGCCGAGCTGGGGCGACGTGTTTCCGGCCGAGGGCGGACTGGAATGGGCGCGCGTGACCATCCGCGGCCGCAACGGCCATTCGGCCTTCCGTTTCAACGAGATCTATCCGCAGCAGCACACGGCGGATCGGCTGGTGCCGGCAGTGAACGCCATCGACATCGCCGCGCGCTTCATCGAGGCTGTTCACCTGTTCGAGCAGAACCGCGTGCGCGCCCGCTCGCATCCGCTGCTGCCGGCCGGCATGAACACCATCAACATCGGTGTCATGTGGGGCGGCACCGGCATCGGCGAGAACGGCCTGCCGACGGTGATGACCAACCCGGCGATCATCCCCGACGCGGCGGTGCTCGACCTCGACATGAAGTTTTTGCCGGACGAGACCTCGAAACAGTACCGCAAGGATTTCGAGGAGTTCGTCGCCAGCTTCTGCGCCATGGACGACTGGCTGAGGAAGAACCCGATAAAAATCGAATGGGATCTGGGTGGCCTGCATTTCCCGCCGATGAACACCGCGCCCGACCACCCGCTGGTCGCCTCGCTGATGAAGCGGGCGGCGGCCGCCGGCAAGGCGCCGACGATGAAGGGTTTCATCGCCGTCTGCGACGCGGCGCATTACGCCGGCGCCGGTGTCGACGGCGTGATCTACGGGCCCGCCGGCGACGGGTTCCATTCGACCGACGAATATGTCGACATCGAGTCGCTGGTGAGGAGCGCAAAGGTAATCGCCGCGAGCGTGATCGACTGGTGCGGGGTCAAGGCCTGACAGACGCAAGACGAGCCGCAACCGAAAGAGGCGCATATGAGCTCATCCCCACTCGACAACAGCCTCGTCGAAGAGGCGACAAGGTGGCGGCGGCATCTGCATGCCCATCCCGAGACGGCCTTCGACGAGCATCGCACCGCCGACTTCGTCGCCTCAAAGCTTGAGGAATTTGGCATCGCGGTGCATCGCGGGCTCGGCGGGACGGGCGTGGTCGGCACGCTGAAGCGGGGCACCAGTCCGGTCGCAGTCGGCCTGCGCGCCGACATGGACGCGCTGTTCATCCAGGAGGAGAACGCGGTCGACCATCGCTCGACCGTGGACGGCAAGATGCACGCCTGCGGCCATGACGGCCACATGGCGATGCTGCTCGGCGCGGCAAAACACCTTGCCAGGAACGGCGATTTCGACGGCACGGTGCACTTCATCTTCCAGCCGGCGGAGGAGACGGGCGACGAACGCTGCGGCGGCAATCTGATGGTGAAGGACGGCCTGTTCGAAAAGTTTCCGGTGCAGGCGGTGTTCGGGCTGCACAATCTGCCGTCGGCGCCGCTCGGCAGCTTCATGATGCGTCCCGGCCCGATGCTGGCGTCGATCGACACGTTCGAGGTCCGCATCGGCAGCGCGCTCGCCCATCCGGCCACCCAGTATGCGGTGGCGGACCCGCTGCTGATCGCCGCCGGTATCGTCCAGGACATGCATGCCTTCAAGGCGCGCTACGTCAACCCGGCCGAGCCGGTCGTGCTGTCGATCACGCAGTTCCAGAGCGGCAATCCGGCCGACCGGCAGAGCGTGCATGTGACGCCGGACAAGGCGGTCGTGCGCGGCACGGTCTATACGCTCAACGACGCGGTGCGCGATCAGTTCGAGGCCGGGCTGGAAAGGATTGTGCGCAACGCCGCCGAAGCCGGCGGCGCCAGCCATAAATTTTTGTTCGAGCGCGGCTATCCGGTGCTGCGCAATACGGCTGATGAAACCGAGTTCGCGGCAAGCGTCGCCCGGGAGGTTTCGGGGGCGGTGAACGCGACGATGCAGCCCGTCATGGGCGCCGAGGATTTCGCCTTCATGCTCGGCGCGGCTCCGGGATGCTATGTTTTCCTTGGTTCCCGCAATGAACGAGAAGCGGCGCCGCGCCAGCTTCATAACCCGCGCTACGATTTCAACGACGAGGTCCTGCCGGTGGGCATCCGCTACTGGGCGACGCTCGCGGAGCGCTATCTGACCGAGGCCGGGTCTAGCGGTCGGCAATGATCTGCTGAGGCACAAGCGGCGGAAATATGAATGGGCCGCCGCCACGAGTTCGAGCCTGCGCGTCACCCCTCACTGTCCTGCCGGACATCTCTCCCCGCTTGCGGCAGGCCAATCGCATATGGGATTTCAGGTACCGCTGCTCGGCCGTATACCCCCACCCCTAACCCCTCCCCACAAGGGGGAGGGGGACTTTGCGGCCGCTATGCAACGCATAACCATCGACGATTAGTGCTCGGCGGAGACGCCAGCCGGTCCCCTCCCCCTTGTGGGGAGGGGTTAGGGGTGGGGGTAATCTCATATGCGATCGTCATGCCGCTTGCGGGGAGAGATGGCAGGACAGTGAGGGGCAGCGCGAAAGTCAGGAAGGCGGAGACCCGCGCCGCGAAAACACGCCCGTTGCGCTCTTCAGCATGCCGAAAATGCCGCCGGGATAGGCGAGCATGACGACGAGGATGAGCACGGCGGTGATCATCGGCCGCCAGGCGCCGAAATCGGCCATCTCCTCGGAAAACACCGTCAGCACGAAGGCGGCGATGATCGCCCCGTAGATGGTGCCGGTGCCGCCGAGCAGCACCATCGACAGGATGATGGTGGCGAGGCTCATGCCGAACACTTCCACCGAGGCGTTGCGCTGGTAGGCGGCATAGAAGGCGCCGGCGACGCCGGTGAAGAAGGCGCTGGCCGCCAGCGTGATCAGCCGCTGCCTGACCAGCGAGATGCCGCGGCTGACCGCATATTCCTCGTTGTCGCGCAGCGCCACGATGCTGATGCCGGCACGCGAGCGCACGAAGGCGCGCAGGAACACGGTGGAGAGCACGAGCAGCCCGAGCGCGATGTAGAAATAGGCGAACTTTGCGTCGCGCACCATGTTGTGGTCGAAGACGTAGAGCGTGGGGATGCGCACCAGCCCTTGCGTGCCGCCGGTATATTCGGACTGGCTGATGATGACCTGCATGACCAGCTGGGCGAAGCCGAAGGTGACCAGGATGATGTAGATGCCCTTCAGCCTGAGGATGGGGATGGTGACGGCGACCGCCGCGACGACGGCGGACACGCCGCCCGCCGCCATGGCGATCCACGGATCCATGCCGGCGAGCTTCGTCAGCAGGCTGTAGGCGTAGACGCCGATGCCGAACAGCGCGATGTGGCCGAAGTTGAAGACGCCGCCATAGCCGAGGCTCAAGTCCCAGTTGGAGGCGACGACGGCGTAGATGAACACCATGATCAGCACGTGGCGGCTGTAGCTGTCGGTGAAGACGAAGGGCAGCAGCGCCAGCACGGCGAAGCCGACGAGCATCGCCACCGCCTCGCGCCGCCAGGGCACGCGACCGGGGCCGACGGGCGCGGCGCCGGCCGGCGCGCGCCGGTCCTGCGCGTCGGTAAGCTCGGCGGCGCTCATGCGAGCCCCCGGCTGCGCCCGCTGGTGAACAGGCCCTCGGGCTTGACCATCAAGGTCAGGATCAGCGCGGCGAAGAGCAGTGCCGGCGTCCAGTAGAGGCCGAAGTAGTAGCTGCATATCGCCTCGAAGAAGCCGATCACGTAGGCCGCGAAGATCGGCCCGGAAATGCTGGAGATGCCGCCGAAGACGACGACGATGAGGGCTTTCAGCAGCGGGTCGGCGCCCATCACCGGGGTCATGAAGCGGTAGCCGCCGAGGAAGATGCCGGCGAGCGCGGCAAGCGCGGCGGCGATGCCGAAGGCGAGCGCGTAGAGCATGGTGACGTTGAGGCCGACGAGCCGGCTGGCGTCCTCGTTCTGCGCCACCGCCCGCAGCGCCAGGCCGAGACGCGTGCGGGTGAGGAAGAACCACAGGGCGGCGAGGATGATCGGGGTGATGACGATGATGGCGATCTGGTGCAGCGACACGCCGATGCCGCCGAGCGCGATGTTACCTTCCAAGAGCGGCGGGACCTGTTTCGAGCGCGGCCCCCAGACGACCAGCGCGCCGTTCTCGATCAGCGAGCCGGCGGCGAGCGTGGTGATGACGACCACCAGCACCAGGTTGGCGCGGCCGATCAGCGGCCGCACCACGGTCGCCTGCAGCAGCCAGCCGGCGCCGGCCATCCCGGCGACGGCGAGCGGGAAGGCGACGTAGGCGGGAAGCCCCCAGGCGACGAACTGCCAGGCGAGATAGGCGCCGAGCATCATGAAGACGCCGTGGCTGAAATTGAAGACGCCGATGGTGGTCCACACCAGCGCCAGGCCGACCGCCATCATGGCATAGAGCGAGCCCTGGAACAGGCCGCCGAAAAGGATGTCCGCCGCGGTGTTCATGGCTCGCTAGTGTCCGAAATACATGGCCATGATGTCGGAGTGGGCGAGGCTTTCGCCCGGCTTGATCTCCGTCTCCACCTGGCCGTGATTGATGAAATAGAGGTGCTTGCTGAGCTCCAGCAGGAACTCGACGTCCTGCTCGACGACGATCAGCGGCACGCCGCTCTTCGAGATGTCGAGCACCGACCTGCAGAGCTCGTCCTTGATCTTGGGCGCCAGGCCGAGCGTCGGCTCGTCGAGGACGAGCAGCTTCGGGTGGCTCATCAGCGCGGTGCCGATGGACACCATCTGGCGCTCGCCGCCCGACAGCGTGCGCACCCGCTGGCGCCAGCGCTCGCGCAGTTTCGGAAAGAGCGTCAGCACCTTGTCCCGGTTGGCGGCCTCGTGCGGCCGGGCGCGCGGCGAATAGGCGCCGAGCGCCAGGCAGTCGGCGATGGTGAGGTCGGGGAACAGCGTGTTGCCCTGAGGCACATGGATGAGGCCCTTGCCGACGATGGCTCGCGGCGACAGGCCGGTGATGTCCTCGCCGTCGAATCGTATCGAGCCGCCGCGCGGCTTCAAGAGGCCGGAGACGGCGCGCAGCAGCGTCGTCTTGCCGTGGCCGTTGGGGCCGAACAGGCCGACATTGCCGAAGCCGCCGGCCTGCATCGAGATGCCGCCCAGCACCGTGACGCGGCCGTAGCCGGCGACGAGCCCGGCGACGTCGAGCATCGGCGCGCTCACGCGGCCGCCCTGCGCGTGCCGAGATAGGCCTCGACGACGCGCGCGTCGGAAATCACAGCGCGCGGCTCACCGAGCGCCAGCACGGTGCCCTGGTTGAGCACCAGCAGGTGCTGCGACAGGCTCATCAGGAAGGTCAGCACGTGCTCGATCAGCAGGATGGTGATGCCCCGCGCCGCGGTGCGGCGGATGAGCTCGATCGAGCTGTCGATCTCCGGCTTGGTCAGGCTGGAGGCGGGCTCGTCGAGCAGCAGCATTCGCGGCTTCATGGCGATCGCCGTGGCGAGCATCAGGCATTTGCGCTGGAACACGGACAGCTCGCCGGCCGGGCGGCCGAAATTTTCCGCGCCGAGCCCGACGAATTCCAGCGCCTCGGCTGCCGCTTCCCGCGCCGCGGCGGCCGGCTGGCTCGCCGCGCCGAAGCTCGAGCCCATCAGCGCGTTCTCGAACACGGTCAGCCCGTCGAAGCTGGTCTCGCGCTGGAAGGTGCGGGCGAGCCCGAGCCGGGCGATGCGGTGCCCGCGCCAACCCTGGATCTCGGTGCCGTCGAAGCGGACGGTGCCGCGGTCCGGCCCGAAGGGAATGCCGGTGATGACGTTGAACAGCGTGCTCTTGCCGCTGCCGTTGGGGCCGGCGATGCCGAAGATTTCGCCGGCCTCGACCTTGAAGGAGACGCCGTCCACGGCCTTCAGCGAGCCGAAGGCCTTAGAGACGCCGTCAAGCTCCAGCAGTGCCATGCGTCACTGCATCCACGGCTGGATCTTGAACTCGCCGGTGGCGTACTGCGTCGGCGAGATCAGCGTGCGCTGGCCGTCCCAGATCTGGAAGAAGGTGATCGGGATGAAGTCGTCGCCCTGTATGGCGAGGTGCGTCGCAGGATCGAACTTCAGCCGGCCCGCGGCGACCTGCTTGTCGGTCTCGCCCAGCGCCTTCATGACGGCCTGATGGTCGGTGGCGTCGCCGGCCTTCTTCAGCGCGTCGAGATACAGATAGACCGTCTCGTAGAGGGCGACGCCATAGGTGCCGCTCTCGACGCCGTATTTCGCCTTGTACTTGTCGGCGATCTCGGCGGCGCGCGGGTTCTTCGGCGTGGTCAGCGGCCCGCCCAGCAGGTTGTAGATGATTCCGGTGGAGTTCTTCTTGGTCAGCTCGACGAATTCCGGCACGCTCGGCGCGTATTGCAGGAACACCAGGCTCTTGGTCGGCTGCTCCATGAACTGGTTGAGGAAGGAGGCGGAGTTGCCGGGCAGGTAGTCGGTGTTGATGACGACGTCCGGCACGTTCTCGCGCACCTTGGCCAGGATGGCGCGCCAGTCGGTGACCTCGCCGAACGGCACCAGCTCGTCGACCGTGATGGTCCAGCCCTTCTCGGTAAAAGTCTTCTTCATGCCTTCCGAGATGGTCTTGGAATAGGCGTTGTCGGAGGAGATGATCGCCACCTTCTTCGTCGGCAGCTGGATCTTGCCGTCGGCCGCGAGCTTCTCCACGAAATAGGTGACGTCGGTGTTGTAGGCGTCGAAGGACGGCGTCAGCGACCAGCAGCAGCCGTATTTCTCCGGATCGGGCGCGATGATGTCGCGTGTCTGCTGCGAGGTAGCGGAGATGACATAGGGCATCTCCGCCTCGGCCATGTTGTCGATCTCGAAATTGGTCAGGCTGGCGTAGCCGGTGGTCATGAAATGCACGTCGGGATCGCCGAGCAGCCGCTCGACCGCCGAGGTGACGTTGCCGGCCGATTGGTCCTTCACGTCGCCGACCACCAGCTCGAAGGTGTTGCCGTCGAAGCCGCCGGCGGCGTTGATCTCGTCGATGGCGAGCTGGGCGCCGCGCTGGAACTCCTGGCCATCGGCGGCGGCCGGGCCGGTGAGCGGCGCGAGCAGCCCGATCTTGATGGTGTCGGCGAGGGCGGTGGTGGAGGCGGCCGCGGCAAGCGCCGCGACGGACGCCCCCAGGACCAGTTGGCGGACCCGGCGGCCCACGGCGTTGCAGATCATGACACGTTCCCCTGTTGCGTGTGTTTGCTAGGTTGAATGATTGACAATCTATGCACATGCGGGACAATCTGAAAAGATATTTTCATGCTCCTCGCGCAGTTTTGCCTATCCGGCGGACGCGTGCCGGTGTGTGATGGATTTGTGTGCAACCGCCCGAACGGGAACAATGGAGGCTGGGGTGGCGACGAAGAAATCCAGGATCGAGACCAGTCACGGCATCCTGGCCGTGCGCGAGACCGACGGCGCCGGCATGCCGGTGCTGATGATCCACGGCAACTCCTCCTGCGGCGAGGTCTTCCGCAACCAGTTCGATGGACGGATCGGGCGGGATTTTCACCTGATCGCTATCGACCTGCCGGGGCACGGCGAGTCCGACGATGCGCTCGACCCCGACCGCACTTACAACATGCCGGGTTATGCCGACGCCTTCACCGAGGCGATGCTGAAGCTGGGCCATGAGCGGGCGGCGATCTTCGGCTGGTCGCTGGGCGGCCATATCGGGCTGGAGATGATCGGCCTCTACAAGGGCATGCTCGGCCTCATGATCACCGGCACGCCGCCGGTCTCGGCCGCCGATCTCGGCAAGGGATTTCTGCCGAGCCCGCATATGGGACTGGCGGGAAAGGAGCATTTCTCGCCGGAGGACATCGACGCCTATGCCCGCAGCACCTGCGGCGAACCCTACGACCAGTTGCTCTACGACGCGGTGAAGCGCACCGACGGGCGTGCGCGAAAGCTGATGCTGGGCAAGTTCGCCGAGGGCGTCGGCCGCGACCAGAGCCGGATCATCCTGGGCGACACGCCGCCGATCGCGGTCTTCAACGGCGCCAACGAGCCCTTCGTCAATGTCGCCTTCGTCGACACCATCCCCTTCTCCAATCTGTGGGAGGGCAGGAAGCACGTGATCGACAAATCCGGCCACGCGCCGTTCTGGGATTCGCCGGACCGTTTCGATCCGGTCTTCGACCGGTTCTTGAAGAGCCTGGAAGGAGAATGGCGGAAAGGCTGAGGGGTTGCCGACGGAGCGGGCCGGCTCCGTGAAGGTCACGGCCCCGGCGATGGGATCGTTCCCACCCGCCGGTTCGAGGGGTCCGGCGCTGGCATGTCGCCGCCGGCCTATTGAACCGCGGCCCGCGGCGGAATATCTCGACCGGTGAATGCAATCGCCGCCGGACGGCAGCGCCGCTCCGCCGGGCCAGTGAAGGAGAATAGCATGAAGGTCGTCCTCGGAGCCGACAGCGCCGGCAAGCCGCTTCTCGACGTGATCGCCGCGCATCTGAAGAGCAAGCCGGAGATCGAGGTGACCGACCTCAGCCAGTCCGGCTTTTATGCAGACCTTGCCGACAAGGTCGGGCGCGACATCGTCGACGGCAAGTTCGACCGCGGCTTCCTGTTCTGCGGTACCGGCATCGGCGTCTGCATCTCGGCCAACAAGGTGCCCGGCATCCGCGCCGCCCTGACCCACGACACCTATTCGGCCGAGCGCGCGGCCAAGTCGAACAACGCCCAGATCATCACCATGGGCGCCCGCGTCATCGGGCCGGAACTCGCCAAGGCGATCGCCGACACCTGGCTCGCCTCCGAATTCGACCCGAAGGGGCCGTCCGCCGGCAATGTCGAGGCCATCGACCGGCTGGACGCCAAAAAGGCCGTCCCGGCCTGACGGGCCGTATAGACAAGTACAACGCAGAACAATTTGCGGGCGTGCAACGGAGGTTGCGCGCCCGCAAGCTTTTTCAATCACCGCGTGTCAAGTTTCGGCAGGAAAGCGAAAAAAAGAGATTCACGAGTCTGCAACGAGAGCGCGAGATTCCTGGATGCTCGCAACAAAAATAACGCGACGCGACACCGTTCTGAATCATCTTTATGTGAGGCTGCAAAGGGCGTAGATTTACAGCTGCTTTCCGGATCGAGGTGACCGGATGGAATTTCTGCCTGCCTCCTGCCGGTCATGGTTGGCAATACTTCGTATTGCAACTGTGTTCCTTGCCCTGATCGCGCTGGCGGACCTGGCCGCCGATCCCGCGCTTGCCGCAGGCGAGCCGGTGCACGGCCGGCGCGCCGCCCTGGTGATCGGCAATTCCGGCTACGCGAACCTTCCCAAGCTGCCGAATGCCGTCAACGACGCCGAGCGGATCGGCGCGGTGCTGCGCGACGCCAATTTCGAGGTGACCATCGGCAAGGACGTCGACAAGGCCGGCCTGGAGCGGACGGTGCGCGAATTCCTGCAGACGCTGAACGACGGCGACGTGGCGCTTTTCTACTATAGCGGCCACGCGGTCCAGGTCGCCGACCAGAACTTCATCATTCCCGTCGACGCCAGCCTGAGCTCGTCCTACGACCTTGAAGTGCAGAGCTACAACGTCAACAGCCTGCTCGACTACATGCGCGCCACCTCGGGGCTGCAGATCCTCGTGCTCGACGCCTGCCGCGACAACCCGTTCCGCAACCAGTACTACTATCTCGGCGACAAGAAGATCGACGTGGCCGGCAAGAAGGGCCTCGCCTCGCTGACGCCGAAGCAGGGCTCGCTCATCGTCTATTCCACCGCCCCCAACGACGTCGCCTATGACGGCGGCGGCGATTTGAGCCCGTTCGCCGGCGCCTTCGCCGAAAAGGCGCTCAGCCCCAACAAGGAGGTGCGCGAGGTCCTGACCATGGTGCGTACCGCGGTCATGGACAAGACCGGCGGGCGCCAGGTGCCGTGGGACGTCTCCAGCCTCACCTCGCAGTTCTATTTCGTCTCGGCGCAGGAAGTCCTGGTGCTCGGCGAGAGCGTCACGGAAGTGCGCGTCGGCGCCGATGCCACCCGCGTGGCGCTCAACATCCAGCCGCCGATCGCCAGCAGCGGCATGACGCTGACCGCGACCTTCGAGAAGGCGCCGCGGGCCGGCATCCTGCTGCTCGACGACAAGACGGTGCAGCCTGGCACGCCGATCGCCGCGGACCGCATCGACGACATCGTCTATGCCACCGATGCCGGCCAGAAGCCGGTCGAGCTGCTGCCCTATACGATCAAGTCGGACACCGGCCAGAGCGCCAACGGCGCCGTCGCCATCGTCTTCGACGCCAGCGTTCCGGCGACGGCCGAGAAACCGGTCGTCGTCGCCTCCAACGACGACAGCGCCAGCATCACCAAGGCGATCACGCCGGTGAAGCTGACCGTCAGCAGCGACGTCGGCACCGGCTTCACGCCGGTCCCGACGCTGGAGCTCGGCGCCGGCCGGCCGACCGGGTGGCTGCGCGTCGAGCAGCGCGACCCGTCCGCGCAGGTCGCCGTGGGCGGCGAGCTGCTGGTGCTGGGCGACCTGGTCAAGGCCGAGGACCTGCCGAAGGTGCGCATCCGGCCGGCGATCCACCGCAGCGACGCCGAGGCCGCGATCGTGCTGAAGCCGGTCGTCACCGCGCCCGAGGCGAAGCCCGTCGTCATCACCGTCGACGCCGAGGTCAATGCCTGCGACCGCCTCGCCGCCGAGCCGCTCGACATCCAGGCCGTCACCGAGGGCGTGCTGCCCAACGACATCGCCATCGACGAGGCGCTGGCCGCCTGCGGCGAGGCTGTGGCGGATTTCCCGGAGATCCCGCGCTTCAAGTTCCAGTACGGCCGCGTGCTTTATGCGAAGGGAGATTTTCCCGGCGCGCTGAAGATGGTGCGGGAAGCGCTCGACGGCGGCCATGTGCGCGCCGGGCAGTTCCTCGGCCGGCTCTACCAGCTCGGCGCGGCGGTCGAGCTCGACCCGAAGAAGGCGATCCCGCTGTTCGAGGCGGCGGCCCGCCGCGGCGATCCCTATGGCCAGTATTCGCTCGGCCGTGCCCTGCTCGACGGCAAGGGCGTCAAGGCCAATGTCCGCCGCGGCATCGAGCTGCTCAACAAGGCGGCCGAATCCGGCCACACCTATGCGCTCAATCAGCTTGGCGCCGAGTACCGATACGGCAACCGGGTGCCCAGGGACATCGAGCGCGCCTATGTGATGTTCGAGACCTCGACCAACCGCGGCGACATCTGGGGCGAGGTCAATCTCGGCATGATGTATCGCGACGGCGTCTTCGTGAAGGAGGATGCGGCGCGCGCCTACAGGATGTTCGACGAGGCGAACCGCAAGCTCCACCCCTATGCCGGCACGCTGATGGCGCTGATGGACCGCAAGGCCGGCAGGACCGACCAGGCGGCATTGCTGAAGCTGTTCCGCGAAAGCGCGGTGCGCGGCGACGGCTGGGGCGCCTTCTACGCCGCCGAGATCATCAGCGCCGAGCCGTCGCTCGCCGCCGATCCGGACGAGGCGCTGCGCCTCTACGGCCTGGCGGTGGCGCGCAAGGCCGGCAAGGCGTCGGACGATGCCCGCGCCCGGCTGGCGGCGGTCCCGCGGGAACGGCTGGTCACCGAGTTGCAGAAGACGCTGGTGCGGCTTGGCGCCGCCGGCGTCGACGTCGACGGCAAGCTCGGCCCGAAGGCCCGCGCCGCCGCGGCGGATGTTCTGGGAAGCAAGCCGCCGTCCGATCCGGTCGACCTGTTCGCCGAGATCGTGCGGCACGAATGGGTCCAGTCGACGCCCCGGCTGGACATGCTCTGACCGACCGTCAGGCGATTTGGAGGCAGTCTCGATGCGCAGGTTCTTGACTTATGTCGTTATGGGAATGGCAACGACCGCGCTGGTCAGTTGCGCAAGCGTCGAGGACACGATCCTGTCGCCGTTCAAGCAGCAGACGGTGGCCCCGAAACCCGTCTACTACGCGCCGCAGACCACTCAGAAGCCGAAGGCCAAGCGGCCGCGCAAGGCTGCGGCGACGCCCGCGACCGCCAAGCCGATGCGGCCAAAGCCGAAGATAGCGACGGAACGGCCCGGCGGCGCCGGCGGGGGCGGTGCTGGAGGAGGTGGCGGAGGCGGTGGCCCGGGCGGCGGTGACGGCGGCGGCGATCCCGGCGGCGGCTGGGGCTGAAGCCAGGATCACGTCGAACGTTCAGCCCTTCGCTTCCTGCGGAGGGGAACGCCGTCTGTTCGTTAGACTGGAGCTGTCAAAATGCCGATGGGCCCTGCTGCCAGGACGCTCGATCCGGTGATCCACCTGCTGCCCGGCATGCTGATGCCGGGGCCGGGCGCGATCACCGTGCTGATCGGCAAAAAGCCGGCATGGCGTGGCATGCCGCTGGCCGCCGCCGCGGGATTACAGGCGGCGAAGGCGGCGTCCGATGCACGTGTGATCGGCTACCAGGCGGCGACCGTCGCGGCGGCCGGGACGCCGGGCCTGCCGGCCGCCAAGGCCGCCGAGGAAGCGGGCAAGGCGGCGGAGGCGGCGGCGATGAGCGCGGCGATCCTGGCCTCGGCCGGCGGCGCCGACATCCACGCCTGCGTGCACATGGCGCCGATCCCGCTGCCGCCGCCGCACGGGCCGGGCGTCGTCGTCACCGGCTCGCCTACCGTGCTGATCAACGGCCTGCCGGCGTGCCGGGCCGGCGACATGATCGTGGAAGCTTTCGGCCCGCCCGACTTCATCGCCATGGGCGAGCCGACCGTGATCATCGGGCCATAGCCGTGGCGTCTTCCCGATACCGTGCAGATCAGGGGCAGTCGATGCCAGAAGAACATTCCACCAAATCGCGAGCGGATTCTTCGCGATTCTGATACTGTAGCGAAAGCGAGCTTGCCACTGGAGACCGACCGCCAAGATGTCATGGTATAGCAAGGTAGCGTGGTCGGAAGGGCTGTTTCTTCGCCAGCATCATTTCCAGCAGAACGATCGCTATTTCGAGCGTCTGCTTGAGAACAGGGTGCGGCAGATCGGTGCCTATCCTTGGGGTTTCGCGCAGATCGAGATCGATCGCGACCTCGCCCAGCAGAACAAGTTCGCGCTGCGGCGCGCCAGCGGCATCTTCCAGGACGGCACGCCCTTCGACATGCCGGGCTCCAGCCCGCTGCCGGAGCCGATCGACGTGCCGGCCGGCGTCGACAAGCAGGTCGTCTGGCTGGTGCTGCCGGCGGCGGTGGTGAACGGCCGCGAGGTCGACATGGCCGAGGGCACGTCGGGCAGCCGCTATGTCCGCGACATCGAGACCATCGTCGACTCCTCCTCGGGCATGCATGTCGAGCAGGAGATCGAGGTCGCCCATCCGCGCGCCACCTTCGAGATCCGCAAGACCGCCAAGCCCGGCGCGCATTGCCTCCGCGTCGCCCGCATCCTCGAGGTGCGCGACAAGACCATCGTCTTCGACGAGACCTTCGCCCCGCCGGTGATCGCCACGCAGGCGCATCCGGTCGTCGCCGGCTGGGTCGAGCGGGTGATCGGCTGGATGGACACCAAGCTGGAGACGCTGTCGCGCTACGCCGCCGACCCGAGCTCGGGCGGCGGCCTGCAGACCTTCGACTATTTCATGCTGCAGATGCTGAACCGCGAGATCAACGTGGTGAAGCACATGCGCGCCTCGCAATTCGTCCATCCGGTCGAGTTCTACAAGGAACTGCTGCGCATCTCCGGCGAGCTGTGGACCTTCTCGGCCAAGCGGCTGGCCCCCGAATACGCCGACTACGACCAGGACGCGCTCGACGCCGTGTTCGAGCCGGTGCTGTCCGACATCCAGCGCCTGCTCAGCCTCGACATCGGCCGCGCCATCCGCCTCAACCTGGTGGAGAAGGCGCCCAACGCCTTCGTCGCCACCGTGCCCGACCGCCAGCTCTTCCGCAATGCCACCTTCGTGGTCGAGGTGGCGGCGGCAAAACCGCTGTCGCAG
Organism: Kumtagia sp.; assembly: GCF_059502445.1. NCBI lineage: Bacteria > Pseudomonadati > Pseudomonadota > Alphaproteobacteria > Hyphomicrobiales > Phyllobacteriaceae > Kumtagia > Kumtagia sp. The sequence goes on from NZ_JCACER010000030.1 coordinate 38,025, forward strand.
GTGCAGCAGCAGTTCCCGGCGCTGTGCAAGGTCGGCCCCAACACCAAGATGAACGAGATCGTGCAGACGCACCTGCCCGGCATCGAGCTGGTGCACATGCCGACGCCGCCGCGCCAGATCCGCGCCATCTCCGACCACGTCTACTTCTACCTCGACAAGTCGTCGGCGCTATGGCCCGAGTTCAGCGTGGCGAGCGGCATGGGCCTGCATTTCGCCGGCGACTGGCCGGGCCTGGTGCTCGACCTGTGGGCGATCGTGGAAGACCGCAGATGAGCGGCAAGGACGACCCGTTCGGCTCCGGCGGCAAGACGGTCATCCGTCCGAACCCGGCGGGCCGTCCGCGGCCGGACCCGCTGCGTCCCGCGCCGGGCCAGGCGGGCGCGGCACCCGTCCCCGGCCCGCCGCCGTCCTCCAGCGCCACCGTCATCGCCACGCCGTCGCCGCGCGCCCCGCAGCAGCCCGCTCATGCCGCGCCGGCGCCGGGCATGCCGCCGCGGTCGCCCTATCCGGCACCGTCCTATCCGCCCTATTCGCCGATGCCATCGACTGGCGACCAGGCGCGTTACGGCATGCCCGATCCCGACGACTGGATGCGCGCGGCGCGCGCCAACGTCTTCTTCCCCGATGCCGGCCAGCCGCAGGAGCCCGTCACCCCGCACGAGAAGATCCCGCTCGACGTGGCGCTGAACGCCCGCGACGGCGGCGAATATGCGGCCGCCAATCCGCTGACGGCCGCGGCCGCGCCGCTGCTCATCCTGCTCGGCCGTCTCAGGCTGATGATCATCGACATGCAGGCCGTGCCGCTGATGAGCCATGTCGCGCAGGAGATACGCGACTTCGAGAAGAAGGCGGGCGAGGCGGGGGTGGCGCCGGAAGACATCATGGTCGCCAAATACGCGCTGTGCGGCACCGCCGACGACATCGTCCAGAACCTGCCCGGCACCGACCGGCATGTGTGGATGCAGTATTCCATGCTGGCGCAGTTCTTCCAGGTGCGCACCTCGGGCGTCGGCTTCTTCGAGGAACTGAAGAAGATTCTTGCCAACCCGGCGCCGCGCTACGACCTGCTGGAGCTGATGCATGCCTGCCTGTCGCTCGGCTTCGAGGGCCAGTACCGGGGTGCGGCGGGCGGCGACGTCGAATTGCAGCGCTGGCGGCGCGACGTCTACCAGACGCTCAGGCATCTCAGGACCCGCAACGACGACGACATCTCGCCGCGCTGGCAGGGCATGGCCAAGCTGATGAAGAGCGTCGGCGCGGCGATCCCGCTGTGGGCGATCGCCGGCGTCGTCGGCGCAGCACTTGTCGGCGTCTATCTGCTGCTGCGCTTCCTCATCAGCGCCGACGGCGAGGCGCTTGCGGCGCGGCTGATCGCGCTCAACCCGTCCGAGCCGGTGACCATCGAGCGCGGCGCCTTCGCGCCGTTCGAGGGTCCGGACCTCGGCAACACCACGCAGCTGCAGCGCATCCGCGCCGCGCTCGCCGGCGACATCGAGGCCGGCGGCCTCGACGTCGTCGCCGTCGGCGAGAACATCGTTGTGCAGGTCAACAACCTTCTGTTGTTCGCCTCCGGCCGCGCCGACGTGCGCAAGGAGTTCGCGCCGGTCGCCCAGCGCATCGCCGCCGCGCTCGACCGGGAGCCGGGACCGATCCACGTCATCGGCCACACCGACAATGTGAAGCCAAAACCGTCCGGCGCCTTCAAGTCGAACTTCGACCTGTCGGTGGCGCGCGCCAAGGCGGTGGAGAAGGTGATCGCGCCGACCCTTTCCGATCCCGGCCGCGTCAGCGTGGCGGGCCGCGGCGAGGACGAGCCGATCGAGAGCAACCGGACGGCCGAGGGCCGGGCCAAGAACAGGCGGGTGGAAGTGATGATCCCACGCGCGGAGGAATAGCGGGATGAGGGCGGTTTTGGTCATCCTGCCGGGTTTGGTTTTGGCCAAGCGTGTTCGTCTGGAAATTGTCGCGACGAACCGCCCCCTCCACCGCCTTCGGCGGTTCCCGTTGCTGGCAGACGGGCAGGGCAATCGCGTATGGAATTTACCCCCACCCCTAACCCCTCCCCTCAAGGGGGAGGGGGAGTTGCTGGCCGCAATGGCGAGCAAACCCATCGACGGTTGGCCCTGCCGGAGCTGCGGCAATTTCCCCTCCCCCTTGAGGGAAGGGGTTAGGGGTGGGGGTAAATTCCATACGCGACCGCCTCGCCCGTCTGCCAAGGCGAGGGGGCATCTCGGACGAGGTGCGGCGGCATGAGGAAGTGGCTGATCCGAACCGCCATCGCCGTCGGCCTGCTGGCTTTCGCCGCGGCCGTCTGGTTCGCGGGCCCGCTGGTCGGCTACGAGGACATCCGGCCCTTCGACCCGGTCTGGGTGCGCCTGCTCATCATCTTCGTCGTCTTCGCCGCCGTCGGCGGCTTCTACGGCGTCCGCTGGTGGCTGCGCCGACGTGCCGCCAAGGCGCTGGAGGCGGCGCTCGCCGAGAGCGAGGGCAGGCAGGGCGACGGCAAAGTGCTGGGCGAGCGCATGGCCGAGGCGCTGGAGACGCTGAAGCGCGCCAGCGGCAAGCGCAACTATCTCTACGATCTGCCCTGGTACGTCATCGTCGGCCCGCCCGGCGCCGGCAAGACGACGGCGCTGGTGAATTCCGGCCTGAAGTTCCCGCTCGCCGGACCCGATGGCGGCAAGGCGGTGGCCGGCACCGGCGGCACCCGCTACTGCGACTGGTGGTTCACCGAGGAGGCGGTGCTGATCGACACCGCCGGGCGCTACACCACCCAGGATTCCGACAGCGAGACCGACAAGAAGAGCTGGCTCTCCTTCCTGTCGCTGCTCAAGCAGCAGCGCGCAAAACAGCCGATCAACGGCGTCATCCTGGCGATTTCCATCGAGGACCTGCTGAAGCTCGACGGCCAGCAGCTCGGCGAGCACGCGACGGCGATCCGCAAGCGCCTGCTCGAACTGCACCAGCAGCTCAAGATCGACTTCCCGGTCTACGCGCTGTTCACCAAGGCCGACCTGATCGCCGGCTTCGCCGAATATTTCGGCAGCTTCACCGAGGCGCGCCGCCGCAAAGTCTGGGGCGCCACCTTCCAGACCGAGGACCGCCGGAAGAACATGGTCGGCGAGGTGCCGGCCGAGTTCGACCTCTTGGTGCGGCGGCTGACGGAGGAGGTGACCGACCGGCTGCACGAGGAGCCGGATCCGATCGCCCGCATCGCCATCTTCGGCTTCCCCGCGCAGTTCGCGCTCCTGAAGGAGCGGGTGGCCGACTTCCTCAACCGCATCTTCGAGCCGACGCGCTACCAGGCGGACGCCAATCTGCGCGGCTTCTATTTCTCCTCGGGCACGCAGGAGGGGACGCCGATCGACCAGGTGCTCGGCTCGATCGGCCGCAGCTTCGGCGAGACCGCGCATGCCTCCCAGCTGTCGGGGCAGGGCAAGAGCTTCTTCCTGCGCGACCTGCTCACCAAGGTGATCTTCGCCGAGGCCGGCTGGGTGTCGCGCGACATGGGCGCGGTGCGGCGCGCGGCTCTCCTGCGCTACGGTGCGCTGGCGGCGATGGGCCTCGTCGCGGCCGGTGCGCTCGGCGCCTGGGGTATGAGCTTTGCCAGCAACCGGCAACTCATCGCCGCCACCGACAGCTCGGCCGAGCAGTACCGCGTCAACGCGGCGCCCGAGCTCAAGACCAACACCGTCGCCGACGTCGAGCTCTCCAATGCCGCCGGGCTGCTCGACATCCTGCGCACCATGCCGGTCGGCTACGACAACCGCGACCTGCCGACGCCGATGCGCGAGAGTTTCGGCCTGGCGCAGCGTCCGCGCCTGGTCTCCGCGGCCGGGACCACCTACCGGCAGGCGCTGGAGCGCATGTTCCGCTCGCGCCTCATCCTGCGGCTGGAGCGGCAGATCGAGGCCAGCATGAACGACCCGCTGGCGCTCTACGAGACGCTCAAGGTCTATCTCATGCTCGGCGGCCAGGCGCCCAAGGTCGACGAGGACCTGGTCGAGACCTGGATGCGAAAGGACTGGGAGGAGAACCTCTATCCGGGCCCGAACAACCGCGCGCTGCGCGAGGACCTCGTCCGTCATCTCGGCGCCATGCTCGACCTCGGCTCCTCGCACAAGCCGAGCTTCGAACTCAACGGGCCGCTGGTCGAATCGGCGCAGCGCTCGCTGGCGCGCATGAACATGGCCGACCGCGCCTATGCGCTGATCAAGACCGCCTCCTACTCGGCACCGGTCGAGAATTTCTCGGTGATCGCGCGCGGCGGCCCGGACACCGCGCTGGTGTTCGAGACCGTCGACGGCACCGAACTCGACAAGCTGGCCGTGCCCGGCCTCTACACCTATGCCGGTTTCCAGGACTTCTTCATCCCGCAGCTCGCCGCCGTCGCCGACAAGATCGAGGGCGAGAAATGGGTGATGGGCGAACTGGCCGAGCAGAAGGGCGTCGAGGAGCAGTTCGGCCAGCTCGGCCCGGTGCTGATCGAACGCTACGGCAAGGATTTCGTCGATGCCTGGAACGCCGTCATCGACAACCTCAAGCTGAAATCGATGTCTGCCGACAAGCCGCAATATCTCGCTTTGTCGGCGGCCTCGTCGCCGAACTCGCCGATCCGCCAGCTGTTCGAGGCTGTGAGCCTGGAGACGCAGCTGACGCGCGAGCCGGTCGAAGGCGAGCTGACGCTCGACCTGCCCGCCAACCTGCCGGATATTGGCGGCGACGCCGCCGATGCGGCCAGGACCGTGGCGAAATACGCCGCCGACCGGGCGGCGGCGCGCGCATCGGGCCTGGCGCGCATCGGCATCGACCTGGCGATGAAGAAGTTCGACAGCCGCGCCGGCGACACTTTCTCCGGCTCCGCCGGGGCGCGTCCGGTTCCAGGCGCCAACATCGAGGCGCAGTTCCGGCCGTTCCACGAGCTGGTGAAGGGCGATCCGGGCAAGCGGCCGGTCGACGCGCTGGTGCAGAACTTCTACGAGGTCTACCAGAGCCTGGTGCTGGCCGCGACCAATCCGTCGCAGGCTGCCCGCGCCAACGCCAACATGCAGATGCAGGTGGTGAACCTGCGCGCCAACGCCTCGCGGCTGCCGCGTCCGGTGGCGCGTATGGTCAACGCCGCAGTCGACGATTTCGAGGGCGACGCGGCCGGCAACTCGCTGGCCCAGCTCAACCAGATGCTGAACAGCGAGGTGACGCAGGCCTGCGATTCGGTGATCGCCAACCGCTATCCCTTCGCCAAGGACAGCGAGCGCGACGTGCGCATGCAGGATTTCGCGCGCATCTTCGCACCGAACGGCGTCATCGACCGCTTCTTCGCGCAGAACCTGGCCCCGCTGACCGACATGGGCGGCGGCGACTGGGTGTGGAAGGAGGACACCCGGCTCGGACGCGAGCTTTCGAAGGCGACGCTCAAGGAGTTCCAGCGCGCCGCCGAGATCCGCGATGCCTTCTTCCCGCAGACCGGTCCGATGCCGGCGGTCAGCCTCACCGTCACGCCCTTCTCGCTGAACGGCGAGGCCGAGATGGCGCTGTTCCGCATCGACGGCCAGCTCGTCCAGAGCACGCAGGTCGGCGGGCTGCCGCTGTCGGTGCAGTGGCCGTCCAGCATGTCGGGGGGAACCGCCAGCGTCGAGCTGACGCCGGACATTCCCGGCCGCGCCTCGGGCGTCGTCACCGAAGGCGACTGGGCGCTGATGCGGCTGTTCGAATACGGCTCGGTATCGCAGACGCCGGACGGCATGCGGGCCCGCTTCGTCATCGGCGGCCGCGACGTCGCCTATTCGATCCGGGTCGGCTCGGTGGCCAATCCGTTCTTCCTGCCGGCGCTCACCCAGTTCTCCTGTCCGAGCGGGTTGTGACATGGGTTTCGGTCTGTTCGGCAAGCTGCCGCAGAAGCGCGACTTCATCGCCTTCGGCATCGCCGGCGAGGTGCTGTCGCCGCTGGAGACGTGGCTGCAGTCGGCCGTCGCGGCGAGCCGCAGCGAACTCGGCCGCGGCTGGGAGGAGCTTTACCTGGTCGCGCCGATCTGGCGCTTCTGGATCGGCGCCGACGTGCTCGGCGTCAACTGCGCCGGCGCGCTGATGCCCTCCGTCGACGGCATCGGCCGCTTCTTCCCGCTGCTGGCGCTCTATGCCTGCGAACCGGGCGAGAGCCTGCCGCCGCCGTCCTATTCGCCGCAGGAGAAGTGGTTCGCCGGGATCGAGGCGCGCCTGCTCGGCGTGCTCGAGGAGGGCGCGGCGCCGGCGGTCGAATCCGTGCTGGGCGGCCTGCCGGCTCCCGCCCTCGACCGGCTGGTACCGAATGCGCGTCGCTCTATGTTCAAGGGCGGGCCGCTGTGGCAGGCCGGGCAGGACATCGACACGCCGAGCTTCCTGGCAGCGATCTTCGAGGACGACTATCGGCAGGTGGCACGCGGCCGCAGCTATTGGTGGGTGCCGGGCAACGACGAGCGCGGCCCTCTGCTGCATGCCAGGAACGGCCTCCCCGATCCGTATTTTCATACGCGCATGCTGAAGGCCGTGGCCGAGTGACTGAACCGCCGGCAGCGCGGCGCGCGCCGGCCATCGCGGGTGACGAAAAGTGCACGATGCCGGTATCCGCTTCGAAAGTTTCGGCCTCACCCATCCCGGCCGGGTGCGCGATCTCAACGAGGACCGTTTCCTGATCGCGCCGCGCAGCGGGCTGTGGCTGGTGGCCGATGGCATGGGCGGGCACGATTCCGGCGAGGTGGCGTCGTCGGCGATCGTCGACCACCTGGCGACGCTCGGCGTGGCAAGCTCGGCGCCGGACCTGCGCGCCCGCTTCGAGGATCGCATCGTGCGCGCCAATGCCCGCATCTGGCAGATCGCCCAGGCGCGCGGCGGCACCATCGGCTCGACGGTCGCGGCCCTGCTCGCCTTCGATCGCCAGTTCGCCTGCATGTGGCTGGGCGACAGCCGCGTCTACCTGGTGCGCGACGGCGTGCTGACGCAGCTTTCGCACGACCACACCGAGGTGCAGGAACTGCTCGACCGCGGCGTGCTGACGCCGGCGGAGGCGCGCGTCTGGCCGCGCCGCAACGTCATCACGCGGGCTGTCGGCGCGGAGGAGGAGATATCGACCGACATGGAGCTTGGCCAGACGCGGCCCGGCGACGTCTTCGTCCTCAACACGGACGGGCTCACCGCCCACGTGACCGACGACGAGATACGCGACGCGGTGCGCGCGGCGCCGGCGGAGGCCGCCTGCCGCATGCTGGTCGACCGGGCGCTGGAGCGCGGCGGCACCGACAACGTGACCGTCGTGGTGGTGAAGTGCCACGCGGTGGGCGAGGACGATGAGCTTGCGGCCGTCCCGGCAAGCGGTTCGGACGAGCGCCATGTCCTCTGACGAAAAGACCATGCTGGTGGCGCTGCCAGAAGGGGTGGCGGTCGGCACGCAGCTCAGCGGCACCTACGAGCTCGACGAGCGCATCGCCGCCGGCGGCATGGGCGAGGTGTTCCGCGGCCACAACATCCAGACCGGCGACCCGGTGGCGATCAAGATCGTGCTGCCGGAATTCGCCCGCGACGCGATGATCCTGTCGCTGTTCCGCAAGGAAGCCTCGATCCTCAACCACCTGTCGCACGAGGCGATCGTGCGCTACCACGTCTTCGCCATCGACCAGGCGATCGGCCGGCCGTATCTGGCCATGGAGTTCGTCGACGGGCTGTCGCTGGTCGACATGTTCGCGCGCGGGCCGATGCCGGCCGGCGATGCGCGCGCCCTGCTGTTCCGGCTGGCCTCCGGCCTGGCCGCCGCGCATGAGGCCGGCATCATCCACCGCGATCTCTCGCCCGACAACATCATCCTGCCTGGCGGCAAGGTCGGCCGCGCCAAGATCATCGACTTCGGCATCGCCCGCTCGGCCACCGTCGGCGGCGAGACGCTGCTCGGCGGCGTGTTCGCCGGAAAGTACAACTTCGTCTCGCCCGAGCAGCTCGGCATGCATGGCGGCGAGGTCACGGAAAAATCCGACATCTACAGCCTCGGGCTGGTGATGGCGGCGGCACTGCGCGGCGCCCCGCTCGACATGAGCGGCAGCCAGGTCGAGGTGATCGAGAAGCGGCGCGCCGTACCCGACCTCGCCGGTGTCGACGCTGAGCTGCGCCCGGTCCTGGAGGCCATGCTGCAGCCGGATCCGGGCGACCGGCCGGGCGGCATGGACGAGGTGGCAAGCTGGGTCGCGCCCGGCCGCGACGCCTGGCGGGTTCAGGAGCCGACGGTGACGGCGCCGCCGCCGCAGCGGCCCGCCCCGGCGGCGGCCGAACCGACCGGCGGCCCGGCAAGGACCGCTTCCGGCGAGACGGCGGCGACGCCGGAAGCGCCTCCGCCGCCCGCCAGCGAAAGCCCGTTCGGCCCCTATCGCGGACCGGAGAAGATCGCGATTCCCGAGCTGAAGCCGGCGAGCGGCCTGCCCGGCACGGAGCCGGCCTCGACCGGCAGGCGGAGCCGCGGGCGCGGCGGGCTGGCGGCCGGCCTGCTGGCGCTGCTTGCCGCCAGCGTCGCCGCCGTCGTCTGGTATGGCGGGTTCGCCGACCGCTTCCTGCCGGTGCCGCAGCCCCGGCCCGAGCCGACGACGACCCCTGACGCCACGCCGGATGGTGGGGCGGCCGATCAGGGCACGACGCCCGACGAAGACCGAACCGCGCCCGTCGATGCGCCCGCCGACGCCGACGGTGGTCGACCCGCGGACAAGGAGACGGCGCCGGATGCGGGGCCGCCGGCGCCTCCGGACACGTCGCCCGCTCCCGACCCGCGGCCAGGTCCGCCGGACACGCAGCCAAGCGAGCCGGACACGACCGCCCCGCCGCAGGGCGACCCGCCGGCTCCGGAGGACGGAAAAGGCCCGACGGACAAGACAGCCGAACCGGGCCCGGCGCCGCAAGAGCCGCCCCCCGACGTCCAGCCCGATGGCGACAAGCCGCAACCGGAGCCGATACCGGACACGCAAGCCGGTCCGCAGGGCGTCGACGCGGCCGCCGAGCAGGCGGAGTGGGTGAGGAGCTTTTCCGGCGGCGACTGTTTCTTCGCCAGCGCGACGTCGATGAACGGCAGGACCGTCGAGCTCGAAGGATTCGGGAACAGCGTCGAGCCGTTCAAGACCCTGCTCGCCGACTTCACGAAACGCTTCAAGACCGACCCCGAGATCGGCGTGCGCCTGATCCGGCAGAAACAATGTCCGGTGACGCGGTTCCTGGCCGGCCTCGCGCAGGCCGCCGGCGATCCGCCGGACGTGTCCCTGGTGAAATACGAGCTTGTCGACCGCGACCCGATGAGCGGCGAGGTGGAGATCGCTCCGTCGCGCCAGACCTACCTGCTGCTGGTCGACCATGACGGCATCGCCCACGATCTCGACCGCATCCTGAAGCGCGGCGACGGCAAGGCGACGTTCAGCATCGCGCTCGGGCTGGGCACCGGCAAGGGCGAAGACAAGAGCGCGGTGCCGCAGGTGCTGATCGCCTTCGCCACCTCGCAGGCGGTCGATGCCATGCAGGTCACCCGCCCGGCGCCGGCCGACGACCTGCTGCCGCGCATTCTCGCCGAGATCCGCGCCAAGAAGATGGAAGCCGCGGCGACGGCGCGGTATTTTCGCATCCGGGGTTGAGTCGGGCCGACCGTTGCCCGCAGAAGCGCCCCCCTCTCCGTCCCCCCTCTCCGTCTCGCCCTTCGGGCTCGCCACCTCTCCCCCACTCCGTGGGGGAGAGGAACCGCTGCCGCGATGCCGCGCCTCTCCAGCTTGGGTTCCTCGCCCCCACGCAGTGGGGGAGAGGTGGCGAGCCTGAAGGGCGAGACGGAGAGGGGCAGCAGTACGGCAGTCTGGATCGGGAACAAGCCGGTTGTCTACCGCACCACGAACGAGGTGATACCGAAGGCGATGGAACGCTGATCGGCGACGATCTCCCGCGCGAGCCGCTCGAAATAGTCCTCGGCCGGCAAGCCGGGTCGTTCCGGCAAGGTGCGCAGCGGTCCGTCCGAGGCGATGGCGACGAGCAACTGCACGGAGGAGACCGGGCCCGAGGTGAGCGTCATCGGCGCCCGGAAATTCGTCAGCGTGACGCGCTGGCCGAGATAGGAGCTGACGAGCTGCGCCTTGCCCTCGTCATCGACGATGATGAGATAGAGCGTGTCCTTGCGCAGCCCCGAGATCACCCCGGAGAGCGCCTGGCCGCTGGCGATCGTCGTTTCGGCCAAAGTGAGCCGCAGCGGAAAATCGGGGTATTGGGCGAGGCTGCGGGCGAAGGCGAGCGCGCTGCACTGGTCCGGCGAGACCGGGCGCAGGGTGGCCTTGAGCGGCCGGCCCGACAGCCGCTGGTAGTCGGCGCCGAGCCGTTCGACGGTCTCCGGCCTTGCCGCATAGGCATCGACGGCGGCCTGCGTCGGCCCGATTCCGGCGGGCAGCGCCAGCAGGCAGTCGTCGCCGCGTCCGGCGAGGAAATCGGCGATGCGCGGCGGGCCCGGCCGGCGCGCCGCGGGGAGCATCTCGCGCGGAACGTCCGGACGCTGAGGCACAGGCGCGGCCATCGCGGTTTCGGTTGGCGCGGCTGGCGCAAGCACCGGCCGCGCCGCGCGTGCTGCCGGTGCCCGGGGTGCTGCGACGGTGGCCATCCCGTCCGTCCGCATGGGCGCTGGCCGTGGAGCTACCGCAGCCGATTCTTGCGACCGAGCCGATGCCGCGGCCGGGATGCCGGCAGCCGGTCTTGTGGCGGCGATCGTGGATGTGGCCGCCGACGGTTCAATGGAGGATGCCGTCTCGCGCATCGGCGAGGTGGCAGGGGAGGCCGAGGGCGATTGTGCCGGGGCAAGGCCTGCCGCCCCGCCGACCGCGACGGTCGGAGTCCGGGTCTCGATCGCCGCGACCGTTTCCGCCTCGGTCCGGCTCGCTGCCGGAGCGGGCGAGGAAAGCGCCGCCGGCGTGGCTGGCCGGAGCGGTGCGGCCTGCGCTATTGGTGGGGCAGGTGTAGTGCTGGCCGCAACGGCCGCTGCCGTAGCCGCCGCGCCCGCAGCCGGGGCCGCGACCTTGCCGGGTTCCGCGACCGCCGAGGCTTGCCCGCTCGGCTCGACGGCTTCCGCTCGCGCGGACGGGGCAGACGTCCCGATCGTCTTGTCGGGCAACCTGACTTCAGCGCGCGTCGCGGTCACGGGGGCGGCTGCCTTGCTGTTCGGGGCAGGGCGGGCCGCGATCGTGGTCGGCGTGGCGATCGGCTGCAGCGCACCGCCGTCCCCGCGGATCGGTGCCGCTCGGGCGGCAGCCACGACCGCCGCCTTTTCGCTCCGCGCCGCCCGTGCCGTGGTTCCTGCCGTAAGTGTGGCGATGTCGATCTCGGTGCGGACCGGCGCCGGCGCGTCGGGCAGCGGCATGACGTAGATCGCCGCGCCGATGGCGCCGTGCAGCGCCAGCGAGCCGGCGACGGCAATCAGCCAGAGGCCGGGAGCGGCGCTCATGGCGCCGCCGCCCTTCCCTCGGGCTCATGCAGCGTCACGATCTGCAGCGGCACGTCGTTCGCACGCAGCGCCTCGGCAATGGCGAGGAAGGGAGCTGCGGGCATGTCGCGTTGCGCCAGCAGGCTGAGCGCCGTGCCGGTTCGGCCCGTGGCCGCCAGCGCCTTGCGCGCCGCTTCGATCAGCCCGGCGCGGGGCACAGGCTGGCCGTCGAGCAGCAGCGTGCCGTCGGCTTCGAGCAGCAGCAGCGGGCGCGGCAGCCGTTCCAGCGGCAGGTCGCGCGTGACCGGAACGGTCGACTGCGCCTCCTGGCGATTGCTCAGGCTGCCGGTGGTCAGGAAGAACAGCAGCAGCAGGAAGACGATGTTGATCATCGCCAGCGTGAAATCGTTGTGCCGGCGCGGTGCCGGATCTGGGATGATCTTCATGGTGCGCCGCCCCGGCGGCCGAGCACGGTGACGTTGCCGAGCGCCGCCTGCCTGCTCGCCTCGAGCACGGTGACGACGTCCTGCACCGTCGCCGTCGTGGCCGGCATCAGCAGGATCGACGTGGCGCCCTGCGCCTTCAGCGCGGCGAAGGCGTCGCCCACCTCGGCCATCGCGATGCTGTCGCCGCCGATGGCGACGCGCCCCGCCAGGATGCGCACGGCGATCGGCCGCGCCGATCGGGTCTCCGATGCGCCGGCGGCGGGGCCTTCCGCCGCCAGCGGCCCGAGCGGCAGCAGCGAGAACGGCACGATCTGCGACGACACCATGAAGAAGATGACGAGCAGGAAGATGACGTCGATCAGCGAGGTCAGCACGAACGAGGGCCGCCGGCGCCGTAGCGGCCTGGGCAGGATGGCCCCCGGCTGCTCGGCCATCGCCTATCCTCCGGCGGCTGCCGGAACCGTCGCCGGCGGCGGGGCGAAGGCCGGCCTTGCCGCCGGCGCGGCGGCGCCCTGCGTGACCGGGGCGATGCTGAACAGCACTTTCGCGATCGCCGCCTCCATGGAGGCGCGCTCATGGTCGACCCGCGCCTCGAACCACATGGAGGCGAAATAGGCGGGGATCGCCACCGACAGGCCAGCCGCGGTGGTGATCAGCGCCACCCAGATGCCGCCCGCCAGCGCCGACGGATCGATGGCGCCGCCCTTGGCGGAAAGCTCGCCGAAGGCCGAGATCATGCCGATCACCGTGCCGAGCAGGCCGAGCATCGGCGCGGCCTGCGCCACCGTCTCCAGGAAACGCAGGTGCTTCGACAGCGTGTTGAGCTGGCTGAGCGCGATGTGCGCGGCGACCTCGCGCGCCCTGTCGCGGTCGGCCGGGTAGGCGAGCAGCGAGGCCATCGCCCCGGCCACCGCCGCAGAAGCCGGGGAGACGTCCGCATTGGCCCGGCGCAGCCCGTCGTCGAAGGCCCCGGCGGCCCAGCGTGCCAGCGCGTCGTCCGTCCCCTCGCTGCGTCCGACGCCGAGGCGGGCGAACTGCATGGTCTTGAACAGGAAGATCGTGCCGGCGGCGAGCGAGATGACGAAGAGCGCGACCAGCACCGGACCGCCGGAGGACGCGAGCTGTTCGGAAATCAGCCTGATCATCTGTGCGGCTCCCGGGCATCGCGCCGGCCGACCCGGCAGGTCACAGCCCGAACTCGATCTTGGCGCGCGTCGACGTGGTCAGCGTGTCGATGCACACATCCGACGCCTTGCCGTCGACCGTGCACTCGGCGATGTCGTTGACGAGCAGCCGGGTGATCGTTTCGCAGGGCTGGTCGGGCAGGTCGAACTGCACGACCTTGGTCTTGCCCGCGGGCAGCCGCCCGAACTGGAAGGTCAGCGACGTGCCGACCTTGCCGGACGCGTCAAAGGTGACGACGTCGTAGGACGTCTTCTCGAGCAGCAGGCCGCTCTCGTTGACGGCGACGAAGACGAGCCGGCAGGCGGCGTCGACGGTCGTGGCATCGTTCAGCTCGATCGAGATCGACTTCTCCTGGGCGGTGCCGGACACCGTTCCGCCAAGGATCAGCGCCGCCGCAAGCAAGGCCGGCCGCCGGCTTCGCGCCATTGATCTTCCTCCGCCCGTAACGCGTTGGCGAAAGCCTATCCCTCTGCGAGATTTAGTCCAGCATCGATGCATGATTTCTCCTGCCGCCGTGAGTTGCATCCCGAGATTCATTCGCCGTGCCATGTGTTCCGGCCAAGTTTAGGCACGGCTTCGTATCGAAATGAAGTCGAGGTGATTGGAGAATGATGCAACGCCTTGTAGAATTGCAGTGATTTTGCTGTGAGGCGGGAAGGTGAGGCGGCCGGGATTTGCGAAGGTGATCTGGTTGGCGCCGCTGCTCGGCGCAGCCCTCGTCTTTTGCGCGGCCGGCCCGGCGCGCGCCGAGTTCACCGTCTGCAACCAGACGCTCGACGTCGTCAATCTCGCGGTCGGCCAGGAGATGCGCGAGCCGAGCGAGGCGTTCTGGCAGACCGAAGGCTGGTGGTCGGTCGGCGCAAACCAGTGCGTCAACGTCATCCGCGACGAGCTGGTCAACCGCTACATCTACGTCTACGCGATCGACGTCTTCGGCCAGCCGCTGCTCAGCGGCTCGACCTCCATGTGCGTCGGCACGCGCCGCTTCGTCATCCGCGGCGACAAGGACTGCTGGGTGCGCGGCCACAAGGCGGCGCCCTTCTACGAGGTCGACACGCAGCAGATGGAGCGCTGGACCCTGTTCCTGAGCACCGGCGGCCTGCAATGATCGCCTTGTCGAAGGATGCCGCAGGGGACAGTTTACTTTTTTCGGCCCGCGCGCCTTCTGAACTGCTGCCGCCTTTCTGCCGAAAGAAAGTAAACTGTCCCCGGCTCTTTTGTCGGGTCGGCAGGCCCGCTCCGCGGTCTCCCAGCTAGCGGCCATGCACACCATCGACGCCAGCTTTCGGCAGAAGAAGGAAGCGGCCGCCGCGCGGCGCCGCAAGGCTAGGCTGCGCAGGATTGCCGGGGCCGCGGCCGCGCTGGCCGTTGCCGGCATCGGGCTCGGCTACTGGCTCACCGCCAACAAGTGGTCGATCGAGGGGCTGGACAACGACCTGGTCGAGGTCGACACCGGCGAGCGGGACGCCGACGTCCCGGTGTTCGTCCCGGCGATCGTCGACCTCGCCGGCGATCCGATGACGATCAGCATCGGCGGCGCCGGCTCGTCCTTCACGCCGCGCCTGCGCCAGGTGCCGCGTCCGGCCGACCTGCTTGAGCCCGGCGTGGCCGAGACGGTGGAGATACTGTCCGACGTGATGCTGAGCACCAGCGAGACGCTGATGACCACCATCCCGTCCAGCCCCGAGGATTTCGCCTTCTTCCAGGCACAGCGCACGGCGTATGTGCCGGATCCGGCCATCCCTCCGCCGGCTGACGCGGCCAGCCAAACGGACGCGCCGGACGTCGAGACCCCGGCCGACGAGACAGCCTTCGCCGATCCGGCCGCCGGCTGGGGGGAGACGATCGGCGAGGGCGAGGAGAGCCTGCCGGCGTTCACGAAGACCCGCATCGAGAACAATACCTCCGTCGCCCTGGTCTGGCCGGAGCGCGAGCGTGCCGTCGCCGCGGAGGATTTCGTCGACAAGGTGCTGGGGCCGCGCACGCTGGACAGCCTGGCGCTGGAGCATCGCTTCGGCGCCGAGGACGCGAAGGCGGCCGGCGAGGCGATGAAGGCGCTGTTCGGCAAGGACCGGCTCGATGCGGGTTATGTCGTAGCCATGCGCGGCATCAAGGCGGACGTGAAGGCGACAAGCCTCACCCTGGTGCAGGTGTCGATCTATGCCGACGCGCAATATGTCGGCACGCTGGCGCGCGGCGACGACGGCCGCTTCGTCGCCGGCGTCGATCCCTGGGTGCGCGAGGACCTGCTCCACTACACCGGCTTCGAGCAGCAGGCCGGGCCGCCGCGCCAGTACCGGCTGCTCGACGCGATCTATTCCACCGCGATCCGCAACGGCGTGCCGGCCGGCGTGATTGGCGAGGCGATCATGTTCCTGTCGCGCGGCCAGGACTTGAATGCCTTCGCTACCCATGGCGACCGCCTGGTCCTGATCTATTCGGCCAGCGCGCGCGGCGGCGACGGCTCGTCGGGACGCGTCCTCTACGCCGCCGTGCGCGGCGCCCAGAAGAACATCGAATGCTTCGTCTTCCGACCCTCCGGCTCGAACGATTTTGCCTGCGTCACCGAGGAGGACCAGGTCTATTCGCTCACCGTCACCAACGGCATGGTGACGCCGGTGAACGGCGTGATGACGTCGACCTTCGGGCCACGCAAGCACCCGATCCTGAAGACGGTGCGCGTGCACAAGGGCGTCGACTGGGCTGCTCCCGTCGGTACGCCGGTCTATGCTGCCTTCGACGGCATGATCGCCTTCCATGGCGACGGCGCCGGCTACGGCAATGTCGTGCGCATCACCCATGAGGGCGGCCGCGAGACACGTTACGCGCATCTGTCGCGCTTCGCCCAGGACCTCAAGGCCGGCATGGCGGTCAAGGCCGGCGACATCATCGGCTATGTCGGCACCACGGGCCTGTCGACCGGGCCGCATCTGCATTTCGAGCTCTATGCCGGCGGCGATGCGATCAACCCCCTGGAGACGCCGGCGGTGGCGGTTGTCGCCGGCACCGGCGACGCGGCGGTCGAGCTTCTGGTCGACCGCATCATCCGGGTCGAGAGCGGCGGCAGCGCCACCGCCAAGAATCCGTTGTCCTCCGCCACCGGCCTCGGCCAGTTCATCGAAAGCACCTGGCTCAGGATGATGCGCACCTACCGGCCGGACCTGGCGCGCACGCTGTCGCGCGAGGAGCAGTTGCGGCTGCGCTTCGACCCGACTCTGTCGCGCGAGATGGTGCGCCGGCTGGCGCAGGAAGGCGAAGCCTATCTGCGCGCCCGCGGCCACGAGATCACCGCCGGCCGGCTCTATCTCTGCCATTTCCTCGGCATGGAAGGCGCGAGCACCGTCCTCTCGGCCGGCGACGGCGAGGCGTTGGTCGCCGTGCTCGGCCAGCCGGTCATCTCGGCCAATCCGTTCCTGACCGGCAAGACCGTGAGCTACGTGAAGATGTGGGCGGAGGCCAAGATGCGCGGCCGCGGCGTCCCGGCGACGCCCGCTCCCCCTATCGTCGAGACCAGGAACGTCGCCAAAACCTCGCCGGAGTTCATAGCCTACAAGGCGGCGATCAGCGCGCTCGTGACGGCCAGCGCCGATGCGGGAGAGCCGGGGTAGGGCAGGGCGCAGCAGGCATGCACGACCGCGGGCGGCCGCCTACTCCGCCACCTCCGCCCCGGCGCCGTTGCGCCGCAGCCACTGCATCACCGTTCCGGCCTCGGTCAGCGGCCTCGTGCCGGCGCAGCGCGTGGTCGAAAAGGCTGCCCGTCCGGTGGCCGCCTTCAGATAGATCACGTAGGATTCTCCACGCTTGAACGCGACGGCGCAGGTGGTGCGCGACGATACCCGAAGGCGGCGCGGGACACGTTTCTTCCAGGCCTTGCCGACGCTGAGGATCGCCACGCCGCCGCCTTTCACCAGGAAGTCGCCCTCGACGCCGACGACCCTGCCGACCACCACGGCGTCGGCCTGCCGGTAGGCGCCGGCCGGCGTGAACTCGCCGCAGCGGCAGGCGAGCGCGACGCCGGGAACAAACATCGTCGCCGTGGCGAGCGCCAGCGGCAGGAGCATCGTTCTGCTGGACATGTCTTTGCCCTCCGTCGCACCAGCTCAGCGCTGGCTCCTAACCGCCGATGGTCGGGTCATAGGGCGTCCACGGATCGTCCACGCCGGACCTCAACTCGGAGCGCCGGCCGAGGCCGCATTCCAGCACGGCGCGTTCCGCATCCTGCGAGCCGCTGTCACCCGAGGCGCCGTTCACATGGGCGAGCTCGTGGACGAGCGTGGCAAGCACCGTCCAGCGGCCGATGCGGAAGGACCGCGTGGTGATCGCGATCTCGCTGCCGCCGACCGCGTCGGTATAGCCGAAATCGTCGGAGGAGGCGTGGTAGTTCACCCAGATCGACCGGTCGTTGAGCAGGTCGGTGAGGCTGCGGCCGCCGCTCAGCGAGCGGAAGTAGACGTCGGCGCTGGCAATGGTGCGGGCGATCCATTTGGCCTTGGTGCGCGCCCACTGCGCCTGGCCGCGCAATTCGCGCGGAATGGCGATGAAATCCGCCTCGGAGCTGATATGGTCTCCAATGTTCAACTGTATCGACATGACATCCCCGTTGCTGTGGCCTGCATGCGGACAGGACTGGCCTGCGCGGACCGCACCCGGCGGCCGCGTCCAGACGCTTCCGTTCCGGAGCGGCGGGCCGCACCGGTCGGCATTTCGGAGTGGGATGACTTGCCCCGGCTCTATCCCTGGCTGGGTAGAGCCCTCACCCGACCTCGTAGGCGAACGCGCCGTCCTTGATGTCGACGGCGGCGCGTGAAATCTCCAGTTTCTCCATCGCGCGGTTGAGGAAATGCCGCGAGAGCTCGGGCAGCAACGTGTTGGTGATGATGTTGTCGATCATGCGCCCGCCCGAATCCGGGTCCTTGCACTGCGAGACGATATGCTCGACGACCGCGTCCGAGTAGGTGAAGGCGGCGTCGTGGTTCTCGGCGATCCGTCTTTTTATGCGGTCGAGTTGTAACCGGACGATGCCGCCGAGCATCTCGCCGGACAACGGGAAATACGGGATTGTAACAAGCCGCCCGAGCAGCGCCGGCGGAAACACCTGGAGCAGCGACGGGCGCAGCGCCTGGTTCAGCGTTTCCGGGTCCGGCCGCGTCCTGCCCTCCTCGGCCATCTTCATGATTACCTCGGTGCCGACATTGCAGGTGAGGATGATCAGCGTGTTCTTGAAGTCGATGCGCCGGCCTGTGCCATCCTCCATCTGGCCCTTGTCGAACACCTGGAAGAACAGCTCGTGCACGTCCGGATGCGCCTTCTCGACCTCGTCGAGCAGCACCACGCTATAGGGTTTTCGCCGCACCGCCTCGGTCAGCCGCCCGCCCTCGCCATAGCCGACATAGCCGGGCGGCGCGCCCTTCAACGCCGAGACCGTGTGCGCCTCCTGGAACTCGCTCATGTTGATGGTGATCATGTTCTGCTCGCCGCCATAGAGCGATTCCGCCAGCGCCAGCGCCGTCTCGGTCTTGCCGACGCCGGAGGGCCCGCACAGCATGAACACGCCGATCGGCTTGTTGGGATTGTCCAGCTTGGCGCGGTTGGTCTCGATGCGCTTGGCGATCATCTTCAGGCCGTGATCCTGCCCGACCACGCGCCGGCCCATGATCTCGGCAAGCTGCAGCACCGTCTCGACCTCGTCCTTGACCATGCGGCCGACCGGGATGCCGGTCCAGTCGGAGACCACGGAGGCGACCGCCGGCTCGTCGACATGCGCGTAGATCATGCGGCTGTCCGGACCGATCCCGTCGAGTTCGGCAAGCTTGCCGCCCAGCTCCGCCTTCGCTCCGCCCGCCGCGATGATCCCGCCGCCGGTGTCGGTGCCTTCGGATGGAATCGAGGCGGGTGCCGTCTCGGCATTGTCGTTGGCGGAGGCCGCGGACGCGTCAGCGGCGCCCTCCGGCGCGGGCGAAACCGCAATCGCCTTCCGCAGCGCCATGATCTCGCCGACGATCGCCTTCTCCCGCGCGAAATCGGCTTCCAGCGCCGCCAGCTTCTCCTCGGTATCCTTGATCTCCGATTTGAGTTCGGCGATGCGCTCGTCGTCGGTTCGGCCGAGCTCGCTCTCGCGCTCCTGCGCGGCAAGCGCCCGGCGTTTCGCCTCGATCGCCGCCTTCAGGTCGGCGACCGCCGCCGGCGTCGTCGACTGGCTGATGGCGACCCGCGCGCAGGCCGTGTCGAGCAGGCTCACCGCCTTGTCGGGAAGCTGGCGCGCCGGGATGTAGCGCGCCGACAGCGCCACCGCCGCCTCCACCGCCGCATCGGAGATGCGCACGCCGTGATGCTTCTCCATCGGCGCGAGGATGCCGCGCAGCATGGTGGTGCATTTGTCGATCGAAGGCTCGTCGACATTGACCGGCTGGAAGCGCCGCGTCAGCGCCGGATCCTTCTCGAAATACTGCCGGTATTCGGCCCAGGTGGTGGCGCCGATGGTCCTCAATGTGCCGCGGGCCAGCGCCGGCTTCAGCAGGTTGGCGGCGTCGCCGGTGCCTTGCGCGCCGCCCGCGCCGATGAGCGTGTGCGCCTCGTCGATGAACAGGATGATCGGCACCGGCGAGGCCTGCACCTCGTCGATGACCGAGCGCAGGCGCTGCTCGAACTCGCCCTTCATCGAGGCGCCGGCCTGCATCAGGCCGATGTCGAGCGCGCACAGCCGCACCCCCTCGAGCTGCGGCGGCACGTCGCCGTCGGCGAGCCGCTGCGCAAACCCTTCCACCACCGCCGTCTTGCCGACGCCCGCCTCGCCGGTGAGGATCGGGTTGTTCTGGCGCCGCCGCATCAGCACGTCGATGATCTGGCGGATCTCGTCGTCGCGGCCGACCACCGGGTCCATCTTGCCGGAGGTGGCCGCCGCCGTCATGTCGACGGAGAAGCGGTCGAGCGCCGTTGTGCCGCGCGCCGCCGGCGTGTCGCCCGCCGCCGCGCCTACGGGTCGCGCCGCCAGCCCGGAGCCGTCCATCGGCCGAAGATTCTCCTCGTCCGACTGCGCCCAGATGCGGCGCGCCTCGGCCGCGAGCATGTCGGCGTTGATCTGGGCGAGCTGCTTCGACAGTTGCTGCAGCGCGCGGCGCAGCTCCAGCGACTTGCAGGCGGCGAGCAGCAGGTGGCCGGTGCGGATCTGCGTCTCGCCGAAATAAAGGGTTGCGTAGTGCCAGCCGCGGTCGAGCACATCGGTGATCTGGTTGGCGATGCCCGGCATCTCGGTCTCGTTCTTGCGCAGGCCGGCGACGGCGTCGGCGATGTCCTTGTGCAGCTTCGCCCGGTCGAGCTTGTAATGGTCGACGGTGAGCGAAATGTCGGAGCGGTCGTTTGCCAGGATGTGCTGCAGCCAGTGGGCGAGCTCGACATTGCGGTTGCCGGCGCCCTTGGCCTGGCGCAGCGCCTGCATGAAGGCGTCGTAGCCGACGCGGTTGAGCTTTCCGGTCACCGTTTCGAGGCTGATGTCGCTCATGGCGTCCTCCCGGCCTGGTTCCTGGCGGCGGCATCGCGCCGCCGCTCCATCGGATCGAAGCGCGCATCGCGCAGGTAGGTCTTTCCCGGCTCGTCCGGTTTCCTCGGCGCCATCCAGGACGTCCAGCCGAGCTCGCCCGACACGCCGAGCCTGACCGGCGGCGCCAGCTCGGCGGCCAGTCCCAGCTCCACGTCGAAGTCGAAGCGGTGGCCGAGATAGTGGAAGATCAGGTCGGCGAGGATCTCCGAGAGGTCGCCGGCCGGCAGCAGCCGGCGGTACTGCTCGAGGCTTTTGGCGGTGATGCGCAGACGGATCTTGTCGTTGATGGAATAGGCGCGCACGCCGAGCGCCGCATCGACGCCCAGACCGGAATGGCGGGCGCCGAGCGCCATCTGGTCGGACGGCTCGAACACCAGCCAGCTCCCGACCCGCTCCTCGATCTCCGCCACGACCTGAAGGATGCCTTCGATCAGTTGCCGCAGCCGCGCGGCGCTCTTGATCCGCGACCCGGTCAGGCCGGCGAAGGAGACCTTGGCGACGTCGGCAACGCGGTCGCGGTCGAGGAAGGCGTCCGATCCCGTTCCGGTGAAGGCGCCGACATAGCGGATGAAGCGGTCGGCATCCGGACGGTCGGCCTGGGCGATCGGCCGGGCGTCCGCCCAGGCGCGGAAGAACAGCTGCAGAAAACGGTTGGCGAAGATGTCGGTGAAGTGGACGAAGGAGGGATCGTGCTGCGACGACCAGTGCTGGGCGTCGGCCGTGGTGCTGAGCGGCAGCGCGCCCTGCGGGCCGAAATAGCCGAGGAAGCGCGTCCTGATGCGCGCCCGCCCGGAAACGTCCTCGTAGCCGGTGAGGTTGGAACCCGGGAAGTCGAGGAACGGGTCCTGGCCGAGGCTGACGATCTCCTCCGCCAGCACGCCGTTCTCGCCGATGCGCGGCTTGTCCGGAGCCGAGCGCTCCAGTTCGCGCAGGGCGGCGAAGAAGTCGAAGCCGTGGGGGTCGGCGCGCAGGCCGTCGCGGTAGCTCATAGCGGCTCGCCGTTGCCAGCGCGCGGCGGCCAGCGCTTGACGATGCCGCGCTGCGCCGATTCGATCACCGTCTCGGTAAAGCTGTTGATCGAGGTGTATTCGGCGAAGAAGCGGTCGAGCGCCGCTCCCAGCAGCATGATGCCGTTGCCCTCGAAGGCGCGCTCGTCGAACCTGACGGTGATCTCGACGCCGCGCGCCGCGTTGAAGCCGTTGGCCTGTCGCAGCCGCCTTGTGATCGGCCGGCTCGACACGCCGAGGATGCCGCGGATGCGCCGCTCGGTGACGACGTCGGAGAGGTCGGCGAACAGGCCGAGCAGTTCGCGCAATCCGCCGGCGCGGTCCTGCGGATTGCGGTCGGTGAGGCCGAGATGGTTGAGCGCCAGCAGGTTGACCAGCCTCCAGGCGATCGTGCCGGGCGGCGTGCCGCCGCGCTGCCGCCGCTCCAGCGTGAGCACGGATTCGCGCGGTGCCGTCGGGCCGGCGAGGCATCTGAGCGGCAGCGACGTGTTGTCGACGAGATGGAAATCGGTGCCGGCCTCGCCCACCGGCAATTGCTCGGTGAGATGGCGGTTGGAGACGAGCGCCCGCACGCTCAGCTCGCGCACCCGCTCCGTCTCGTCGATGTCGACGGGTTCGCGCAGCGACAGGAACACTTCCGAGCCGACATAGCCGGTGCGCGCCCCGACCCGCTGCTCCTGGATGGTCTCGCGCCGCGGCAGCCGCCGCACCGTGTAGGACAAGGCCTCGCCGAGCGGCGTGTTGTCGGTCGGCAGGCTGTAGAGCGGAAACACGCGCACCTTGTCGCTGCTGCCGCTGTAGTGGGCGAAGACGTCGAGCACGCTGCAGATTTCGTAGTCCAGCCAGTGGCTCCGGTCGGCGACCACATGGTGCTCCGCCTCGTTGCGGCGTATCGGCACGCGGCTGCACTGCATCTCGAACAGGTTGGCGATGGTGGCGCTGTAGAGGGAGAAGCTCTGCGGCCGCACTACTGAGGCCAGCCGCGGCACCGCCGCGTCGAATTCGAACAACAGGTCGAACGCAATCGCCCTGACCTGCGCGAGCGCCCGGCGCAGCCCTTCGAGCCGGAAGCCGAGGAAGTGCTGCGGGAAGGCGAAGAAGTCGCGCAGCAGCGAGAATCCCTGGAAGACCCGGCCGTTCTGGCCAAACAGCGAATCGTCCGCCTCGAAGCCGATCTGGCGCAGCGCGTCCGGCGGCAGCGGCACGAAATGCGGGTCGCCGAACTCGTCGAGATAGCGCAGCGTGATCCGCCGGCAGTTGGCGAAGAGCTGCTCGTAGAGGGCTACCGCATCGACCGCGGTGCCGACCAGGCGGATCGGCAGCGCGTCGAGCGAAAGCTCGCTCACCGGCGCGCCCGGCGGGGCGACGCCCGGCTTGTCGTCCGCCAGCTTGGTGGTCCTGCAGCGGAAGCCGAGCCGCAGCCCGGCCGTGACGCCCGGCAGGATCTCCAGCCCGAGCGCCTGCAGCGGCGGGGGTGCCGCGAAATACTGCGCCGCCTCCAGGTGCAGCGGCCAGATCGCAAGCGGATTGCACAGGCGGAAGCGGCAGGAGATCCGTTTCTGCTGCTCGACATAGACGGCGTCGACGGCCGAGCCCGCGTCGAAGCGGATGCCGTTCCGGAGATTGGCATCGTCGAAGGACGGCAAGACCTCGACCAGCGCTGCCGACGGGATCGGCGCCAGGTAGTCCGGCAGAACCTGGTCGAGCAGCGCCGAGGTGAATTCGGAGAACTCGCTCCTGATCTTGAGCTGGACCCGCGCCGCCATGAAGGCGGCGCCCTCCAGCAGGCCGGCGATGCCGGGGTCCATCTTGTCCTCGATCAGCCCGCCGAGCCGGCGCGCCACGCCGGGATATTCCTCGGCGAACTGCCGCGACTTCTCGTAGAGCTGCTTCAACTCCAGCTGATAGAGGTCGAGGAAGTCGCGGTTCATGGCCGGCCTATGTCGGAAGTCGCGTGACGTTGACCTTGCCGGAGCTGACTTCCAGCTCGGCGACGAAGGTGACGGGCACGTCGACCGGCGTGCAGGCCATCTCGCAGGAGACCGTGAACTGCACCCGCTGGTCGATCTCGTTGGTGCGCACCTCCTTGTCGACGTGGATGGTGTCGGCGATGATGCGCGGCTCGTAGGTGGCGAGCGCGTGGACCAGCTGGTCGCGGATGGCGTCGACGCCGGCCTCCTCGCTGGTCAGGTGGGTGATGTCCGGCAGGCCGTAGTTGAGCACCGAATCGCTGACGTAATGGAGCGTCTCGAGCGGCACGGTCGAGGCGAGGTTGATGGTGTTCAGCAGCGCCACCAGGTCGATCGACAGGTCGCGCTTCAGCGCCGGCTCGTCGCCGCGGCGCTGGCGCGGAAGGCGGCCTTCGATGACCCGCTCGCCGTCGACGATGCGCACGCGGCTGTCCTTGGCGTCGCGCGCCTCGAAAGCGTCGCGGAACGCCGACATCAGCGGCGCCTGGTACTGCCTGTCACCTCTGGCTTTTCGCATGGGGCATCCGCATCATCAGGGCGGCATCGCGTGCGGAAACCCGGGCTGCCGCCAAGACGGCAGCCCGGGAGAAAACGGCCTTGGCAAACGCCGTCGCCGAAGGGGCTAGGCCATCGAGCCCTTGCTCTTGGCCATGTCGTACCAGTACTCGTCGGAGACTTCGAGATCGCCCCTCTTCGACTGCTGATTGTACTTGATCGTGTACTTCTTGAAGTTGAAGGTGACGTTCTCGGTCGTCCGGTCCTCGCCGCCGCTGCCGCCGGTCGACACGCTGGTGACGATCGCGTCCTCCATCTTGATCTCGAGATAGACGAAGGGTTTGCCGCCGGCCTTGCGGGCCTTGAACTCGACGGTCGGGAAGTGCTTGCCGTCGCACATGTGGCCCCAGATCTTCGGCGAGAGGACGTCGGTGTACTTGGTGAATGAAAAGTCCTGCAAGCTCACCTTGCCGCCGCCCATGCCGCCGCCCTGGTGGGCGGTGCCGCTCTGCGCGCCGCCGAGCGACCATGCAAGCACGTCCACCCAGGCAGGAAATTGATCGTCCTGGGCCTCGCCCTTGAGGGTCCCGATCTTGATAAACATGTCTTGCGCCATTGCAGTCCTCCTGACAGGGAAACGGCGGCCTTTAAACGCCGTTCACATGGTGTCGATGCTCTCTGGATTCGGCCGAGGTCGTATGGTCACCCTGCCTTTGCGGGCAGCCGGGAAACCAGGCTCATGCCGATATCCATTCCTTCCAGTTGGAAATGCGGGCGTAGATAGAACCGTGCCCCGTAAAAACCGGGGTTCTCCGCATCTTCGAAAACGTCCACGCGGGCGGCCGCAAGCGGCTTGCGCGCTTTCGTCTGGACCGTCGAGTTGGCCGGGTCGGCGTCGACATACTGGTTTATCCAGCTTTGCAGCCAGCCTTCCAGTTCGTCGCGCTCCTTGGTCTCGCCGATCTGGTCGCGCACCATGCATTTGAGATAGTGGCTGAAGCGCGATATCGCGAACATGTAGGGGATGCGCGCCGACAGATTGTCGGCGGCGGTTGCTTCCTCCTTGTCGTATTTCTTCGGCCGGTACAGCGACTGAGCGCCGATGAAGGCTGCCTTGTCGGTGTTCTTGCGATGGATCAGCGGCAGCAGTCCCGACCGCGAAAGTTCGTTCTCGCGGCGGTCGGTGATCGCGATTTCCGTCGGGCATTTCAGGTCGACGCTGCCGTCGTCGGTGGGGAAGGTGTGCGTCGGCAGGTTGATGACCTCGCCGCCCGACTGGACACCGCGGATACGCACCGTCCAGCCATATTCCTTGTAGGCGCGGTTGATGTTGGCGGCCATGGCGTAGGCGGCGTTCATCCAGGCGTATTTCTGTCCCGAATGTCCGTCCGTCTGCTCCTCGAAGGCGAATTCCTCGACCGGCAGCGACTTCGCGCCATAGGGCTCGCGGGCGAGCACGCGCGGCATGCACAGCCCGACATAGCGGGAGTTCTCAGAATCGCGCAGCGACTTCCACGCCGCATAGTCGGGCGTGTCGAAGACCTTGCTGAGGTCGCGCGGGTTCATCAGCTCCGTCCAGGAATCCATGCCCATCAGCGATGGCGCCGCGCCCGAGATCAGCGGCGCGTGCGCCGCGGCGGCGACCTTGCCGAGATCGCGCAGCAGCCGGATGTCGACCGCCGAATGGTCGAAATGGTAATCGCCGATGATGCAGCCGAAGGGATGGCCGCCGAGCGTGCCGAACTCCTGTTCGTAGACCGCCTTGAACAGCGGGCTCTGGTCCCATTTGGCATCGGGATAGAGGCGCAGGTCGCGGTAGAGTTCCTGCTTGGAGACGTTCATGACGCGCAGCTTCAGGGTCGCGTCCGTCTCGGAGTTGAAGACGATGTAGTGCAGCCCGCGCCAGGCGCTTTCGATCTGCTGGAACGTCTCGTTGTGCAGGATCTCGTTGACCTGTGCGGAAAGCTTTTCGTCGAGCCGCGCGATCATCTCGTCGAGCGTGTCGAGCACGTCGTCCTTGATCAGGCTGGAATCGGCCAGCGCCTGCTGGACCAGCGTGTTGACGGCGTTCTCGACTTCGGTGGCCGCGCGCTCGCTGCGCGGTTTGAAGCTCTGCTTCAGGAGGGCCGAGAAATCGTCGATTTCCTGAAGGGCGGTGCCGCCGATTGCGGCCTTTTCCGGGGAAAGTTCGGTAGCCACTGTGTTTGCCTCGCCTGTTGTTCCGCCGCAGCGGCGTTATGCGTTGCCTTCAGCTTCGTCGGCCGCGCCGGCCACGTCCGTCGCATCGCGCCGCTCCTTCAGCGCCTGCATCATCTGCGGGTCGGCGAGCAGCCGCTTGATCTGATCCTCCGCGGCCACCTTGCCGTCCATGTAGCGCTGCAGGTTCGCGAGCTGCTCGCGCGCCTCCAGCAGTGCCCGCAGGGCGGGGATCTGCCTGGCGATCATGCCGGGCGTGAAATCGTCCATCCGCTTGAAGGTGAGATTGACGCCGAGCTGCTCGTTTCCGTCGCCGCCCAGCCTATTGGCGACCCGGAACGACACGGCTGGCTCGACGCTCGCCATGTAGTCATCGAAATTGTCCATGTCGACGTTGGAGAATTTCCGTTCGGCCATGGGAGGCTTGCTGACCTTCGACGCATTACCGGACAGGTCTGAAAGTATTCCCATAACGAAAGGAAGCTCGACTTGCTTCTCGGCGTTGTAAGGGTCCTCGTAGGATATTTGCACGCGAGGAGGACGATTGCGCTTTATGAATTTCTGCCCGCTGTCAGACATTGCTCATCTCCTCTTTCATTCGGAATGGAACACGAATTGTTCGCGGGTTGTCAAACGGATTCCGGGAAACGACTTGGGTCATTCGGAGTTCTTCTTTGGAAGGAGTTCCGCGATGATCGACTGGAAGCTCTGGCTCATGAAGCGCTCCGCGCGGCCGAGCAGCATGGGGATCGGGCTGGACGCCTCGACCGACCGGAAATAGGTGGCGACGCCGGCGAGCAGCGCGGCGGCCTCGGCGCGTGTCTCGGCGGAAAAAATCGTCTCGCTCCCCGCCGCCGGCTCCTCGGCAGCGGCCGCGAAATCGTCGGTGATCGCCCGCATCTTGGCCATGTTGAGCTCGAAGCCGGAAGCGGCGTCGACGACGATGGAGGCGTATTCGGCATTGTCGGGCATCAGCGCCTCGATCGCCGCCACCAGCGGCTTGCCGACCAGCAGGCGCGCCTGGTGGACCAGGATGAGCGCCGGCGAAGACGGCTCGGCCCGGCCGAAATACCGCTCGGCGGCCAGCAGCGCCGCCGCCGCCGCGGCGTGATCGCCGATGGCCACCGCCGCGGCCTTCGCCGGCGCGGCCGCGGGCACCGCGCCGATGGCGATGATCTCGGCTGCACCGTCCGCCGCGGCCTCGGCGAGGGCATGGCCGTTGGCGCCGCCGAGATCGGGGCGCGCGCCCTCGATCAGGGCAAGCAACTGGCCGAGCACGCCGGAGAGCAGCTCGAAATCCGGCGAATATTGATAGTTGGTGCCTTCGTCGAAGGCCGAGCGGATCGTCGCCACCGCCTTCCTGGCGGACGACAGCGAGGCGTGCAGCGCGTCGATCTCGGCGCGGTGCGCCTCGCTGCGCAGCGTCTCCATGATCTGGTTAACGTCGAGCACGCGCTCGCCCTCGCGCGCCGCCGTTCCGGTCGCCACCGCGTGGTCGCGCAGGCTGATCGTCCCCGCACGCTGGTCGCGGACGAGCGGCGCGTATTGCAGCGGCAGCACGACCGTGGTGCGGTCCTCGAGCACGGCGACGGTGTTCTGGCGCAGCGTGAAGTCGCCGTCGAAACCCTTCGGATGCACCTCGTCCCAGAACTGGTCGAGCAGGGCGGCGATCGCCTGGACGCAGTCGCAGAAGCCGGCGATCTGACCGGCGAGCGCCTGCAGGCGCGCCTCCAGCGTCAGCAGGCGCAGGTCGCGCGACTGCTCCAGGAAGCCGCCGATCGCCTTCGTCTCGGCCTTGAGGTCGATGCTCGTCCGGTCGAACGGCGTTCCCGTCTCCGAGTCCAGGTACCGACCCGGCATCCGGTTGTCGGCCCCCAGCACGTAGTTGAGGTACTGGTCGTCGCCGATCTCGTCGAGATCGGGCCCGCAGGGCGCGCTCTCCGAGACGGGAGTGAGAAGGCTGTCAAATCGCATGGCGGCCTTGGTCTCAAATCAGACGTCCGGAGGCCGGACGCCCGATCGGAACTTTACCGCACCTTGCGTATCAGCTTGGTGTCGGCACGACGCGCCGCCGTTACTGGATCTTGATTCGCATCTCGACGCGCCGGTTGACGGGATCGTACGGATCGGCGACGCGCGGATTGCTCTCGCCCCGTCCCGCCGCCTCCACCTTCTCGAGCTGGATGCCGTTGGCGAGCAGGAAGGCGGTCACCGCCTGTGCGCGCCGTTCCGACAGCCGGTCGTTGTAGCCCTCGTCGCCGGAGGCGTCCGTGTAGCCCTCGACGACGAAGGTGGCCGAACGCAGCCTGTCGTCCTTCAGCGCCTTGGCGAATTCGTCGAGGTTGGCGCGGGCCTGCTCGGTGAGCTCGGCGGAGTCGAGGTCGAAGTTGATCAGCATGTCCAGTCCGGCAGGCGCCGGCTGATCCCTGCTGCATTCCTCGGTTGTACCGATACACAGTCCGCGTTTGGCCCCGAGGTCTGTCTCGTCGACGAAATGCTTGACGATCTGCTCCGATGTCAGGTTTGGGTCGGCTGCCGCGAAGTCCAGCCCGGACAAGCCAGTAACCGCGAGCACCGACGCAAATATTGCCTTGCGCATGGTATCTTCACTCCTTCTGGCGAAAACACGATCTTCAGGCGAAAAGGATAGAATTGGCGCGGGATTGTGTCAATGAAACCGACACCGTAACTTGCGGTAGAGATTTTTATCAGCGATCCGGAAGAAAGACGCCGGGTTCCCGGAGGTGCGGGCATGGATATCCATGGATACGAACGACCGGCGCCAAGACATAGGCCGGAAATGAAGCCACCCTATCGTCGGTGCCCCGCCGGCTGCCCCGGTGGTCGAGCGGGCCATGGCGCGCGGCCGCATGCCGGAGCGCCGGCTTCAGGGAGAAGGCGCTGCGATGGCTAGCCCCTATACGCAAGATCGGCGCATCGGCAGGCTCGAAACGCCGCTCGGCAAGGATCGGCTGCTGCTGACGGGCTTCGAGGCGACCGAGAGGCTCAGCCAGCTGTTCGAGTTCCGCGTCGAGGCGATCAACACGGACAAGAAGATCCTCGGCTTCGACGAGGCGATCGCCCGGCATTGCACGGTCACCCTGCGGACGGTGGACGGCGGCGAGCGCATCTTCGACGGTATGCTGGCGGAGGCGCGCTGGCTCGGCACACGCGCCGAAGGCAATCGTTACGAGCTGATCCTGCGGCCGTGGCTCTGGCTGCTGTCCAAGCGGGTCAACGCGCTGATCTTCCACGACCTGACCGCGCCGCAGATCGTCGAGCGCATATTCGGCGAGCATGGCGGCCTGGCCGATTTCCAGCCGGCGCTGTCGCGCAATTATCCCACCCTCGAATATTGCGCGCAGTACTGCGAAAGCGACATGGATTTCGTCTGCCGGCTGATGGAGGAGCACGGCATAAGCTATCATTTCCGCCATTCCGCCGGCGCCCACAAGCTGGTCATGGGCGACAGCGTCTCCGCCTACAAGCCGGTGCCGCGCGCCTCGCGCCCCTTCATCGCGATCGACGCGCAGCACAACCGCGACACCGAGCACCTGTCGCTGTGGCGCCCCGAGCGCAGGTTCACGACCGGCAAGGTCGCCATGACCGACTACGACTTCAAGAAGCCCTCGGCCAACATGAAGGCGGAAAAGACCGGCGACGCCGGATACGAGCAGGGCAAGCTCGAGAGCTTCGTCTTTCCCGGGCGTTACGTCAGCCAGTCGGACGGCACGGACTACGCCCAGGTGCAGCTAGACATGCGGCGCGCCGAGGACAGCCATTTTCACGCCGAGGGCGATTGCGCCACGCTCTATCCCGGCTCTCTGGTCGATCTCACCGGCCATCCCGACGACGGGCAGAACCAGCAATATCTCGTGCTCATGGCCTCGCACCGGTTCGACGGGCAGGCCTACCGGTCGGGCAGCGGCGGCGACCAGGTCTACACGGGCGTCTACGAATTCATGCGCGCCGATCAGCCCTTCGCGCCCGCCATGACCTCGCCGAAGCCCTATATCCGCGGGCCGCAGACGGCGAAGGTGGTGGGCGAGGGCGAGATCGACTGCGACAAGTATGGCCGCATCCTCGTGCGCTTCCACTGGGACCGCAAGGGCGACCAGTCGCGCCGCGTGCGCGTCGCCCAGGTGTCGGCAGGCCAGAACTGGGGGGCGATCTTCACGCCGCGCGTCGGTCACGAGGTCATCGTCGACTTCCTCGAGGGCGACCCCGACCAGCCGATCGTCGTCGCCAGCGTCTACAACGGCGAGAACATGCCGCCCTTCGGCTTGCCCGGCGCCAAGAACATCGCCGGCTGGAAGACCAATTCGACCACCGGCGGTGGCGGCTACAACGAGTTCGTCATGGACGATTCCAAGGGATCGGAGCTGGTGCGCTTCCACGCCCAGAAGGATCTCGATTCTACCGTCGGCAATGACGAGCGGCGGCTGGTCAAGAACGACCGCAAGACCAAGGTCAAGAACAACGACACGCTCGACGTGACCAACGAGCTGCTGATCAAGGCTGGGGCCAAGATCACTATCACCTGCGGCAAGAGCACGATCACGATGGACCCGATGTCGATCAAGATCGAATCCCCCAATGTCGAGATCAGCACCACCATGCAGTTCAAGACCGATTCCAAGCTCCTGTCGCAGCACGACGCCGGCGCCATG
Source organism: Kumtagia sp. (assembly GCF_059502445.1). NCBI lineage: Bacteria > Pseudomonadati > Pseudomonadota > Alphaproteobacteria > Hyphomicrobiales > Phyllobacteriaceae > Kumtagia > Kumtagia sp. Next base: position 68,977 of record NZ_JCACER010000030.1, read on the forward strand.
ATGATCATCAATGGCACCATCGTGAAGATCAACTGAGCCGGACGAGAGCGATGAGCAACCGACTTCGGTTCAACACGGCGAAGGAACTCTTCGAGACCTTCCCGACCGCTTCCGAGGACATGACGGCGGAGCCGGCAGACCGGCCGTCGCTGGACTATCTGCGCGCCCTGGTATCGAGCCCGACGCCGGAGGACGCGATCACCTTCTGCGCCTATCTGCTGCCGCGTCGGGTGGCGGTGTGGTGGGGGCACCAATGCCTGGTCAACCTGCCGGAGGGCCTGGCGACCAGGGACCGCGACCTGCTGACGGCCGCCGAGGAGTGGGTGCGCGAGCCCGAGGAGGAGCGCCGCTACGCCGCGCTCGATGCCGGCATGGCGTCGCCGGTGAAGACGCCCGGCGCCTGGATCGCGCTCGCCGCCGGCTGGAGCGGCGGCTCGATGGCGCCGGCCGGCATGGCGCCGGTGGTGCCGCCGCCGCATCTGACGGCGCGCGCGGTGAACGCCGCCGTGCTCAGCGCGGTCGCCCGCGTGCCCCTCAAGCAGCGCGCCGCCGTGCTGTCGGCCTGCGTCTCCATGGGCATCCAGATGACGGAAAGTTGAGGGCGGAGGCTGCCACGCTCCGGCTCTATCCGCTAAGATCGCGCCTGCGCGCTAAGCTGTTGCGCAGCCGACGCCTCGCCCGGTAAGCTCCCGCGCGGCGTGCGGCGCGGAATGGAGGCGGTTGCAGCGGTCTGATGACGATCACGCTCACGATCGACAGCGTCGATTCCCTTCCCGATGGCGGCCCGATCCGCTTCCAGGCGCGCAACCGCGGTTTCGAGATCGGCCGCCAGCAGCATCTCGACTGGACCTTGCCTGACCCGGGCCGCCACATCTCCGGCCTGCATTGCGACGTCCGCTTCGAGAAGGGCGGCTACTGGCTCTACGACGTGTCGCGCAACGGCACCTTTCTCAACGGCTCGACGGCCAGGATGAAGAGCCCGCACCGGCTGGCGAGCGGCGACCGGCTGGCGATCGGCCACTATGTCATCCGCGTCGAGGTCGAGGACGAGCAGGCATCGGACGGTGCGGCGGAGGATCCGTTCCAGCAGGCGCGGCAGGACTTCTCGACACCGTCCGACGACATCTGGGGGGCCGGCGAGCCGGCCCCGCCGCCGATCGACCGGCGCGAGCTGATCGCCCGCCCGGCCGGCCGGCGTCGCGACGCCGATTTCTCGCAGCAGTTCATCGCCTTCCCGGGGACCCCGTCGCAGCCTGCCCGCCCCGATCCTTATGCCGCCGACGCGGGATCGGCACAGCCGGCGCCGCCCTTTGTCCCCGCTGCCAGGTCGCAGCCTGAACCGGCCCCGTCCCACCCGGCGCCGGTTTTCCAGCCGGCTCCGACCGATCCGGCACCGGCGCGCGCGAAGCCGCAGCCGGCGGCCGGCGAATCCTTCGCGCCGGGTCAGCCGGCGGCGGCATCCGCTCCGGCGGCGCCGTTCGCGCCGCAAGCCTTTCCGCCGCCGCCCGGCCCGGTGCCGGCAGCCGATCAGCAGGCCTTTGCCCGCTTCCTGCAGGGGCTTGCCGCCGGCGCCGGCGTTACGCCCGACACCTTCGCCGAGCGCGACCCCGCCGAGATCGGCCAGGAGGTCGGCGAATTCCTGCGCGTCGCCACCGAGCAGCTCGCGCAGCTGCTGCGCGCCCGCGCCGCCGCCAAGGCGATGACCAAGAGCGCCAGCCGCACCATGATCGGCGCGGCAGACAACAATCCGCTGAAGTTCATACCGACGGCAGCCGAGGCGATCGACGTGATGTTCTCGCGCCGGCGGCCGGGCTTTCTCGGCGCCAGGGCCAGCCTTGAAGCCGGCTTCGCCGACCTCAAGCGGCACGAGCTCGCCACCTATGCGGCCATGCAGAAGGCGCTTGACCGGCTTCTCGACGAGCTGTCGCCCGACACCATCTCGGCCAAGGTCGGCAACTCGGCCTTTTCGTCCAGGAAGAGCCGCTCCTGGGAGCTCTTCGTCGAGCGCTGGGAGCAGAAATCCGGCCCGCACGACAACGGCATGCTGGACGTGTTCTTCGGCTATTTCGCCGAGGCCTATGACGAGGCGAACAAGAAGGGGTGACGCGCCCGTTGGCGGATTGACCCGTTTCAATGCCTCGCGCTGCTCGGGGCGGGCTGCTCACCACATTCGATTTGTTTAGTTTTCTGGTTCGACTGCTTCGCGGCCGGCAGATAAGTCGATCTGCAAATTTCTGTCGACAATCAACGGCATGTCGCTGAAAAGGTCACCATAATTGACCGAATATGCCGTCTGCACGCAAAAAACATGCTGCGCCGCAGCATGCTTTTCCTCTTGCGATGTTTAGTAATTCCTGCATCACTAAACAAATTACTGAACAAGGCCGGCGCGGGAGGGGCAGCGTGCGACGGTCCGGCCCCGCGCTGCGCACCGGGCTTCTCAAGCCGTCGCCGGAACGTGTTCTGCAAATGGGAGGTAGGCATGAAATCGGGATTGAAAATAACGTTGGGAATGGCGGCGCTGGCGGCCTCGACGGCGATGTCGTCGGTCGCGCAGGCCGAGGACCTGACGCTCTGCTGGGCGGCGTGGGATCCGGCCAACGCGCTGGTCGAACTGTCGAAGGATTTTACCGCGCAGACCGGCATCGGCATGAAGTTCGAGTTCGTGCCATGGACGAACTACGCCGACCGCTTCTTGAACGAGCTCAACTCCAAGGGCAAACTCTGCGACCTGATCATCGGCGACAGCCAGTGGATCGGCGGCTCGGCCGAGAACGGCCACTACGTCAAGCTCAACGATTTCTTCGACAAGGAAGGGATCAAGATGAGCGACTTCGTCGACGCCACCGTCGTCGGCTATTCGCAGTGGCCGAAGAATACGCCGAACTATTGGTCGCTGCCTGCCTTTGGCGATGTGGTCGGTTGGACCTATCGCAAGGATTGGTTCGCCAAGCCGGAACTTCAGGCCGCATTCAAGGAAAAATACGGTCGTGATCTGGCTGTGCCCGCGACCTTTGCCGAGTTGAGGGACATTGCGGAATTCTTCCAGGGCCGCGAGGTCGACGGCAAGAAGGTCTACGGCGCCTCGATCTATACCGAGCGCGGCTCCGAGGGCGTTACCATGGGCGTCATGGATGTGCTCTATTCCTTCGGCTTCAAATACGAGAACCCGGACAAGCCCTACGAGATGGAAGGCTTCGTCAACTCCGAGAAGTCGGTGAAGGGCCTCGAATTCTACAAGGCGCTCTACGACTGCTGCACGCCGCCCGGTGCCTCCAACAGCTACATGGGCGAAGGCATCGACGCCTTCAAATCCGGCCAGGTGGCGTTGCACATGAACTTCGCCTTCACATGGCCGGGCCTGCAGAAGGACGAGATGGTGGGCGGCGAGAAAGTAGGCTTCTTCGCCAACCCGGCCGGTCCGGACGGCGAAAAGCTCGCCCAGCTCGGTGGCCAGGGCATCTCGGTCGTTTCCTACTCAGACAAGCAGGACGCCGCGCTTCAGTACATCAAGTGGTTTGCGACTGCCGACGTGCAGAAGAAGTGGTGGTCGCTTGGAGGCTTCTCCTGCTTGAAGGCCGTTGTGGAAGATCCTGGTTTCGCGGCCAGCCAGCCCTATGCGCAGACCTTCCTGGATTCGATGGCCATCGTGAAGGATTTCTGGGCCGAGCCGAGCTACGCCTCGCTGTTGCAGGCCTCGCAGAAGCGCTTCCACGACTATGTCGTCGCCGGCCAGGGCACGGCCAAGGAAGCGCTCGACGGGCTGGTCAAGGACTGGACCGAAGTCTTCGAAGACGACGGCAAGATGTAGGCCCTCGTCCTCCCAAGTCCGTCCCGCGCCGTGTTAGCATGAGCGCGGGACGGAGACCGCCAATCATGCAAGACCTGACCGGCAGAAGGCCCGTCGTGACGGACACTCACCCCTCCCTACTGGATCGGACGATGGAGGCAGCCGCCCGGGCGACGCCGGAGCCGCTGGCCACGACGGTCCGCGGCCTCTCCGACCGGATGGTCGCCTGGATCTTCATCGCGCCGACCATCCTGCTGCTGCTCGCCATCAACATCTTTCCGCTGATCTGGACGATCCGGCTCTCCTTCACGAACTACCGCGCCAACCGGCCGAACGAAGCGGTGAAGGATATCGGCCTCTCCAACTACACGCGCATCCTGACCGACAGCGACACCTGGATGGCGATGCAGACGACGGCGCATTTCGTCCTCTGGACGATCGTGCTGCAGACGCTGATCGGCTTCACGCTGGCCTATCTGATCGACCGGAAATTCCGCGGCCACGCCTTCTGGACCACCATCATCCTCGTGCCGATGATGCTGTCGCCGGCCGTCGTCGGCAATTTCTGGCGCTTCCTCTACGAACCGCAGATCGGCCTCTTCACCTATATCGTGTCGTTCTTCACCGGCATTCCGCCCACCGAGATCCTGATGCTGTCCAACGTGACGCTGGCGCCCTGGGCGATCGTCATCGTCGACACCTGGATGTGGACGCCCTACGTCATGCTTATCTGCCTGGCCGGCCTGCGCTCCATTCCGGACTACATCTACGAGGCGGCGGAGGTCGACCGCGCCTCGAACTGGCGGCAGTTCTGGTCGATCACCCTGCCGATGGCGCTGCCCTTCATCATGCTCGCCGTGCTCTTCCGCGGCATCGAGAACTTCAAGATGTTCGACATGGTGAACCTGTTGACCGGCGGCGGGCCGGGCTCGACCACCGAGGTCGCCTCGATCACGCTGAAGCGCGAAGCCTTCGAGAAATGGCGCACCGGCTTCTCCTCCGCCTTCGCCATCATCCTGTTCGTCGCCGTCTTCGGGCTGGCCAACATCTACGTGAAGGTCCTGAACCGGGTGAAGAGCCGATGAGCGCCGCCGCCCATTCCGTCGTCGAGCCGAGCACGACGTCGAAGCGCGTCGCCGCCACGCTGGTGATCGTCTACGCCGTGGTGTCGATGATCCCGCTGTTCTGGATCTTCGCCACCAGCTTCAAGACGCCGCCGGATTCGATCGCCTATCCCCCGAAAATCGTCTTCACGCCGTCCATCGAGGGCTATTGCAACCTGTTCACGACCCGCACCCGCCAGACGGCGGAGTACATCAACGCGCTGCCGCCGGCGACGAGCTTCTGCGACGAGACCACGCGCAAGCGCAACATGGTGATCGCCGGCCCGTCCAACTTCCTGCCGCGCTTCCTGAATTCGATCGTCATCGCCTTCGGCTCGACCTTCCTGGCCGTCTTCCTCGGCACGCTGGCCGCCTACGGCTTCTCGCGCTTCAAGGTGCCCCTGGCCGACGACCTCTTGTTCTTCATCCTGTCGACGCGTTTCATGCCGCCCATCGCCGTCGCCATTCCGATCTACCTGATGTACCGCGAGATCGGGCTTTCGGACACCGCGCTCGGCATGATCCTGCTCTACACCGCCGTCAACGTCTCGCTCGCGGTGTGGCTGCTGAAAGGCTTCATCGACGAGATCCCGCGCGAATACGAGGAGGCCGCGATGATCGACGGCTACACGCGGCTGCAGGCCTTCTGGCGCGTTGTGCTGCCGCAGGCCACCACCGGCATCGCCGCCACAGCCATCTTCTGCCTGATCTTCGCCTGGAACGAATACGCCTTCGCCGCCCTGCTCACCTCCGGCACCGCGCAGACCGCGCCGCCCTTCATCCCCACCATCATCGGCGAGGGCGGACAGGACTGGCCGGCGGTCGCCGCCGGCACGACGATCTTCCTCGTGCCGATCCTGGTGTTCACCATCCTGCTGCGCAAGCAGCTGCTGCGCGGGATCACCTTCGGGGCGGTGCGGAAATGAGCTCTCCGGTGTTTTCACGCGTCGCACCCCCATCCCTTACTCCTCCCCACAAGGGCAGGGCTGTCCGGGGAAAGTCATGCATAGTGGAAAGCCATC